>DAOMOD010000024.1:0-4862 GCA_035444205.1 Lysobacteraceae bacterium
CGATCAACCCCGAGGCCTGGCGCTGGTACTACGACGTGGTCGGCGACGGCCGCTGTCCGATCGTCGACACCTGGTGGCAGACCGAGACCGGCGGCATTCTCATCACCCCGCTGCCCGGCATCACCAAGCTCAAGCCAGGCTCGGCCACCAAGCCCTTCTTCGGCGTGATGCCCGCCATCGTCGACAACGAGGGCCATGTACTGGAAGGTGAGGCCGAGGGCAACCTGGTGCTGCTCGATTCTTGGCCCGGGCAGATGCGCACCGTGTACGGCGACCACCAGCGCTTCATCGACACCTACTTCAAGACCTTTCCCGGATGCTATTTCACCGGCGACGGCGCACGCCGCGATGCCGATGGCGACTACTGGATCACCGGGCGCGTCGACGACGTGATCAACGTCTCCGGCCACCGCATGGGCACCGCCGAGGTGGAAAGCGCCCTGGTGGCGCATGCCGCCGTGGCCGAGGCCGCCGTGGTCGGCTATCCGCACGACCTCAAGGGCCAGGGCATCTACGCCTACGTGACCCTGACCGCCGGCTACGAACCCAGCGAGGCCCTGCGCAAGGAACTGGTGCAGACCGTGCGCCACAGCATCGGGCCCATCGCCAGCCCCGACTTCATCCAGTGGGCGCCGGGCCTGCCCAAGACCCGCTCCGGCAAGATCATGCGACGCATCCTGCGCAAGATCGCCGCCAACGAGCACGACCAGCTCGGCGACATCTCGACGCTCGCCGATCCCGCCGTGGTGGAGCATCTGGTGGAGAATCGGTTGAATCGGTGAGGGGGGTGGGGCGAGGGCCTAGGGCCTAGGGCTTGGGGCCTAGGGATGGCAAGCTCGGAGCCTTGGCTCTTCTACTGACGTGTCGGTGCATCGTCTTGCTGCGCTATTGTCGTTCGATTCGAACTGCCGGCTGTTCCCTAGGCCCTAGGCCCTAGGCCCTAAGCCCTAAGCCCTAAGCCCTAAGCCCTCAGCCGCGCCCACGCATCAACCAGGCGAGGGCGACGCTGGCCAGCGCCAGCAATGCCAGCACGCCCAGCGCACGGCCGCCGACGTGGGTGAACAGCTCGCCGGGGATCGCGCCCAGCAGCAGCAGAACGGCCAGCAGCAGCAGAACGGCGATGCCGGCCATGGCCAACAGCCGCAGTGTCCCGGACATGCCGCTGCCCGGGTCCTCGGGCGGGTTTTCGAGCTTCATTTCGGTGTCTCCCGGGCAGCCGTCGCCGCCATCATGTCAATCGAACAGGCGCCCGGTCAGGCGCTCCCCCATATCCTCGAACTTGAGGCCCACGCGGGTCACCTTGTCCTCGTCCATGTCGCGCACGATCAGCACGGCGCGACCGAGTCGGGTGCGGTCGCCGACCTGGGCGCGGTCGTCGAAGCGTTCGCCGAACAGTTCGGCGGCGCTGCGTTCCTTGAGCGCGGCGGGAATCCTGAGCTGGTAGAAGTCGGCGATGGAGCCCAGCGGTACTTCACCGTCGAGCACGAACTCGCCAAACATCTCGCGCTCCACCGCGCGCGCCTCTTCGGCCGGGGCGAACAGCCAGTCGAGCCGGTGCACGCGGCCCGGTGGCGCGAGGAAGTAGACGTGATCGCCCGCCTGGATCTCGCCGGCCGCCTCCGGCGTCAGCACTGCGCCCTGCCGCACCACCAGGTTGAGTCGTGCCGACTTGGGCAATGCCGCACCCTTGAGCAAGGCGCAGTCGGGTGCCACCGGATAGCCGACCAGTTCCAGTTCGAGCTGGCCGGGCAGATCCAGCTCCACGCGGCGGGTCTCGGGGTCCTTGCGCGGCAGCGCCACGCCCATGCGGTGCGCGGCGAGGTTCAGGGTCCAGCCCTGCACCACCAGCGACACCAGCACCACCACGAAGCCGACGTTGAAGAACATCTCGGCGTTGTCGAGACCGGCAAGCAGCGGGATCGAGGCGAGGAAGATGCCCACCGCGCCGCGCAGGCCCACCCAGGCGATGAAGCCGCGCTCGCGCTTGCCGAACGAAAACGGCAGCAGGCAGGCATATACCGCCGCCGGGCGCGCCACCAGCATCAGGAAGGCGGCCACCGCCAGCGCCGGGCCCAGGTAGTCGAGCAGGGTGCCCGGCGAGGCCAGCAGGCCCAGCACCAGGAACATCACGATCTGCGCCAGCCAGGTGGCGGCATCCTGCACGTTGAGTACGTTGGCGAAAGCGCGCACCGGGCGGTTGCTGACCACCAGACCGGCCAGGTAGGCGGCCAGGAAGCCGCTGCCGCCCAGCGCATTGGCCAGGGCGAACAGGGTCACGGCGCTGGCCACCGCGAACAGCGGGTGCAGTCCGGCCGGCAGTTGCAGGCGGTTCAGCGCGCTGGCGATCAGCAGACCGCCGGCGATGCCGAGCGCGGCGCCCAGCACCAGTTGGGTCAGGAACAGGCCCGCCGCCATCCAGCCGCTGGCTTCGGTACCGGCCAGGATCAATTCCAGGAACAGCAGGGTGAGGAAGATCGCCATCGGGTCGTTGCTGCCCGACTCGATCTCCAGTGTGGCCGCCACCCGCCGCTTGAGGTGCAGGCCGCCGGCGCGCAGCATGAAGAACACCGCGGCAGCATCGGTCGAGGCCAGCACCGAACCCAGCAGCAGCCCTTCCAGCCAGCCAAGATCGAGCAGCCACACCGCCGCCATGCCGGTGAGCAGCGCCGTGATCAGCACACCGACGGTGGCCAGCAGACCGGCCGGCGCCAGCGCCTCGCGCACGCTGGCCGCACGCGTGCGCAGCCCGCCGTCGAACAGGATCACCGCCAGCGCCAGCGAACCGATGAAGTAGGCCAGCGCCACGTTGTCGAAGCGGATGCCGCCCGGACCGTCCTCCCCGGCCAGCATGCCGAGCACCAGGAACACCAGCAGCAGCGGCGTGCCGAAGCGGTTGGCGAGCACGCTGGACAGGACGCCGACCAGCACCAGGCCGGCGCCCAGCAACAGCATCCAGTTGGACGAGGTAAGGCTTTCCATGCGTCCTGCAGAGTGACGGGCGTCGGCATCGAGTGTAGCGCGCCGGCGCGACTATCATGGCGGCATGTGCATTGTCGCCCTTGCCCTTGGCCGGCACCCGGACTGGCCGCTGGTCATCGCCGCCAACCGCGACGAGTTCCACCAGCGCCCGGCGCTGCCGGCGGCACCCTGGACCGACGCTGCCTCGATCGTCGGCGGGCGCGACCTGGAAGCGGGTGGGTCGTGGCTGGCGATGCGCGCCGACGGACGCTTCGCGGCGGTCACCAATGTCCGCCGACCGGGGGTGCCCAGGGGCGCGCGATCGCGCGGCGACCTGGTCAGCGACCTCGTGCGCGCCGACGCCGGACCGGCTGCCTGGCTCGCGGCGCTGAACGGCCAGCGTGGCGACTACGCGCCATTCAACCTGGTGGTCGGTGATGCCGGCATGGTGTGGTGGCTGGAGAGCGAGAGCGGCGCGCACGGCCGCTTTGCGCCGGGCGTGCACGCCTTCAGCAACGGTCCGGTGGGGGCGCCCTGGCCGAAGTGCCAGGGCGTGGCGAGCGCGCTGGCGCGCGCTCTGGCCGACACGCGGCCGCGCGTCGATACGATCATGGCGGCGCTCGCCGACACCTCGGTGGCGGCCGACGCCGAGCTGCCCGATACCGGCGTCGGCCTGGAGATGGAGCGTTTTCTGTCGCCGGTGCATATCGTCGGCGACCGCTACGGCACCCGCGCCAGCACCGTTCTCGCGCTCGCCGCGGACGGCGCCCATCGCCTGCTGGAGCGTCGCTTCGGACCGGGCGGGGTGTGCGAGGGCGAAAGCGCGTGGCGAACCGATGCGAAGGGATGGACATCCAGCGCCTGGCCCGAGGTACTTTGATCGCGAGGGCCCTCGCGTTCGTTTCCTGGACAGGACACGTGCTTTTCGCAGGAGCGCACCCTGTGCGCGACCCAGGCGGGATGGTCACGCACAGGGTGCGCTCCTACGAAGAGCGCTTGACCGTCTCTACCCCTGCCCTACTCCCTGCGCCGCCGCACCGGAATCCGGTCGGCCGGGATGTAGGCCAGGTCGGCGCCGCCATGGCGTCGTGGCTGGCCGGGTTCGGGGCCGAAGGCCATGGCGTAGACGACCTCGTAGGTGGCAGGCAGGCGGCCGTCCTCGCGGAAGCGTTCATAGCCGGCGATGGCATCAAGCATGCGCACCTTGCCGGTGAGGCTGCGGCGACGCCCGGCCAGCGCATTGCCGGCGCCGATGGCTTTCAGTTCGCGCATCAACTGGCGGGCGTCCTTGTAGGTCAGGGTGAAGTGCTCGTTGTCGATGACCGGGTCGCGGAAGCCACCGGCCAGCAGGCGGTCGCCGAGCACGTGCAGGTCGGGAAAGGGGCTGACGTGCGGCGCACCGTCGACGTCGGCGAACACCTCGCGCAGTTCCCTCAGGGTGTCCGGGCCGAAGCTCGCCAGCAGCAGCAGGCCGCCGGGGCGGAGGACGCGACGGCATTCGTCGAGTGCGGCGTCGACGTCCTCGCACCATTGCAGGACGAGGCTGGAGAACACCAGGTCGAAACTGGCATCGGCGAAGGGCAGCGCCATCAGGTCGCCCTGCACACAGCTTGGGCGGTGCCACCAGCCGCCGCTGCGACGCGCCTCGGCCAGCATGCCTTCGGCGAGATCCATGGCCACCACCTGCGCCCTGCGGAAACGGCGGCGCATCTGCACCGCGGCGCGACCCGGTCCGCAGCCGGCATCCAGTACCCGTGCCGGCGCCGCCTTGAGGTATTCCAGCCGTTCCAGCAGGCGCGATTCGACTTCACGCTGCAGTACCGCCTGTTCGGCATAGCCGCGGGCGGCTGTGGAAAAGGCGCGGCGGATGCGCGGGCGGTCGAACAGGCTCATGCGTGCACGCC
>DAOMOD010000024.1:4872-12421 GCA_035444205.1 Lysobacteraceae bacterium
GTTGTTGACCAGCCGCCACGCGGTCGGGTTCGCCAAGAAAGGGCGCGTGGCCGGCGCCAGCCATCAGCGCGTGGTGGCCGCCCGGCATTCGTGCGGCGGCCCAGGCCAGGGCGCCCGGCGGCACCAGGCGGTCGCGGCGGCCGGCAATCCACAGCGCCGGACCGGCAAATTCGGCCAGGCGGTGGCGGTAGTCGCTGCTGGCCAGCATGGCAAGGCCCTGTTCGAGTACCGTCTCGTCGGGCGCGCCGCGTTCGAACAGGTGATCGCGCAGGAAGCGCAGCTCCTCACGCATGTGGGTGCTGCCCATGGTTTCGAGCGCCAGGAACCGGTCCAGGGTGCGTCGATAGTCGCCATGCAGGTCGCGGCCGAACTGGCGGAACACCTCGGCATCGACGCCGTGCGGCCAGTCGTCGGCGGCGACGAAGCGCGGCGAGGCGGCCAGCATGATCAGGCCGCGCACGGCCGGCGGGCACTGCAAGGCGGCTTCCAGCGCCACCAGTCCGCCCAGCGACCAGCCCAGCCAGATCGCTGGAGGCGTCTGCGCAGCGATGCGCCGGGCGCAATCGCCCCCGCCTAGCGGACCCGGGTCGCCGCGGCTGCCACCGTGGCCGGGCAGGTCGACCAGATGCAGGGTGAAGTGGTCGGCCAGGCGTCGGACCAGCGGCGCGAAGATGCCGCCATGCATGGCCCAGCCGTGCAGCAGCACCAGGTCGGGGCCGCGGCCGCGCACTTCGATGTGCAGGGCTGCGCTCATGACGGATGCGCCTTGAGTGCCTGCGCCAGCGCATCCAGCAGCCGATCGATGTCGGCCTCGCTGTGCCCGGCCGACAGGCTGATTCGCAGGCGCGCGCGCCCGGCCGGCACGGTCGGCGGACGGATCGCCGGCACCCACAGGCCGGCCTCGCGCAGCGTCTCGGCAACTTTCAGTACGCGTTCGGCCGCGCCGAGCAGTACGGGCTGGATCGGTGTCGCCGATGGCAGCAGTGGCAGGTCCAGCGCCGCAGCGCCCTCGCGCACGCGCGCAATCAGCATCTGTACGCGCTCGCGCCGCCAGCCCTCGCTGCGTGCCACGGCCACCGCCGCCAGCGTGGCAGCGGCCAGTGCCGGAGGCGGCGCGGTGGAGTAGACCAGACCGCGCGCTTCCTGGATCAGCGCATCGATGATGGCGTCCTCGGCGGCGACGAAGGCGCCGAAGCTGCCGAGCGCCTTGCCCAGGGTACCCATCAACAGCGGCACGTCGGCGGGACCCAGGCCGGCGGCAGCGACGCTGCCGGCCCCGTCGTGACCGAGCACGCCGAGGCCGTGGGCATCGTCGATGAGCAGCATGGCGCCCTCGTCGGCAGCCAGTCGCGCCAGCCCGGCCAGCGGCGCCTGATCGCCATCCATGCTGAAGACACTGTCGGTGGCCAGCAGCGCGGCGGCTTCGGGGCGTTGGCCAAGCTGACGTGCGGCACCGTCGACATCGAGATGCGGGTAGCGTTTCAAGGCCGCCCCGCTCAGGCGTGCGCCGTCGATCAGGCAGGCGTGATTGAGCCGGTCCTGAACGCACAGGTCGTCGCGACCGAGCAGGGCCGGCAGCACCGCCAGTGCGCACTGGTAGCCGCTGGCGAACAGCAGTGCGCGCGGGTAGCCGGTCCAATCGGCCAGTGCCTGTTCCAGCTCATGATGTGCTGCGCGGCGCCCGCAAACCAGGGCCGAGGCGGTGCTGCCGAGACCCCAGCGGTCGACCCCGGCCTTCAGCGCCTCGCGCAACAACGGGTGGCCGGCCAGGCCCAGATAGTCGTTGCCGGCAAAGGACAGCAGACGCTGGCCGTCGACGCCAAGGTGCATGCCGTCGATGGCATCGACTTCACGCAGGCGTCGGGTCAGGTGTGCCTCGGCGCGGGCGGCGGCGGCCGCGGCCAGGCGCGCGCGGATCGCGGGACGTGGACGCATGGATGGATCAGGCGCTCTGGCTGGCGATGCGGCAGTTGGCCGGCAGCTGCACCTCCAGGCTGACCGGCAGGTGATCGGACACCGCCAGCGGCAACACGCCGCCTTCGACCACCTTGAGCGAATCGGTCACCAGGATATGGTCAATGGCGCGTTGCGGACGCCAACTCGGATAGCTTCGCGGCGAGATTTCGGGCGGGCGCAGGTGGCCACGCTGGAACAGTCTGCGCAGTTCGGGGCTGTCCACGCGGGTGTTGAAGTCGCCCATGAGCACCACGTGGCGGTATTCCTCGGCCAGTTCGCACAGGAACTCGATCTGGCGCATGCGCGCCTGCGGTCCCAGCGACAGGTGCGCATTGATCACCAGCAGCGCATCGTCGTCGTGTCCGAAGCGGGCGATCAGGGCGCCGCGCCCGCGAATGCGTCCGGGCAGGCGGTGATCGAGCACTTCGGTGGGCTCGAAACGGCTGATCAGACCGTTGCCCGAACTCGCCAACCGCGCCACATCGCGGTTGGTTTGCTGGCTCCAGTAGGGAAAGCCGGCCGCTTCGGCGAGAAACTGGGTCTGGTTGAGGAAGCCCGAACGCAGACTGCCGGTATCGGCCTCCTGCAGGCCGACGATATCGAAGTCGGAGATCGCACGCGCCACCAGCTCCAGATTGCGGTGTTTCTCTCGATGCGGCAGCAGTTGCTTCCAGCCGTGCGTGACGTAATGGCGATAGCGGCTGACGCGAGCACCGGCCTGGATGTTGTAGCTCAGCAGACGCAGGCGCACGTTCGCGTCGACCGCGGGGGCCACGCCTTCGAAGGGGGCGTTCAACTACGTCCCCTGACGTGGCCTCAGCCGGCCACGCGATTGGCTGCCTCGCGGGCCACCAGTTCCTCGATCAGCTCGAACAGCTCGTCGTAGCCCCCGGCCGAGGTGATGGTGGCGCGGTACTTGCCGGCGATGACCAGGGTCGGCGTGCCGTCGATCTGGTAGCGCATGCCCATCTGGCGCGCACGATTGATCTTGGTCTCGACTGCGAACGACTTGGCCGCGTCCAGGAACTGCTCCTCGGTGACCCCGAACTGGCTGTGGAAGCGGGCCAGATCCTCCAGGCTGCGCAACGGCTTGCGCTCGACATGGATGGCGCGGAACAGGGCCTGGTGCGACTGGTCGAGGATGCCCAGCACTTCGGCGGCATAGAAGGCGCGGGCCAGCGTCGCCAGATCGTTATTGAAGATGGCCGGCATGTGGCTGAAATGCGCCTGCTCGGGCATGTTCTCCTTCCATGCGCCGAGGCGCGGCGCGAGCGTGGCGCAGTGCACGCACAGGTAGCTGAAGAGCTCGACCACCTCCACCCGATTGCCGCTGGCGGTGGGCTGGGCCGGTGTGATGGCGAAATAATGCTGGCCCTCGACGAAGCGGCTGCCGCTTTGCGCGGAACAGGCGCCGGCAAGGAGCAGGCCGGCAAGGATGAACAAGGCGCGCTGGATCATGTCGGAAACTCCGGAAATAGGGTGATGCTACGCGGCACAACATGCCACAACAATCATGAACGCCGGGGCAAAGCCGGCGTCCCTGGCTGGCCAGCGCATCCCCGCCATGGCGAGGCTGTACAGGCCCTAACGACCCCGCGCCGGCGCGAGGGTTCCCTCAGTACGGTCTAGAATGCAGTCCTTCGATGTAGGAGGACACGGCATCGATCTCCTCGTCGCTCAGCATGCGCGCCACCCCGGCCATTACCGCGTTGGCATTGGCACCGCGACCATGCACCAGGCCGTCGCGGAAAGCGCGCAACTTGAGTGCCGTGTAGTCGGCATGCTGACCGTCGAGGGCCGGATATCCGGCATAGGGGTTGCCGCGTCCGGTCGGCCCGTGACAGGCCATGCAGGCCGGTACGCCGGACTGCGGGTTGCCGCCGAGATAGACCTTGCGGCCCGATTCGACCAGCGCTTCGTCGGCGACGCCGGGCGTCACGCTCTGCTGCGCGAAGAAGGCGCCCAGGTCGCGCATGTCCTGCGCCGACAGGGTGGCCGAGAAGCCGAGCATCACCGCATTCTCGCGCTCACCGGACTTGTACAGCGCCAGGTGGCGGGCAATGTAGAGCTCGTGCTGTCCTGCCAGCTTGGGCCATTCGGCATTGAGCGAATTGCCGTCCACGCCGTGGCAGGCTGCGCACACTGCAGCCTTCGCCTCGCCGCGCGCGGCATCGCCCGGGCCCGCCGCGCCGTCGGCTGCCAGGGTGATGGCGATCTCCTCGGCCTCCGCCGGCACAGGCTCCTCGATGGCCACCACATCGATCAGTGCCGCCTCGGCGGCGGACTCCTGCGCGAACACGGCAGCGGCCAGTGCGATGGCGGCTAGCCCCAGAAATGGCCGAAAGCTCATAGACTTCACCGTAGAGGGTTCTGAATTGGAAGAAAATTGCGCTCTCCTGCGGCGCGGGCGACGCGGCCGAACAGGGGCAAGGGAAACCGCGGACTTATACCAGTGGCCCCACCCAGGGTCAATTTATCGTCGGCCGCAAGGCCCGGCCACACGGAGTCTGAAGACTTGAACCAGCCAGACCGCGACCCCCGCCAAGCGAGCCTGCGCGCTGCAACCTTTCTGGAAGCCGCCCACTCGCCGCGCCAGATTCCTCCCGACCACGGCCGCGAGGTGGCCTTCGCCGGCCGCTCCAATGCCGGCAAGTCGAGCGCGGTGAACGCCATCACCGGCATCAAGGGTCTGGCCCGCAGCAGCAAGACGCCGGGGCGCACCCAGCAGATCGTGTTTTTCGATCTCGGCGGCGATCGCCGACTGGTCGACTTGCCCGGCTACGGTTACGCCAAGGTGCCCGAATCCCTGCGCCTGCACTGGCGCGAACTGATGGACGGCTATCTGAGGCAGCGCCGCAGCCTGGCCGGTCTGGTGCTGGTGATGGATGCGCGTCATCCGCTGAAGCCGTTCGACAGCGACATGCTTGCCTGGTGCCGCGATGCCGGGCTCGACTGCCACATCCTGCTGACCAAGTCCGACAAGCTGAGCCGCTCGGAGATCGCGAAAGCGCAGCGTACGGTCGTCCAGGTCTGCGCAAAGGAGGGATTCCGCGCCAGCGTGCAGGCCTTTTCCTCGTCGAAGGCCAGCGGCGTCGACGAAGCGCGCGCGCGCATTCTCGGCTGGCTGGAGGGCGAGCCCGCTACACTGCGCCCGTCTTCCACACGCTGATCCGCATGCCCGCATTCCATTACCAGGCACTCGACGGTCAGGGTCACACGCGGCGCGGCGTGCTGCAGGCCGACACCCCGCGCGCGGCGCGCGGCGCGCTGCGCGAGCAGGGCATGCATCCGCTCAGCGTCGATCTGATGCGCGGCGAACAGCGCCACGGCCTGCGCCGCGGCCTGGGTGGTACCCAGCTTGCCCTGCTGACACGCCAGCTCGCCACTCTGGTTCGCGCCGGCCTGCCCATGGATGAGGCGCTGGCGGCTCTGACCGAACAGAGTGAGGCGGCGAAACTGCGCGGCGTGGTGCTGGCACTGCGGGCACGCGTCATGGAGGGACAGACACTGGCCGCCGCGCTGGCGGAGTTTCCCGACAGCTTTCCCGAGATCTATCGCGCTTCGGTCGCGGCCGGCGAGCATTCCGGTCGCCTCGACGAGGTGCTGGAGCGCCTGGCCGATCTCGCCGAACGTCGCGATTCGCTTCGTCGCCGCCTGATCGCCGCCCTGAGTTACCCGCTCCTGCTGACCGTGGTCGCGCTCGCGGTGGTGGCCGGACTGATGGCGCATGTGGTGCCCGAGGTGGTCGGCGTGTTCGCCGGACTCGGCCAGGAACTGCCATGGCCGACCCGTGTGCTGCTTGCGCTTGGCGCAGGGCTGCGCGCGTACGGACTGTGGCTGCTGCTCGGGCTCGGTGCGCTGGTGGTCGCGTTCCTGGTGGCGATGCGGCGTCCCGCACTGCGTGCGCGGTGGCAGGCCGTGCAGTTGCGGTTGCCGTTGATCGGTCGCCTGCTGCGCACCGCCGAAAGTGCCCGTCTGACCCGCGCCCTGGCCGTGCTCAGCGCCGCAGCGGTGCCGCTGCTGGAGGCGTTGCGCCTGGCCGCACAGGGCGTGGCCCTGGTGCCGATGCGTGAGGCTCTGGTGCGTGCCAGCCAGCGCGTGCGTGAAGGCGTGCCCTTCGCCCGCGCGCTCGCCGCGGGTGGAGTGTTTCCACCGATCGTGCTGCGCCTGGTCGCCAGCTGCGAGCGATCGGGGCGCCTGGACGAGATGCTGGAGCGCGCCGCGGAACAGCAGGAGAACGAACTCGATGCCGTGCTCGGCGTGCTCACCGCGGTGCTCGGCCCGCTGGTGATCCTGCTGGTAGGCGCGCTGGTGCTGTTCATCGTGCTGGCGGTGCTGCTGCCCATTTTCGAACTCAACACCCTGATCCGCTGATCGTGCTGCGCTTCGACGCCGTCACCAAACGCTACCCCGGCGGCCAGGAGGCCCTGAGCGGCGTCAGCTTCGAGCTGGCCGAGGGCGAGATGGCGTTCGTCACCGGCCATTCCGGCGCCGGCAAGTCCACCCTGTTCAAGCTGGTCGCGCTGATGGAGCGCCCGACCCGCGGCAGTGTGTTGCTCAACGGCCGCAACCTCGGCCAGGCACGGCGCGGGCAGATGCCCTATCTGCGTCGGCAGATCGGCATGGTGTTCCAGGACCATCGCCTGCTGGCCGATCGCAGCGTGGCCGAGAACGTGGTGCTGCCCCTGGTCATCGCCGCGCTGCCGAGGGCCGAGCGCGGCAAGCGGGTGCGTGCCGCGCTCGACCTGGTCGGCCTGCTGCACAAGGAACGCGCCCTGCCCGCCGCGCTGTCGGCCGGCGAACAGCAGCGCGTCGGCATCGCCCGCGCCATTGTCGCGGCGCCCGCGGTGTTGATCGCCGACGAGCCCACCGGCAACCTCGACCCGCAACTGGCCGCCGAGATCATGGCGCTGTTCGCCGCGCTCTCGCGCAGCGGCACCACCGTGCTGGTGGCCAGCCACGATCTGCATCTGGTGCAGCGATTGAGAAAGCGCGTGCTGGTGCTGGAGCAGGGGAGGCTGATCGACGACTTCCGGCCCGAGGATCCACCATGAGGCGCGCCGCGGTGCGCGTCGATCCGCGCGCCAGGGCGCCGTTGCGACGGCGCCTGGCGGCGTGGCGCGAAGCACATCTGTACAGCCTGCTGTCGAGTCTCGGCCGACTTCTCGACCGCCCCTTCGCCTCACTGTCCACTGCCGCCGTAATGGGGCTGGCGCTGGCGTTGCCGCTGGCCCTGTACGTGGCGGTCAAGAACCTGGAGCGTGTCGGCGCGAGCCTGGGCGAGGTCGGCGAGATCGCCCTGTTTCTCGATCGCGGGCTCGGCATGGAAGGCGCCACGGCGCTGGCGCACGACGTTGAAGCGCGCGCCGATATCGCTCGCACCGCGCTGCGGTCACCGGACGACGGACTGGCCGAACTGGCCAGCCTGCCTGGTTTCGCCGAGGCTGCCGCCGCGCTCGACGACAATCCATTGCCGCCGGTGCTGCTGGCGCTGCCGGTGGAGGGCCTGTCGGCACTGGACGAGACGGTCCTGCTGTCGGCACTGGCAGCCCTGCCCGGCGTGGAACTGGTGCAGTTCGACGCAGAGTGGCGG
>DAOMOD010000024.1:12436-16323 GCA_035444205.1 Lysobacteraceae bacterium
CGACGCGCTGGTGGAGGCGGCGCGGCGCGCGGTGCTGGTGCTCGGCCTGGTGCTCGGTCTCGGTGCGCTGCTGGTGGTCGGCAACACCGTGCGCCTGGACATCCAGGGTCGCGCCGAGGAGATCGCCATCGTGCAGCTGATGGGAGCCACCGACGCCTTCGTGCGCCGCCCCTTTCTCTACGGCGGCCTTTGGTACGGCCTGACCGCGGCCGTGCTCGCCTTGCTGGTGGTGTGGCTTGCCCAGTTCGCCCTGTCCGGTCCCGTCGAGCGATTGTCCGCAAGCTACGGCGCTACCTATATGCTATGGGGACCGGGCCTGGGCGAATGCCTGGTGCTGCTGGTCGTGTCGGTCCTGCTCGGTCTGAGCGGCGCCTGGCTGGCGAGCAGCCGACATCTCGCGCGCAGCGCGTCCTGACACGAGAGCCATGTCCACGCAGATCACCCGCCATATCACCTCCGATGCACCCCACATCATGGTCGTGGACGGTTCGAAGGTGGTGCGACGGCTGCTGGAGCAGTTGCTGAAACGCGAGCTGCCGGCGGTCACGGTGATCGCCTGCGAGTCCGGCGCCGAGGCCCAGGCCAAGGTCAACGAGGGCGTGATCGATTTCGTCACCACCGCCCTGCAGCTTCCCGACATGGATGGACTGGAACTGGCGCACTACATCCGCGAGCACGCGCCTCAGGCCTATGTGCCGATTGTGGTGGTGTCGGGCGAAGTCAACGACCGCCTGCTGAACCGCGGCTTCTCCGACGAGGTCACCGACTACTTCGACAAGTCGCTCGGCATGGAGGCCCTGGCCACCTTCATCCGCGGCTACGTGCACCCCGAGGACCAGGTCACCGGCGACGTGCTCTATGTGGAGGACAGCCGCGTGGTGGCCCTGGCCACCCGGCGCATGCTGGAGAAGCACGGTCTCAAGGTGCACCACGTGGTCTCCGCCGAGGATGCACTGGAGTTCCTCAAGACCGCGCGCGCCGAAGGGCGGGCGCCGGGCGCCGACGTGGTGCTCACCGACGTCTACCTGAAGGGCGGCCTGACCGGCAAGGACCTTCTGCAATCGGTGCGCGGCGAATTCCGCTACAACCGCGGCCAGCTGCCGGTGCTGGTGATGACCGCCGACGACAACCCCACCAACCAGGCCGCGCTGATCCAGGTCGGCGCCAACGATCTGGTGCAGAAGCCGATCGAGGAACGACTGCTGATCACCAAGCTGACCTTCCAGTTGCGCGTCGGCCGGCTGCGCCGCAGGGGCAAGAGCGCGGCGTGAACGACGGTGCGGTGGGTGACGGCGTCCGCCTGGAGGCGGGATGGAAGCAGCGTCTTCTGCCGCAGTTCGCCTCACCGTCGATGCAGGCGCTGAAGGCCTTTCTGCTGGCCGAACGCGCCAAGGGACGGGTGATCTATCCGCCGGCGCGGGAGATCTTTGCGGCGCTCGACGAGACGCCGTTCGAGAGCGTGCGCGTGGTGATCCTCGGCCAGGATCCCTACCACGGGCCGGGGCAGGCGCATGGCCTGTGCTTCTCGGTGCGCCCTGGTGTGCCGCCGCCGCCTTCGCTCGCCAACATCTTCGCCGAGATCGAGCGCGACCTCGGCATCGCCCGCCCTGACCACGGGTGCTTGTTGCACTGGGCGCGGCAGGGCGTGCTGCTGCTGAACGCGGTGCTGACGGTCGAACGCGGCCGCGCCGGCGCGCACCAGGGCAAGGGCTGGGAATCCTTTACCGACGCCATCGTCGACCTGCTCAACCGCGAGCGCGAGGGTCTGGTGTTCATGCTGTGGGGCAGCCAGGCGCAGGCCAAGGGCCGCCTGGTCGACGGCCGCCGCCATCTGGTGCTGAAAGCCCCGCATCCCTCGCCGCTGTCGGCGCACCGCGGCTTCATCGGCTGCGGCCATTTCTCGCGCGCCAACGCCTGGCTTGCCGAACACGGCGGCACGCCGATCGACTGGGCGCTGCCCCCGCCCCGATAACCATCGGTCGGCGCCCCTTGTCCGTATTGGCCACACCTTCGCGATATCTCAGTGCAGGGCGCCGAGCGCGCCACGAACGAGGAGATCAAGACCGTGCGTATTGTCCTGTGGATCCTGGTTGCGCTGGGCGTGCTTGGCGCGGCGGCGGTGGCCCTGGCCTGGCAAGCGGGCGTCTTCGAGCGTCACGCCGAGTACCGCATGCGCACCCAGACCAGCGAAGCCTTCCAGGCCCTGTCGGATGCGCGCCTTGAGGCCGCGATGTTCTGGCTCGACAACGGTCGCATGCCCGCGGATGCGGCTGCCGTGCGCCTGACGCCGGAGTCCTTGACCCGTCCCGACCGCTTCGTCGAGCGCATCGAGGTTCGCAGCGGCACGGTGGTGGCGACGCTGGGCGGCGAGCGCGTGGCAAAGGGCCTCGCCGGCACCGTCCTCGCCATCTCGCCATGTCTTGGCGAGGGGGACATGATCGAGTGGGCCTGCGGATTCGACGTATGCGGTCCCGGACAACGGGCCGCGCAGGGCGCGCCGCCGGCCTTCGAGCTGACGACCGTGCCATTCGCAGCGCTGCCCGCCTCGTGCCGCGGGCTTGGCCCCGAACTGCTGGCGCTGCGCGACGCCGCCTTGCGCGGCGAGGCCGACGCCGAAGCCAACTGGGGCGCCCTGCTGTGGGACGGACAGATGCTTCCGGCCGACCGTGCCGAGGGCCTGCGCCTGCTGCGCAAGGCCGCGGCGGCGGCCTCCCCGGACGGCATGGCCATCCTGGGCTATGCGCTGTTCCAGGGCGATCCGGACCTCCTCCCGCGCGACTACGATGAAGCCCACCATTGGCTCACCCGAGCCATCGAGGCGGGCCAACCACGAGCGGGTGCACTGCGCGAGGAGCTGGAGCGCGCGATGCGTTCCCGCCAACCGGGACAGGCGCGCCTCGCCGAGGGGGCGATCGATCTCTAGGCGGCAGCCAATTTGACCCATCGGCCTCCCACTCAACGCACTACTTGGGTGGCGTAGCGTGTCGGCCATTGCGACTGCGACTGCGCTGGATGCCCAATGCCACTGCCCCAGCCGATCCCGCCCTACATGATGAGCTCTCGCCACTCGCCGGGCGCCAGTCCGTTCAGCGCCCAGCGGCCGATGCGCACGCGGATCAGGCGCAGGGTGGGCAGGCCGACAGCGGCGGTCATGCGGCGCACCTGGCGGTTGCGGCCTTCGCGGAGGGTGAGTTCGATCCAGGCATCGGGCACCGACTTGCGGAAGCGCACCGGCGGGTCGCGCGGCCACAGCCATGCCGGCGGCGCGGCATGCCGCCTCGCCTGCGCCGGGCGGGTGGGTCCATCCTTCAGCAGCACGCCCTGCCGCAACGGCTCCAGCGCGGCGTCGTCGGGATCGCCCTCCACCTGCACCAGGTAGGTCTTGGCCGTGCCCTGGCGCGGATCGGTGATGCGCCTGGCCAGCGCGCCTTTGTCCGTCAGTAGCAGCAGGCCCTCGGAATCGAAGTCGAGGCGGCCGGCGGCGTAGACATCGGCCGGCAGACCGAAGCCGGCCAGCGTCGGCCGCGGCGGCTCGCTGCGGTCGGTGAACTGGCAGAGCACGCCATAGGGCTTGTTGAAGGCGATCAGCATGGCAGCCATGTAGGAGCGGCGAAAGCCGCGATCTACGCTGCATGGTGCCGAAGAATCGCGGCTTTCGCCGCTCCTGCATTCATGGCGTGATTGCTACCCTGCCGCCCTTGCCCAAGAAGGCCCGCGCCATGCACCCCCTGAAACGCCTGTTCGGCTTCGCCCGTCCCTATCGCCGCAAGGCCGCCTGGGCTTCCACCTTCTCGGTGCTCAACAAGCTGTTCGACGTGCTGCCGGAGATCCTGATCGGCGTGGCGGTCGACGTGGTGGTGAACCAGCGCGAGTCGTTCATGGCGGGT
>DAOMOD010000024.1:16333-21291 GCA_035444205.1 Lysobacteraceae bacterium
CTGGGTCTGCCCGATCCCGTGCACCAGTTGCTGGCGCTCACCGCGCTCACCATCGTGGTGTGGGTACTTGAGTCGCTGTTCGAATACCTGCACGCGCTGCGCTGGCGCGGGCTGGCGCAGGACGTGCAGCACGAGCTGCGACTGGCCGCCTATGCCCACGTGCAGCGCTTCGACCCGGGTACGCTGGAGCGCGCCCGCACCGGGCGCCTGATGGCGGTGCTCAATGAGGACGTGCACCAGATCGAGCGCTTTCTCAATACCGGCGCCAACGACCTGATCCAGGTGTTCGTGTCGACCCTGCTGGTCGGTGCGGTGTTCTTCGTGCTGACCGCCAACCTGGCCTTCCTCGCCCTGTTGCCGGTGCCGCTGATCCTGCTCGGCGCCTTCTGGTTCCAGAAGCGCCTGCTGCCACGTTACGCCGCCGCGCGCGAGGCCGCCGCCGGGCTGTCGGCGCGGCTCAACAACAACCTGCTCGGCATGGCCACCATCCAGGCCTACACCGCCGAGGCTTTCGAGCAGGAACACCTGCGTCAGGCGTCGGACGGCTACCGCGTGCGCAACGCCGAGGCCATCCGTTTCGCCGCCGCCATCACGCCGGTGATCCGCATGGCGATCCTCGCCGGCTTCGTCGCCACCCTTTTGTACGGCGGCATCCTCACCCTGCGCGGCGAGTTGGGCGTGGGCGCCTACTCGGCCCTGGTGTACCTGACCCAGCGCCTGCTGTGGCCGCTGACGCGCCTGGCCGAGATGACCGATCTCTACAACCGCGCCATGGCCTCGGTGAACCGGGTGATGGATCTGCTGGCAACGCCCATCGACCGCACACCGGCCAGCGCCGCACTGCCCGCACCTTCGCGTGGCGCGCTGGTGGTGGAGGACGTGCACTTCGCCTATGGCGATGCCGCGGTGGTGCGCGGCGTTCGCTTCACGGTGCCGGCCGGTCACACCGTCGCCCTGGTGGGCGCCACCGGCGCCGGCAAAAGCTCGCTGCTGAAGCTGCTGCTGCGCTTCCACCGGCCCGACAGTGGCCGCCTGCTGCTGGACGGTGTCGACATCGGTCTGCTCGACCCTGCCGAGCTGCGCCGGGCCATCGGCTATGTCGCCCAGGATCCGTTCCTGACCGACGGCACGCTGGCCGAGAACATCGCCTATGGCGAACCCGTGCCCGACATGGAGCGGGTGGAAGCGGCCGCGCGTGCGGCGGAGGCGCATGGTTTCATCGAGGTATTGCCGCTGGGCTACCACACCGAAGTCGGCGAACGCGGCCAGCGCCTCTCCGGCGGCCAACGCCAGCGTATCGCCCTGGCCCGCGCCCTGTATCGCGATCCCGCGCTGCTGGTGCTGGACGAAGCCACCAGCGCCGTCGACAACCAGACCGAGGCCGCCATCCAGCGCTCGCTCAAGCGCATGGCCCACCAGCGCAGCCTGCTGGTGGTCGCGCACCGGCTGTCCACGGTGCGTCATGCCGACACCATCCACGTCCTCGACGCCGGCCGCATCGTCGAATCCGGCAGCCACGACGACCTGCTCGCACGCGACGGCGCCTACGCCGCGCTGTGGCGCCTGCAGACCGGCGAGGTGCTGGCGTAAGAACGGTTGTCGTAGGAGCCCACCCGTGGGCGACCCGCTGTTCCTTGGTGGTCGCCCACGGGTGGGCTCCTACAAGGAATGTCATGGTTTCCCTACAAACGATTCAGCGCCGGGCCGACGCGAAGTTTGTTGCCTGGCGTCCATCATGTGTCCATGGAAACGCCATCACAAGGACATCGAGGGCTGCGCAAGGGACGCGTCAGTGTGCCTGGCCAGGTTTATCTGCTCACCCTCGTTACACAGCACCGGATTCCGAGATTCCAACATTTCGTCGTCGGCAGTGGAACTGCGAAGGCTATTGCCGAGTTCGATTTGACGACCGATCACCGGATTCCATGCTGGGTGTTGATGCCCGATCACTTCCACGCGCTCTTGGAGCTTGGAACATCCGAGCCGCTGGATCGCGCGGTGCATAGGCTGAAGTTCGTCATGGCGCGCGCCGCCAACCGCTGCCTGAAGCGGCACGGCAGGTTGTGGGCAAGAGCCTTTCATGACCACGCCTTGCGTCGCGATGAGGATCTGGTGGCGACTGCTCGCTATATCGTGGCCAATCCCGTGCGTGCGGGGCTCGTGCGTCGCGTTGGCGACTATCCGTTCTGGGACGCGGTGTGGCTCGCTGGCGCCGTGTAGGAGCCCACCCGTGGGCGACCCCGCCGTCCCACCCATCGCGGTGATACGCCGGTCGCCCACGGGTGGGCTCCTACAAGAGACAGCGACCGCTCCTTCGATGCCTCAATCGCAGCTCACCGCAGCGATGAAGGCATCCAGTCCGCGCGCCGGATCGTCGCTGACTGCGCGATCGGTCAGTGCGAGGTCGCGCATGCGGTCGAGGCGGAAGCTGCGGAAGGCGTTGCGCAGCAGGCACCAGGCGCCGAGCGTCCAGGCCGGGCCCCAGAAGGTCAGGCATAGCGGTTCCACCTCGCGGCGGCTTTCGCGACCCTCGACGTCGCTGTAGTCGAATCTCACGCAGCGTCGCTCGGCCAGCGCCTGGTGCAGCCGGTCCATGTGCGCGAACATCGTTCCGCGCGCACCGAAATCGGGCGCGAACACCGGCGTGCGCTCGGCGCGGCCGCGCAGTTCCGGTGGCAGCACGCCCTCGATGCGCAGCAGGGCGCGGTCGGCGGCGCCGGCCAGGCGAGCCCCGGCGAAGCCGCGCACCATGCGCGCGCCGACCATCAGGGCTTCCAGTTCCTCGGCGTTGAACATCAGCGGTGGGATGTCGCTGTCGCGGCGCAGCAGGTAACCGACGCCGGCCTCGCCCTCGACCGGAACGCCGGCGCGCTGCAGGTCGGCGACGTCGCGGTAGACCGTGCGCTGCGACACCTGCAGGCGTCCAGCCAGGTCACGTGCGGTGATCGCCGTGCGGCGTCCACGCAGGGCCTGGATCAGCAGGAACAGTCGGTCGGCGCGTCGCATGCGCGGCAAGTGTAGTCGCGCACGGCCGTCGCCACGACCGCATCGCTCACAGGATCGCGTGATGTCACGTCCAATCGTCGCGGCGGGCGCAGTTCAGTCCGCCGACCACAGCCCGACGCGATTGCCCTCGCTGTCGACGAACAGGGCATAGCAGCCCATGCCCTCGGGCAATTCGGTGCGCGGCACCAGCACGCGGCCGCCGCCGGACTCGACGCGTTCCAGTACGGCGTCCACGGAGCGCACACTGAGATAGACCGTGGTGCCCTCGGCGCGCGGTGTGTCGCCCTCGCGCGCGACCAGGGCGCCGGTACTGAGTTGCTTGTCGTCCGGTACCGGAAACACCGCCATGGCCTGGTAGCCCATGACTTCGCGCCTGAGCCCGGTAGCGAGCAGTCCTTCATAGAAGCGCTGGGCACGGTCGAGATCGACCGCCGGGATCTCGAACCAGGCAGGAACGTTGGGATTCAGCATGGCGGACTCCTTGCAGATGCGGCGTGCGGAATTGCACGGCGCGCAGTCTGCGCGAGGGCTGCTGCCAGCATGGTGGCAGCAACTTCAGAGTAATTCGATATCGTCGATTCCCGCCTTGTTCGCTGCCTTCCCCAGGCGCCGGTCGAAGGTCGCGAACGTTACGCCTTCATTGCAAGCGGCCATGTGCAGGGCGTCGGCGAAATCGAGGCCGACGCCGTACCATTCAAGCGCCTTCGCTGCACGCTGGGGCGCCTGCAATATGACCTGGGGCAAGCCGGCCAGTGCGGTCAGATGCGTGTGGACGGCCTTGGACGGCAATCCATAGCAACTGCGCAACACCCATTCCGTCTCCAACAGCACGGTATCGGCCACGAAAATCGTATGCCGCTCGAACAGGGCCCGCGCACGCGCAGCCTGTCGGGCATCGTCCGCCACGATCAGGCGGACGAGGACATTAGTGTCAACGGCGTGCATGACGCCGCTTCGCCTCGGCTGCGAGGGCAGCGTCCATCTCTTCAATGGTCTTGGGCTTGCCCTTGTATTCGGCGCAGCCGAATACATCCTGCAGGCGCGTCGCCCGGAACAAGGGCGCGGTTCGAAGCAGCACGCCCTCGGGTGTGTCCTCGACGACAAGCCGTGTACCCGCGCGCCAGGCCCGTCGGGTGCGGATGGCCTTGGGCAAGATCACCTGTCCCTTGGTCGATACGGTAGTCATGGGCTTGTCGTCGACGGGCATGTTGTTGCCTCAGGTAAGACAAACGTAAGACTAGCGGTTGTCGGCCCATGTGTCCATGGTCATTCAAAACAGCTCACCCTGCGCCGAGGGCGGGCGCGGCGGCACGAAGGCGGTGGTGTCCAGCGCGATCTCGTCGCGGGTGGCGAAGCCCAGGCGGCGGCGGGCGACGTGGAAGCGCGCGCGGATCATGTCGGCGAAAGGGCCCTCGCCGCGCATGCGATGGCCAAAGCGGGGGTCGTTGTCGCGGCCGCCGCGCATCTGCCGGATCAGGCTCATCACGTGCTGCGCGCGTTCGGGGAAGTGGATGCCGAGCCATTCACGGAACAGGTCCTTCACCTCATGCGGCAGCCGCACCAATGTGTAGCCGGCCGTACGCGCACCCGCCGCGCGGCCACGTTCGAGGATGGCTTCGAGGTCGCGATCGTTGATCATCGGGATGATCGGTGCAGCGAACACGCCGGTAGGCACGCCGGCTTCGCTGAGTCTGGCAATCGCTTCGAGCCTGCGATGCGGCGCCGAGGCGCGCGGTTCGAGCTTGGCGGCCAGGCGGTTGTCGAGGGTGGTCACCGACACCGCCACGAACACCAGGTTGCGACGGGCAAGGTCGGTCAGCAGGTCGAGGTCGCGCTCGATGCGCGCGCTCTTGGTGACGATGGTGCAGGGATGGCCGGTCTCGGCGAACACCTCCAGCACTTGGCGGGTGATGCGGTAGCGCTGTTCGATCGGCTGGTAGGGATCGGTATTG
>DAOMOD010000024.1:21301-28638 GCA_035444205.1 Lysobacteraceae bacterium
CGCGTGGCCGGGCCGCGCCAGCGCTGCGCGCAGGCGCTCGGCGGCATTGGTCTTGGCGAAGAGTTTCGTTTCGAAGTCGAGGCCCGAGGACAGGTTGAGGTAGCCGTGGCTGGGCCGGGCATAGCAGTACACGCAGCCGTGCTCGCAGCCGCGATAGGCGTTCAGCGACAGATCGAAGGGAATGTCCGGCGAGTCGTTGCGGCTCAGGATGTCGCGGGCGCGTTCCTCGGTGACGGAGGTTGCCGGACGCGGCGCTTCGCCTTCCTCACGCGCCCAGCCGTCGTCGAAGGGCTCGTGCCGCGTGGTCTCGAAGCGGCCCTCCGGGTTGCTGGCCGCGCCGCGGCCCTTGATGCGCCTGTCGTTCATGCGGTGGACCTTGGGCCACTGTCGTCGCAGTCGGCGGGAAACCTTCGGCCATGCTCGAACACCGATGGCCCGGCGACACGCCATCGGCCATCGATCATGCCCCGCCAGCGTCGCCCAGAGGCGTCCATTTGCAACACCAGGAAACAATCGAAAAGCATTGTTGCAATGTGACCCCAGGCACTTTTCTTGTCCACCCGATCTGCGAGACTGCGGTCACGGACAGGTGGGCTCGATTCAAGCAGGACTCGACCAGGCAGTACTGGGCGACGGCAGGTCCGGGGGATACAAAGCTTCCACCACGCAGGCCCCGATCTGAGGGCGGGATACAGGCCAATCGGAGACAGCAATCATGGCGGCAATCTTGAAAGAGACAGCGAACGGCGATGCTGAACTGCGTGTGCTGGTGGTCAGCGGCGATGTTGGCCTGCGTGACCAACTGCTGATGGCAGGACTGCGTCGTCGCGGTTTCACCGTCGATACGCTCGGCACCGCTGCCGATCTCTACCGCCAGCTGTTTCGTCAGGTCTACGACCTGATTCTGATCGATTCGGTGCTTCCCGACGAGAACGGCTACTCGGTGGCCGCCCGCCTGCGCTGCGTCAAGCGCGTCGGCGTGGAGATGCTGTCCACACTGTTCGAGCTGTTCGGCCAGGGCTACGAAGGGGATGCCACGCGTCCCAAACTCGACCTCGACCTGGTGGCCGCCCATCTGCGCGCGGTTGCCGACCTGCTCGAGGAACAGCCCGACCCGGCCAGCACCACGTGGAGGCGTCCCGATACCACCGCCCAGGTGCTGCGCACGGCGTCCTGACCCACCGAACCGCCCGCTCTCATCCATGCCCCGCACGATGCGGGCTAGGCACATGAGCGGAGCAAGCTCCACTCTACAAACGGCCGAAACGCTGCCTGCTGCTTGTGGTGCCGAGCATGCTCGGCACAGGGCAACACCCGGGCACCAGTGACCCCTTTCCGCACCGCACTGCGTATATTCGTCACCGGCGCGCGCAGGCGCCTTCATGCCGTCACGGGGAGAGGGTCGATGATTCCGCACATTGCCGTCGCGCGCGCGCTTCGCTGCATGGCCGCCGTCCTGGCCCTTGCCGCTGCCGGCGGCGTGCCGGCCGCGGAGGTCGTCGAGCGCTTCCACGCCGATATCGTCATCCATGCCGACGGCAGCCTGGACGTGACCGAGACCATCGCCGTTCGCGCCGAGGGCCGCGAGATCCGACGCGGCATCATCCGCGAGTTTCCCACGCGCTATGAGGATCGCTTCGGCAACCTCGTGCAGGTCGATTTTCGGATGATCGAGGCGCTGCGCGACGGCAGACCGGAGCCGTTCTGGACCGAGCGCGTCAGCAACGGCATCGAGATCTTCCTTGGCGACGACAGCTTTCTCGAGGTGCCGCGCACCCATACCTATGCCTTGCGCTACCGCACCACCCGCCAGCTCGGCTTCTTCGACGGCTTCGACGAGCTGTACTGGAACGTCACCGGCACCGGCTGGATCTTTCCCATCCAATCCGCCGGCGCCACGGTGAGACTGCCGGATGCGGTGCCTGCAGCATCGCTCCGCCTCGCTTGCTACACCGGCCCGCAGGATGCCGAAGGACGCGATTGCAGGCACGAGGTGCCGGAACCGGGGGTGATTGATTTCGAGTCCAATCGCCGGTTCCGTGCGCGCGAGGGACTCACCATCGCGGTCGGTTTTCCCAAGGGCATGGTGGTCGAGCCCACCGCAGCCGACCGCGTCGGCTGGGTGTTGCAGGACAATCGCGGCCTGTTGGTGGCGGCCGCGGGCCTGCTGCTGCTGTTCGGTTGGTACCTGCTGCAATGGCATCGCAAGGGGCGCGACCCATCCCCCGGCGTCGTCTTTCCCCGCTACCAGCCGCCGCAGGGGCACTCGCCGGGCGGCATCCGCTACTTGCGGCGCATGGGCTGGGACAACCGCTGCTTCACCGCGGATCTGGTCGACTCGGCGGTGCGCGGATCTCTGGTGATCCATCGCGACAGGCCAACCCGCGAATCGATCATCGCGGGCCTGCCCGAGGCGATGCGCAGCAAGGCCGAATCGAGCCGCTTCGTCCAGCGCGCGGTGGACATGGCGCTCAAGGTCACCAAGGAACAGTGGCGCCTGGAGCGCGTCGTCGGCGCGCCCGAGACCACGCTGGCGGATCCGCAGCGCGCGCTGACCGGGAAGCTGTTCGCCGGCGCAACATCGATCCCGCTCACCAATTCGCAACCGGCCACGGTCTCGGCCATGCAGGCCGCACGCAGCGCGCACCAATCCGGACTGGCGGGCGTCTATACGCCACGCTACTTCGTGAACAACAGCGGCGTGGTCGGCGCCGGCTGCCTGTTGTCGATCCTCTATCTGGCCTTGGCGTTCTGGATCGCCGACGGATTCGGCATCCCCGGCATCATCGCCATTGCCGTCATCAGCGTCGTGCTGCACATCGTGTTCGGCAACCTGATGAAACGCCCCACGGCGGAGGGACGCAAGCTGCTCGACGAGATCGAGGGACTGCGCAAGTACCTGGGCGTTGCCGAGAAGGACGAACTCGGCCGCATGCAAGGTCCGGGCGCGGAGCCGCCGCTGGATGCAGAGCGGTACGAGGCCCTGCTGCCCTACGCGCTGGCGCTCGAGGTGGAGGAGGCCTGGACCGGCAAGTTCACATTGGCCGTCGGCGCGGCCGCCGCGGCGGCTGTAGCCACCGGCTCGCACTGGTATCGCGGCAACCTCGCCAGCATCGGCAGTCTTGGCGACATGAGCAAGGGACTGGGCAGCGCGCTCAGCAGCTCGATCGCCTCCTCCTCGTCGCCGCCCGGTTCCAGTTCGGGGAGTGGCGGCGGCGGCCGTTCCGGTGGCGGCGGCGGCGGTGGTGGCGGGCGCGGGCGTTAGCGCGACGATCGCGAAGACGCGACGATCGCAAAGAAATGTGATTATCGTCACGCTTTCACCCGAAAACCCTCGCGACTCCCCTAGACTCCCGGCACAGAACCTGGAGCGCACCAATTGGCGTCCCAGCCCGGCTCGTCGCCGGACGGGCGCATCCAGGCTTCATCCACAGGGGAGCTTCCGCACATGGTCAAGGCAACCGGGCGCACCGCGTCCGTCGGTTTCGCTTACGCGCGTATCCGCGCTTCGCTCAGTTCGGTCGTTCTGACCGCGTTGCTGCTGGGTTCCGGCCTGGCACAGGCGGCGCTCACCGTCACACCGATCACCTGGGACATCGTCGGTCTCGACCACAATCGGCCGCTCACCAGCGGACCCGAGCTGTTTCCGGTCGGTGCACGCGTCTGTTCCGACGTGGCCACCTCCGATGTCGACGTGGCACTGGTGTGGGACGAAGGCAATCCCTTCATCGACTTCCGGCCGGGCTCGCTGATGGCGCTCAGCTTCGATGCACTCGGCGCGGGCGAATGCGCCGATGCCTACTTCGAGATCCAGTTGCAGCGTTCCTCTGCTGCCTTCGGGCAGTCGCGCCGTTACCGGATCGAGGCCAGCGACGCCAACGGCGTCGCGGCATCGCCGACGCCGCGCGCCATCTACATCGAGCGCCTGGTTTCGCAAAACCGCAACAGTACCCAGCAGATTCGCTACGGCCAGCAGGTCGACCAGTCCGACTGGGTGATCCTGGGCGGTGGCGGCAGTCTGCACCTGGCGGTCGGACAGACCTATTTCATCGAACTGAGCACCCAGACCGCGACCGCCTATGATCAGCTCGAATCGTTCCTGACCCTGTCCAACACCATCTTCCAGATCAAGTCGGTCAGCACCACCTACAGCACGCTCACCGCGCCACCCTCGCGCGTCCCGGTACCCAATCCCAGCCTGTATGCCGATGGCTGCCTGTGGGAGTCCGACCTCGACAGTCCCAACTGGCGCTCCTGCCTGTCCACCGGCAAGGCCGGTGGCGTGGTGGTGACGGTCTACGAGATCGCCATCATCAGTGGCGGCGGCGAGAGTGTGGGCTTGGAGGCACTCATCTACGACCTGTCCGGCGGCAGCTTCCACTACAACACCGACTTCAGCCAGTCGCCCGGCGATGCCAGCACCTTCGATCCCGAAGACGCCGGATTCGCCAAGCGCTTCATTCCCTCGACCATCGGTGCCGACGGCGTCGCCACGCTGCGCTTCACCATCAGCAACCCGAACCCGATCGATGTCGAGGGCTACCGCTTCACCGACAACCTGCCAGGCGCCATGGTGGTGGCCAATCCGGCCAATGCCAGCAGCACCTGCGGCGGCACGCTGACCGCGTTGCCGGGCAGCGCGGTGATCGAGTTCGAGGACGGCGCCATTGGTGCCAACGGCACCTGCACGATCCTGGTGAGCGTCACCGTACCTTTCGATCCGCTGGCAAGCTATCCGCTGGTGCTGAACAACGTGGCCGATCTGTTTGTCGGCGATGCGACCGATCCCTCGGCCACCGCCGAGGCCTCGCTGGAAGTGACCGAGGAGCCGCCGCCACCGCTTGAATGCTCCGTCATCGGACCCGGTACCAGCGTGGCGGAATGGGGCAGCTTCACTCTCGCCAACAATCCCAACCATCCCACCACGGGACCGCTGATCAACAACATCGGTCTCGGCACGGCAGCAGGGCTGGGCAACACCACCACGGTGACCACCAACCGCTGGGTCGGCAATACCCTCAGCGATGCCGGCGCCCCCGACAAGCTCGCGAACGCGCGCAGCGAAGGGCGCTATTTCGAGTTCATTCTGGATACGACCGGCATCGACGCAGTCGATCTGTCTTTCCTGACTTCCCGCCAGAATGGCAACGCACCATCGACGGTCACGCTCGACTATGGTCCCGCCGGGAGCTTCACGCTCAACGCGGCCACCTGGGGTCCAGTGAGCACCAGCGCCGGTTCCCCTTCCACGTTCTCGGTCAACAACCTCACCAATCTGGATCCCGAAGGCCCCACGTTCTTCCGGCTGTACATCTACGACGCTGCCAACCCCAACATCGAGATTCGCATCCACCAGGCTTTCTTCACCGGCTCCGGGACGGTGTGCAATCCGGTCGATCCGGGCGACGCACCCACACCGCCCAGCATCGCCAAGTCGTTCAGTCCCGACACGGTGCGGGTCGGCGAGGTCAGCACGCTGAGCTTCATCATCACCAACCCCAATGCCGCCGACGCTCTGAGTGGTCTCACTTTCCGCGACGAGTTGCCGACCGGCATGCAGGCCGTGGCCGGCACCTTCGTCAATGGCGGCTGCGGTGGCACCTGGGGACTTGAGGCGGGCGACCCCGGCATCCTGCTGCTCGACGGCGGCAGCCTGGCGGCCAACACGCAGTGCACGCTGTCCGTCGACGTCACCGCGACGGCCATCGGCAGCAACGTCAACATCAGCGACCCGGTCGATGCCATCGAGACCCTGCCCGGCAACAGCGCCATCGACATCCTGGACGTGCTGCCGCCGCCGCTGGCACCGTCCATCGTCAAGCTGTTCGACCCCAACCCGCTGCTGGATCCGGACGGCGTCACCGCGCTGGTCTTCCGCATCACCAACAACGATCCCGATCTCGCCATCAGCCAGGTCGCCTTCAGCGACTCCCTGCCCGAAGTCGGCGGTGTGCAGATGCAGCCGGCCGTGGTTCCCATCGTCTTCGCCGACAACGGCCAGTGCGGAGGCGCCTTCGGCTTCACCTGGGATGCCATCACCAGCACGCTCAGCTTCAGCAACGGCGAGATCGCGGCTGCCAGCGTGTGCGAGATCGCCCTCGACGTGATCGTGCCCGGGCTCGTGCCGCTCGATCTGCCGGCCCTGTTCCCCAACGAGACCAGCGCGGTCAGCCACATCTTCGAGGGCATCGCCTACCTGGGCAACCAGGCCAGCGCCACACTGCTGGTGGACCAGCCGATCCCCGGCATCTCCATCCTGAAGCAGGTCGGCCCGGGCAGCGATCTCGAACTCGATCCCTGGTCCAACTACTTCGCCATCGCCGAGGGCGGTGACGTCTTCTACAAGATCACCATCGAGAACATCGGCGAGACGGTACTGACGGACATCAGCGTCGAAGACCCCGCGGTCAGCACGGCCGGTTGCCCGTGGACGGTGCCCGGATTCACCCTGCCGGTCGCCGACGTGGGCGATCCGGACGCGCACATCGCCGTCTGCGTGGTCGGCCCGGTGTCCGCGGTCGCGGGCGAGACGGTCAATACCGCCGCAGTGGAGGCGAATTCCGACGCCGGCCCGGTGAGCGACTTCGACTCCGCCACCTACGCCACCACCGGTCTCACCCTGGTCAAGAGCGGCGACCCGACCACCTTCGACGGCGAAGGCGAGGTCATCGCCTACACCTTCACCGTGACCAACAGCGGTGCCGCCATCCTGGTCGGCCCGGTTGCGATCGACGATCCCCTGATCGGCGCCGTCACCTGTCCGGCGCTGACCGCCATCGGCAATTTCGACAATTTCTTCGACCCCGGCGAGCAGATGGTCTGCACCGGCAGCTATACGATCACTGCAGCCGATGTTGCGGCCGGCTTCGTCACCAACGTGGCGGTCGCCTTCACTCCGGAGGCCATCTCCGATCCCGACTCGGTCACGGTGGTGCTGAATGCACCGGCCATGACGGTCAGCAAGGCGCTGACCGGCCAGAGCGAGAGCCCGATCGTCGAGGGCACGGTGCTGACCTACACCATCACCGCGACCAACACCGGCAACGTGCCGCTGAGCAATGTGGTGGTGTCCGACCCGATCCTGACACCGAACAGTGCGAACTGTCCGAGCGTGCCGGTGGCTGGCACCTGCGTGCTGGTCGGCACCTACACGGTGACCGCGGCGGACGTGACGGCGGGCAGCATCAGCAACACCGGCACAGGCAACAGCGACGAGACCGACCCGGTAGACGACACCGTGGTGACCCCGGTGGAGGGCAGCCCGGCCATGACCGTCAGCAAAGCGCTGACCGGCCAGAGCGAGAGCCCGATCGTCGAGGGCACGGTGCTGACCTACA
>DAOMOD010000025.1:0-28297 GCA_035444205.1 Lysobacteraceae bacterium
CCACCAGATGCGCGCCGAGGGCGTTGAGACCATCGTCGTCATGTCCGACGACATCGGCAAATGGTCGAAACCCGAAATCTTCCCCGAGGGCGTCGAATTCGTCGACCGCGCCGAGCTCGACGCGGTGCAGAAGCGCCTGCGCGAGGTGAAGGGCGTCTCCATCCTGATCTACGACCAGGTCTGCGCCACCGAGAAGCGCCGGCGCCGCAAGCGCGGCAAGATCGCCGATCCGGCCAAGCGCGTGGTGATCAACTCGCTGGTCTGCGAGGGCTGCGGCGACTGCGGCGTGCAGAGCTTCTGCGTCGCCGTGCTGCCGAAGGAGACCGAGTACGGGCGCAAGCGCAGCATCGACCAGTCCAACTGCAACAAGGACTACTCCTGCGTGAAGGGCTTCTGCCCGAGCTTCGTCACCGTCAAGGGCGGGCAGCTCAGGAAACGGAAGGGCAGTGATGCCGAGGCGATGCTGGAGAACCTGCCGGCGCCCGAGTTCAAGTCCGACCTCGAACGCCCGTGGAACATCCTCATCACCGGCGTCGGCGGCACCGGCGTGGTCACCATCGGCGCCCTGCTCGGCATGGCTGGGCACCTGGAATCCAGGGGCGCCACCGTGCTCGACCAGACCGGCCTGGCGCAAAAGGGCGGTGCGGTCACCACCCACGTGCGCATCGCGAAAACACCTGCCGACATCCACGCCGTGCGCATCGCCGCCGGCGAGGCGGACCTTGTGCTCGGCTGCGACATGGTGGTGGTGAACGACTACTGGGCGCTGTCCAAGATCCGCGCCGACCGCAGCGAAGTGGTGCTGAACACGTACGAAGCCATGCCCGGCCCCTTCACCACCCGTCCGGACATGCGCTTTCCCAGGGACGAGATCATCAACGCCGTGCGCCTGGCGCTCGCCAGCCGCATGCCGGTCACCATCGACGCCACCCGGCTCGCCACCGCCCTGCTCGGCGATGCGATCGCCAGCAACCTGTTCATGCTGGGCCTCGCCTGGCAGAAGGGCCTGGTGCCGCTCAGCTTCGAGGCCATCGACCGTGCCGTCGAACTCAACGGCGCCGCCGTCGCCATGAACCGCAAGGCCTTCGCCTGGGGCCGTCTCGCCGCCATCGACCCCGATGCCGTCACCAGAGCTGCGCTTGGCACCCATGTAGGAGCGGCTTCAGCCGCGATGCCTTCCCCCCTCGACGACGAAACCCTCTCCCGCAACCTCGACGAACAGATCGCCCGCCGCGAAGCCTTCCTCACTGACTACCAGAACGCCGCCTACGCCAAGGACTACCGCGCCCTGGTCGATCGCGTGCGCGAAGCCGAGCAAGAAGTTGCCTCCGGTTCCACAAAGCTCACCGAAGCTGTCGCCCGCTACCACTTCAAGCTAATGGCCTACAAGGACGAGTACGAGGTGGCGCGCCTGTACACCTCCGGCGATTTCGCGAAGAAGGTCGCCGAGCAGTTCGAGGGCAACTACAGACTGCACTTCAACCTTGCCCCACCTCTGTTCGCCAGACGCGATGCCGAGGGCAAGCTCATCAAGCGCGAGTACGGCCCGTGGATGATGCGCGCCTTCGGCCTGCTGGCGAAGTTCAAGGGCCTGCGCGGCAGCGCCTTCGACCTCTTCGGCTACACCGCCGAGCGCAAGGGCGAACGCCAGCTCATCGTCGACTATCGCAACACCGTCGACGAATTGCTGTCGGGCCTGAACGCAGACAAGCTTGACCTCGCCATCGAGATCGCCTCCATACCCGAGCACATCCGCGGCTTCGGCCACGTCAAGCACACCCACCTCGGCAAGGCCAGGGCGCGCTGGATCGAGCTGATGGAGCACTGGCGCCAACCGGCGTCGACACGGCGTGAGGCGGCCTGACACCGCCGGCATGTTCTACACCGTGCGCGCCGTCATCCTGTCGTCCTGTCCTGCGGGCGCAAACGCCGAGACCCGCCGCGATCACCTTCGCCGGCGCCTGTATCCGGAACAGGACCTGCCGCCCGGGCCGAGGCCTGGATAAAGGCGCAGCCGGCGCTCCGGAATCCGCGAGCTCCGGCTTGTCTGATCAGCAGAGATTGAACCCGGGCAGGGGCCGTGGACTACCAGGAAGCGTCCTGGGTAGCCCGGCACGGAGCGCGAGTTGGACTTCGCGTGCCCGAAAACTCCTGAAGCGTGCCGACGACGCCTTGTACCCCGCCAGGACTGCCGGTCGAACCCACGTGGTGCGGGGCTGAAAAGGCGACTTGTCCCGGGGCAACTGTCTATCGAGCCCGGTGCCGCACAGCAGGGATTGCATAGGCTAGACCATCTGTATATAGTGTGCATACACAGTATACGCACTCAGCCATGAACCCCCGCCTGTTCCTGTCCGCCAGCGACAGCAACCCGATGTACCAGCAGGTCATCGACCAGATCACGGCCAAGGTCGTGGCCGGCGACTGGCCTGCCGGCACGGCGTTGCCGTCGATCCGCGAACTGGCCAGCGCCAATCAGGTGAGCGTGATCACGGTGAAGCGGGCCTATCAGGAGCTGGAGCGCTCCGGGGTGATCGTCACCCGCCACGGCAAGGGCTCGTTCGTGGCCGAATCGCTGGAAGCACCGCGCGCGCTGCTGCGAAGCGAACTGGAAGTTCACCTGCAGGCGCTGCTGACCTGCGCGACCCGGCTCGGCCTGTCGCGCGAGGAAATCCGACAACTGATCGACAAGGCGCCGCAGCCGGCAGCCGAACACATGCGAGGAACCAAACCATGACCGCCGCCTTCACCCTTGCCGGCATCTACAAGCACTACCCCCATTTCGCCCTGCAGGACATCGACCTCAGCCTCCCGGAAGGCCAGATCATGGGACTGGTTGGTGTCAACGGCGCCGGCAAGACTACCCTGTTGCGCATCCTCACCGGGCTGGCCAGCCCCGACGCCGGCACGGTGGAGGTGCTCGGACACGCCATGCCCAGGGAACAGGTCGCCGCCAAGCGCGACATCGGCTTTGCCGCCGAGGACATGCGCCTGTACAGGGGCCGCAGCCTGCGCTGGCACATGGACCTGATCCGCGCCATCTACCCGAGCTGGGACGAAGCGTACGCCGGTGACCTGCTGCGCCGCTTCGACCTGCGCGTCGACCAGGCGGTGGGCAGCTTTTCGCACGGCCAGCGGGTCAAGGCGCTGCTGCTCCTGAACCTGGCCCGCCGGCCACGGCTGCTGCTGCTGGACGAACCCACCACCGGGCTCGATCCGGTCGCGCGCGTCGAGGTGCTGGAAGCGCTGGCCGACGTTCTCCGCGAGGAGGCCCGCAGCGTGCTGTTCTCCTCGCACAACACGCGCGACGTCGAGCAGCTCGCCGATTCCATCACCTTCCTGCACCAGGGTCGCGTGCTCGCCTCGCAGGACAAGGAGACCTTCCTCGATTCCTGGCGGCGCATCGTCTGCCAGGGCGCATGGACCCCGGACCGCCAGTACCTGCCGGAACTCGCCGCGATGCAGCGCAACGGCTCGATGCTGGAGATCAAGGTCAGCGGGTTTTCTCCCGATCTCAATGCACGCCTAGAGGCCAGGGGTCTCACCGTGCGCAGCCAGCACCCGATGAACCTCGAGGACATCTTTGTCGCCACCGTGCGCGCAGGAGCCACATCATGAAAGCCCTTGAACTCAACATGCCAGTCATCCGCCTGCTGGTGCTGAAGGACTGGCAGCTCTTTGAAAAGCAGCTCGCCGCCTATGTCGCCGCAGGTATCGTGGCACTCTGCTTCCTTGGCCTTGCGACGCCATGGAGCTTCTATCTCGGGTCGCTGCTGCTGATCGTGGTGATGGTCGCAGCGGCCTGCTTCGCGATCTCGAATTCCCTGCTGGCCGAGCGCAAGGAGCACACCCTGCCCTTCATCATGAGCCTGCCGGTGTCGCCACTGGACTTCTACCTGGCCAAGCTGATCGGCAACCTCGTCACCTTCGGCGTGCCATTTGCGGTCATGGCACTTGGCACGCTCGCGGTGATCGCTTTCACACCGCTGCCAAACGGCCTGGTCGTGTTCGCGCTGCCGCTGTTCGGGCACATCCTGCTCGCCTACAGCGTCTCGCTCGGTGTGGCGATGGCGGTCGAATCGGAGGGCTGGAACACCTTCGCGATGATCGCCAGCATGCTGCTGATCAATCCGCTCATCATGCTGCTCGGGCAAATCCCCGCCATCGGCGAGACGGCGAAAACCGGGACCATCGTGTGGAGCGTGCCATTGCTGTCGATTCTTGCCGCGCAGGTGCTGCTCAGCATCGCGGCGATCGTCGCCACCGGCTGGATTCACTGCCGGAAGAAGTCCTTCTACTGAGGCCGCAGCCCGCGGCGAGCACTGCGGGCTGCGCCCCTACCTGCACCTGTCCACGGCGCGCGTACGCGATACGCGACGCGCGGCGCTGCTCACCCCGGGAAATTGCGATGACAGCCGGCCAACGCTACCACTACCTCGACAACCTGCGTGCCCTGGCGATGCTGGGCGGCGTCCTGTTCCACGCTGCGCTCGCCTACAGTCCGCTGGCCCACCCGCTGTTTCCAACGGCCGATCGCGACAACACGGTCATCGTCGATCTGTTTGCCTGGTTCCTGCACCTGTTCCGGATGCCGCTGTTCTTCGTCGTGGCGGGCTTCTTCACCGCGCTCCAGGTGCAGCGGCGGGGCCTCGGCGGCATGTTCCGCAACCGCCTGCTGCGGATTGGCCTTCCGTTCCTGCTGTTCGTGCCGCTGGTGCATCTTTCGCTCACCTGGAGCACCTTGCACGCCGTGGATACGGTGGCGCATCCGTCGCCACTGCTGGCGCTGATCCGCACCCTGCGGGAGGCCGGTCCGCTGTCGCCGCACCCGCCCGGCACCAGCCATCTTTGGTTCCTGTACTACCTGATGCTGTTCCTGGTGCTGCTGTGGGTGGCGCGCAGCTTCGAACTCGGGGGCCTGGGGACGCGCATCGCCGCCCTGCACCCTGCCTTCTTCATCGGCGTCCTTCCTGTCCTGCTGGCGCCGGCGCTGGCCTCGGTCCCGGCGCCGCATCCTGCGCCGGAGAGTTTCCTCCCGCAGTTCTGGGCGCTGGCCTACTACGGCGCGTTCTTTGCTCTGGGCTACCTGATGCATGGGCATCCGCAGCTCATCAGCCGGCTCCGGCCCCATGCTCACGCGCTGCTGGCCGGCAGCCTGTTGCTCTATGCTGTGTTCACCCTGCTGCTTGCGCATCGGCCGCCGGAACTCGCTGGCGGGCGTGCTTCCTGGTCGATAGCGCTGATCGAGGGCGCCATCAGCGTGTGGATGACCATCGTCTGCCTGGTGTTCGGACAAGCCCTGCTCGATCGCAGCCATCGCGTGCTGCGCTACATCGCCGACGCGTCCTACTGGATCTACATTGTCCACCTGCCGATCCTTTTCGCGATCCAGTACCGACTGCTCGATGCCGAGTTGCACTGGGCGGCGAAACTTGCGCTCTCGGTCTCGCTGACCCTGGCCGTGTGCCTGCTGGGCTACCAGCTACTGGTGCGCCCTACGCCGCTCGCGCGGATGCTGGGGGGCCGATCGACGCAGCGCCACCGAACGGCATAGGCATGAGGCACGTTCCCGGACACGACGATGACCAGCCGCCGGCCTTCAGACTTCGAGCTGCACTGAACGTCCGCGAGATGCGGCTTGCAGGATGGCCTCGATCATCCGCAGGTCGTCGATGCCTTCTGCAGCAGGTACGGCCACCGGCTTGCGTCCAAGACAGGCCTCGGCGAAGTCGTCGTACATCAATGGAAGCTGATCGCGCAGCGGCAGCATCAGTTCCTCGACTCGGTTCGGGGCATCAAGACCAAGACGCAGGCGCTCACCGATGGCCGGCGTCGCCGGATCGAGATCCAGCCAGGCATCCGCATAGCCGACTCGGGCCCGGTTCTGCAGGCGATAGCGCCAGCTCGCCGAACCGGTGGCCGTGACCCCGTTGTCGAACTCGGCCAGCCAGCTGATGTCCGATTCGACCCGCTCGTAACGAGCGTCGCCGGCAGCACTGTGCGCGATGGCGTGGACTCGCCTGGGCATGCTCCCTGCAATCCACCGTTGCAGTTGCACGCTGTAGATTCCGATATCCAGCAGGCAGCCGCCACCGCTCTGGGCCGGATCGAAGCGCCAATTGCCTGCGGGCAGGCTCATGGCGAATCCCTTGTGCGCATCGATGGAGACGAGGTTGCCGTGGGTGCCTTCACGGGTTCGGCGCATGGCTTCCTGCAAGGCTGCGGAGTACCACGCCCGGTATGCGGGCATGAGCACGCGGCCGCCTTGTGTCGCGGCGTCTGCCATGGCGCGGGCATCGGCCACCGTGGCCGCCAGTGGCTTCTCGACCAGGATGTGCTTGCCGGATGCCATCGCCCTGAGCGAATGCGCAGCATGCATTCCCACCGGCAGGCAGATGTGCACGGCATCGATGCGTTCGTCGCCGGCCAGACGCTCGTAGTCGTCGTATCCATAGATGGCATCCACCGGAATATCCAGGCGCGTGGCGATCTCGCGCGCACGCTCAGGAGAACCGGTGACGATTCCGGCGGGTCGAGCCAGCCTGGCATTGGCAAGCCGCTCGATGGCGAAGCGTGCGTAGTTTCCGAGTCCGACGACGGCAATGCCGAACCGGCGTGCGCCCGCGGGTTGGAATTCTGCGGTGTCCTGGGCGTGGACCGCCCGCGATGCGGCAACGGATGCCGCGCCCATCGCCAGTCCGGACAAGACGCTGCGCCGACGCGAATTGAACCTGCTCATGCTTGTGTCCCCATCAGTTGATGCATCCGGCATCCCATCCCTGCGACTGCGACAGATGTCCTCGAAAGATCCCGCCGGGATCCCAACGGCCGGTGCCTTGACCGGTCGCTCCGGTGCCGCCTCACTCAGGCGGCGCCGGCCGTGCCTGGCGGCGCCACGATCCACGTGGCGACGCCACCCACGCGCTGGCCCAGCATGCCGCAAACGTAGCCTCCATTGCCCGAATCCGGCGGACCGCGGAACTGCGGGTCGATGACGATGATGTCGTGATTGCGGTGGGTCATTGCGAGCTCCGGATCGCCGAGCATGGTAGCGCCGGACCGGGTCGGAGTCTTGAACACCCGCTCGCCATCGGCGGCGCCGGCTCGCTTCGTGGGAGCGCAACCCTGCGAGACCGTTCCTTCGCTGCGTGGTTAACCGGGTATCCGAGCCAGTCGAAGTGCCCGGATTGGGGGCGCCGGCGCATTCGCCCGTCCCAATCACAAGCCCCCGGGACTCGCGCCATGACCGCCGTACCACCACCACGTCCTCTGCGGCAGCGGACACTTGCCGTCGCCGTCGCCATCGACGGCATCGGCATCCACTCCGGGCGTGCCGTGCGTCTTGGTCTGCACCCGGCCGCGGCGGATGCCGGCGTCGTGTTCGTGCGCACGGATCTGCCCGAAGGTGCCGGGATCGTCCGTGCCACGTGGGACCGCGTGGTCAACAGTCGCCTCCATACCTTGCTGGGGAATGCCACGGGCGCCACGGTGTCCGCGGTGGAGCACCTGATGGCCGCGCTGGCGGCGAGCGGCATCGACAATCTGCGCATCGTGCTCGACGGCCCGGAAGTGCCGATCCTGGACGGCAGTGCCGCGGGCTGGATGGCACTGATCGAAGCCACAGGGACGCGCCCGCTCAGTGCGCCACGCCAGGTGATCCGCGTGCGCCGCCCGGTCCACGTGCTCGCCGGCGAGGCCTGGGCCACGGTGTTGCCGGCGAATGATCGCCGCTACTCGGTGTCGATCGATTTCGCCCACCCCGCCATCGGTCGCCAGCGCTACGATTTCCGATTGGATGGCGCCGCATTCCGTCGCGACATCGCACCGGCGCGCACCTTCGGATTCCTTCGCGATGCGGCGAAGCTGCAAGCGCAAGGTCTGGCGCTCGGCGGCTCGGCCGACAATGCCGTCGTGATCGGCGAGGCCGGCGTGCTCAATCTCGACGGTTTGCGCTTCCCCGACGAGTTCGTGCGCCACAAGCTGCTCGACCTGATCGGCGATCTCCATCTCGCCGGCGCTCCGATCCTCGGTCACGTCATCGCCCACCGTCCCGGTCACGCGCTCAACCATGCGCTGCTCCATGCGCTGATGACGGCGAAGGACGCATGGACTCTCGCACCTGCCGGAGAGTCGGCGCCGGAGGCCACGGACGAAAACGGAAGGTTGCCTGCCGTTCCGCTAGCGGGCCTGGACCGCCTGCGCACATTTCCACATGCCGACGGGCCGGGTTGACGAATCAACCAGGCACTACGCTCCCGTCACGACCCGTCCAGGTGTCTGCGCCGTCAGCCGGCAGCCTGCTGCTTCGAGGGGGAACTCGACCGGATCCATGCGGTCGACCAGCCTTCCCAACATGCGGCGCTTCCATGCATACCCGATCCCTCCCTGCCTTCGCCATGGCGGCCGTTGTGGCGATTTCTTCGCCGACCGTCGCTGCGGACGATTGTCAGGCGCTACTCGCCGAACACCTTCGCACCGACCTCGACCTGTCCTACGAAGCCTTCGACCAGACCATGGATGCCGGCTTTCGTCCCTTGGCCAGTGCCGGTTGCCACCGTGAAGCCGCCACCCTGATCCAGGCCTATATCGAACACAACGGTGCCGAACAGCGATCGCTGAAGTGGCATGTTGCCCAGCTTCTGGCCATGGCCGATGAGCGCACAGAGGCGGTGCGCTGGGCGCGCGCCGCGCTGGTCGAACGGGAGGACTTCGACGCGCGGCCGTTGCGCTGGAATGACTATGTCCTTGCCACTGTGGCGTTCCTGGAGCGCGACGCCGAACGGCTGCACCACCATCGCGACCAGGTGGCGTTGGGCGCCGACGCCCATCCCGGCAACCGGATGAACCTGCGCCTGCTCGACAACCTCGTTCGCCACCTCGACCAGGGCTACGCCTACGCGTTGCGGAACATCGAGTAGCACGGTGGCGACCGGCCGGTGGAATGGCACACGGCGCAGGTTCACGCACCCGGCCGCGCTGCATGTGACGCTCGGTGCCGGCACCCGCCATCGGGTGGCTTTGCCGAAGTGGCCGCGGGCCAAAGCCTCAACTCCTTCCGGGCATTCGAAGCGCGACCAGGCAACAGGATCTCAAGCGTGTCGAGTCTCAACTGCCGCCACGTCGGACTTCAACAAGCAAGCGCAATTGGGGTACGTCGAGTCGCCCACCGGCTTCGCCGGGGGCCACTCGCAGACCGCCGCCAAGCCAGCCGTGGTGCAGCTTGAGATCGGACTCCAGGCCGGATTCCGCCACTTCGACGATGCCCTCGGCCATGCGCACGAATCCATGGAGTAACCGACCCTGCGTGTCGAGGAACAGCGTCAGGCTGCGTGGCTGCGGCGGCGGTCCGCCCTCCCGGAGCCAGCGCCAGAGCGCGCGCGACGGCGGTGGTTCGGTGAGCAACAGCAGTTCAATGGTTTCTCCGGGGTAGGCGTGATGGCCCGGTGCGCGATGCACCGCATGGGCCGCCAGGAAGTCCCAACGCTCCTCGCGCATGGGCAACGGTCCATCCTCCGCGTCGGGCGGCAGGTTTCGCCGCAGCAGCATGGCGATGTCGAGATGGCCGGCGGCACTGACCGGTTCGGGCCCGCGTTCGCCGGGCGCCCAGCGCCCCGCCATCACTTCCAACGCCTCGCGCTGTTCGGCGTCGAGCAGGGGCGCCAGATCCTCGAGGTAACGCGCCACCCCGGCGTCGCGCGCGGCGGCGAGGGTGAACCAGAAATAGCCCGCTTCGAGGTCGACCGGCCCGGCATCGCCGTTGGCGAGCAGGGCACCCAGACCACGCTGCCCGCCCGGATGTCCTTGAAGTGCCGCCTGGCGAAACCAGTGCATGGCCTCCAGCGCATTCACCGGCACACCCGCCTCGCCGTTGACGTGGATCAGAGCCAGGCCCACCTGCACTTCGGTGTGCCCGTCCGCCGCCAGAACGGCGAAGTGGCGAACCGCTTCCTCGCCACGGCCGGCTTCGAGCGCGGTCTGGCCGAGCAGAAAACGCGAGGTCACATGCCCGGCGTCGGCCGCCTCGCGGAGCCACTCGATCGCCGCCTGCCGCTCCTCGACGTTCTCCGCCCGTTCCAGCAAGGCCATGCCCAGGGCAGCGCGCGCCTCGACATGGCCGGCCTCGGCGGCCCGTACGAGCCAGCGCCCTGCTTCGTCCGCGTCGGCCGCCACACCGATCCCACGCGAGTAGCGCGCCGCCAGCTCGAACTGCGCCTGCGCATCGCCGGCTTCGGCGCGCTGACGCACATCCACGAGCAAATCGTCGCCACCCACCGCGGCACCCGCCAGCGCGAGAAGCAGCGCAGTCGCGACGAATGCAGCGAAGCGTCTTCCGGGCATGCTCGTGTTCTGCGGCGGGACGGACAGCGAGTGTACTGCGCGCCCGAGAGCAGCGCCCAGGCACGGGGTGCGCAACGACCGATGGCGGCCAGGTCACGGATGAATTGATTCAACCGCGCCGTCTTGTCCGGCCTGGCCGGTCGCTCCGGGTGCGCAGCACTTACCCGGGGCCATGCACCTGAACCCGTCGGATCGTCCATTCGATCTCGCCGACCGGCCAGGATTGCGTATCGTCGCAACGCTGGACGACACTGCCCGATCATGACCGTCCCCTTCTCCATTCGCCCCGCCACCGAAGCCGACGCCACGGCGATGCGGGCGATCTACCGTCCGTTCGTCGAGGATTCCGCAGTGTCCTTCGAACTGATCACGCCTTCGGAGCAGGAATTCGCGGGTCGCGTACGTGCCAGCCTGGAAGGCTGGCAATGGCTGGTGGCCGAACCGGAGGGGCGGGCACTGGGCTACGCCTACGGCACATCGCATCGGGCACGACCGGCATATCGCTGGTCGGTGGAGGTGTCGGCCTACGTGGACCCGCAGTATCAGCGGCAAGGCATCGGACGCGCGCTGTATCTGCGGCTGTTCGGGGACCTGGCCCGGAAAGGATTCTGCAACGCTTTCGCCGGGGTGACGATGCCGAACCAGGCCAGCGTGGCACTGCACCGCAGCCTCGGCTTCGAGCCGATTGGCGTGTTCCGCTCGGTCGGCTGGAAGTTCGGCCAATGGCACGACGTGGGCTGGTACCAGCGGCCGCTGCGCGACGGACCTGCGCCGGAATAGACGGGGCAAGGGCGACGCTCGCTACAGGCAACCCTCGCCCGCCGGCGGATCGGCGGTTCCGTAGCGCAGACGCAGCAGCGAGGCCTTGTCGGGACCCGGCACCAACACGAACGCATGTCCGTAGCTGGTCTCGCAGAGGTCGGGCAGGTCCGGACCGCCCAGCGCGACGACGATGCGCGCCACCGTGTTGCTGTGGCCGACCACCAGCACGCGGCCGCTCTCGGCACGTACCGCATCCGCCACCTCGGCGACGTGCGTCGCGGTGTCGCCACGACGTGCGTCGATCACGCCGGGCACGATGCCAAGTTGCTGCGCCAGCACGGCTGCCGTGTCGCGTGTACGCCGGTACTGCGTGGTCAGGATGGCGTCGATACCGCCATCGGCCAGCACGTCGGCCAGTGCGCTCGCGCGAGCCTGACCGGTGGCCGACAGCCCTGGATCGACACCGGGGCCGGAAGCCTTTTCCGCATGCCGGACCACGATCACGAGCGAGGGCTCGGCCACGGCCGCAGAGCCGGTGCCGGCCAGCAGCAGGACGGCGAGTACGGAGCGCAAGCTCAAGGCATCATCTCCCGGCGGCAAGTCTTGCGCATCAGGATGACCCAGCGCCCTGGAAGATGCCATCGCGCAAGGGCACGGGTGGCGTCCTGGCCCGCTCCGCAAGTGGACCGGCATGCGTTGTCAGCCCCTTGGGACTCAGGACCATGACATCGGCGGAGACAAGGGGCGCCCTTGTCACCCATGGCCCATGACCAGGCGGCGAGGCAGGGCAAGGGCAACATGAAGTTCATCACCATCACCTTCGAAACATGAGCCGAGGAACAGGGACGCCACAGGAACGCTTGGCAGAAAACCGGTCCTTCGCAGGGCGAACGCCGCGGAAAGCGGGAAACCGGCAGATCTGGTGAACCAGGCCGGCGACGGGCTGCCGGCCAATCCTTGGAGCCGGCTGGCCGCACCGGGCGAGGACGTTTTCGAGATCGGCACGCACCGGCTCAGCGGCACCGAGGGCGGGTTCAGCCACGTCAACGTCCATGTCCTGACAGTACACGACGATGTGGTGGCAACGCTGCTCGGCTATCCGCTGGCGGATGGCGACGATGCCGTGACACTCGACAGCGTGCCCGAGGTCATTCGCCCGCTGCGCGAGATCGAGGGCCTGCTGCCGGGCAGCTGGCATTTCAATGCCGTCGCCGTGGACGCAGGCTGGCGCGGCACACCAGTACGGCATCGCTATGGCCGCTCGAAGTCACCCCGGAAAATGCGCGTGACACGAGGCACCGAACTTTGCCGGATGTACTGTGTGAACACCTCGAAGTCGGAGGTTCCATTCACCGCGTTCATCAGCCAGGTGACCATCGCGTACTGGAACTGGAAGGGCGTGAATGCCAACGCGGGGCCACCGCTTGCGAGCGAGAATCCGGGACCGGGGGTATGCACCACAGCCTCAGGACCCGCCGCCAGCGTGCCGGAAATCGGCACCAGGCTGATCACCAGTTGTCCGCCTGCACCGGCGTACTGCCAGCTCGCCAGCACGCCGCGGCCGTGCGGGCCGACGCCACCCGGCGTGTAGGCGATGGCGCTCGCCGGATGCGCCGCCACGGCGCGCGCCGGGTCGGACAGGCGCACCGTGGGACCCGCCTGACCAAACGCTCGATCGACTCGGACTGCAAACACGCCGCGGACGCCACCTGCAGGGGTACCGTTCCAGGCCACAAGGTAGTCGTCGGCGGACTCGTTGAGCGCCACTGCGGCGGGCTGCAGCGGCTGCGAACCCTCGTGGACGTAATCGGCCAGGGCCAGCGGATTGCCGATCGGGGCGGCGTCCAGTGCCGACAGGAACTGTCCACGCACGCGGACCCGAACCTGACCGGCGACGTTCTCCTGTTCGACCCAGGTCACCAGGATGCGCTGGAAGACGTGGTCATAGGCGAGCGCGGGGCGCGAGCGATTGACGCCGGTAACCAACGGCGCGATCTCGACCGGGGCTGCGGGGAACGGTGGGAACCCCTGCCTCGAGATCAGGCTGCCCTCGATCCGGGAGCCAGTGCAGATGCCCTGGCAGGCGCGAAGCCAGCTGACGAAGAAGCCGTCGGTCGATTCATTCCAGATGATCGCCGCTTGCGAGGCGTGGCCACCATCGGTGCTGATACGCAGCGGGCCGTTGACATGGGGCGTGCCGTCGGCCGCCAGGCCAAGGGCGTAGATGGCCTGGGTCGTCTGCGTCGGCGTACTGCCCTGGAAGGTCACCACCCAGCGTGCGAAATGATGACTGAGGGGCTCGGGTACTGCCGCCAGCGCCGGGTGGGTGGCGCCCCAGGTCGCGTCGCCAAGCCCGCCCATGGCGGTGACCCGTCGCTGGTTGGTCAGGTGACCGGGCTGGGATTCGTGATACCGGCGCACGAAGATTTCACGCTCGCCGGCCACTTGTCCGTCCGCGTTGTGGACTCCGCTCCAGGCGATCATGAACGAACGATGGTCCGGATGCGGGTGATAGGCCACCACCGGCTCGAAGGCGCGAAAGGTCGGGTCGCCCTGGTTTCCAGGGTCACCCATGCGGCTCACCACACGTGGCGTATCCGCTTTCGGCTCGATGGCCGCGGCGGTGGTGAAGGCCACGGATGCCAGAACGCCAAGCAGCATCGGGGCCATTCGGACTCGCAGCCGCGGTCGGCGAGCGGGCGGCATACCCGCGGCGCTGGTGTATTCGTAACTCGGCGACATGAAGGATCTCCTCGGTAGTGATGTGTAGCCCCCTTTCCGGACGCGGCGCACACCGGCGTCAGGCCGGTCACTGCATGCGCCATCAGGAACCGGGTCGATTCCGACAGCTGCCTGGCCATGCGATGAGGCGGGACAGAGTCTCTGCCGTGAGCCGCAAGCAGGCTTGGCGAGACGCTGGAGATTTCCTGGAGGATTTCGTAGCGGCGAACCGGGCCTGTGGCGGCGGTCGACCGGAAGCTGGCCGGCGATCAGGCAATGGCGAAAAGGATGCCCGGCGTGGCAAGCGGCTGCGGGCGGCGCGCCGTGGCGCTGTCGTGATCGGGGGGCGGCACGCCGAGCCCACCGCCGCCACATCCGAACTGCTGGCGCAGCGGAATGCTCCGACCGGGGCCAGCGGCGCGTACCGCGTCAGGTGTAGACATGGTGCAGCATCAGGTACACCACCACGCCCGAGAGCGAGACGTACGCCCACAGCGGCCAGGTGATCCGCGCCCAGCGTCGATGCCGGTAGTCGCGGCGGTTGAGGCCGAGCCAGGCGGTGGCGAGGATCATCGGCAGCGCGGTCGCGGCCAGCGTCACGTGGCTGATCAGCAGCGAGTAATACACCGGACGCACCAGACCCTCGCCACGGAAGCGGAAGATGGGCGCGGTGAAGTGATAGACGATATAGGACACCAGGAACAGCGCCGACACGCTCAGTGCCCACAGCATCGCCCGACGATGCGCCTCGATGCGCTGCCGCGATATCTCCACCCGCGCCGCGCACAGGAAGGCCAACGCAATGGCGTTGAGGCTGGCGTTGAGGTGGGGCAGCAGGTCGGCGGGCGTCATCGCGGCCAGGTCTTGAGTCCTTGGGTGCATGGTGCGCCGGGCGGCCCGCTGCGTCCTTGACCGCGATCAACCATCGCGTGTAGCAAGGTTGCCGCAGATACGCGGCTTGCCGTGCTGTCCGCACCACTTCTTCAAGTGCAAAGGACGACGCCCGGCGGTGCGTGTTGCGCGCCGGCGACAACGATACCGGGATGGCCGCGCAGCCGCGTGCGAAACCTCAGTCCGCCACCCGCAGACGCCCCTTGAAGGCCGCCGCGACGCGGTCGCCGATCAGGTACAGGCAGGGCACCACCAGCAGCGTCAGCAGCATCGACAGCGACAGCCCGCCGATCACCGCCAGCGCCAGCGGGCGCATGATCTCGGCACCCTCGCCAAGACCCAGCGCCAGTGGCAGCATGCCGAGCACGGTGGTGGCGGTGGTCATCAGGATGGGGCGCAAACGGATGCCGGCGGCGGCGACCACGGCGCGCGCCAGCCTCGACAGCAGGGCGGCCGAATAGCCGGTGCCGATCTGCTCGACCAGCAGGATGGCGTTGTTGACGACGATGCCGATCAGCAGGATGACGCCGATCAGCACCGGCGCCGACACCGGCACCGCGGCCAGACCAAGGGCCACCACCACCCCGACCAGCGCCAACGGCGCCGCGGCCAGGATCACCAGCGGATTCATCAGGCGCTCGTACTGCACGGCCAGCACCACGAACACCAGGAACACCGCCAGCAGCACCACGGTGCCGAGTTCGCGACGCATGTCCTCGATGGTCTCCCACTGGCCGCCGATGATCATGCTGTAGCGGTCGGGCAGTTCAATGCCGGCCAGCCGCGACTCCATGACCGCCATCACGCTGCCGACATCGGTGATGGCGGTGTTGATGTCGCCGTTGACGCGGACGATGCGGCTCTGGTTCTCGCGCTCGATATGCGCGGGGCCCTCGCCCAGCTCGAAGCGCGCGACGTCGCCAAGCAGCACCGGCATGCCGTCGGTGCGGATCAGCAGCAGGTTGCCGAGTGCATCGGCGTTGCTCACCGTCTCGCGCGACAGGCGCACGCGCACGTCGTACTCCTGGCTGCCCGCCATGTAGCGGGTGGCCACGGTGCCGTTCACCGCCATGCGCAGGGCCTCGCCGACCTCGGCGATGCTCAGGCCAAGATCGGCAGCGCCTTCGCGGTCGACGCGCACGCGCATCAGCGGGCTTTGCTCCTCGCGCCCCACCTCGATCCCTTCCAGCCCGGGGATGTTCTGCAGGCGGCTCGCCACCGCGCGCGCCAGGCGTTGCAGTTCGCGCAGGTCCTCGCCGACGATGCCGACCGAAAGATCGTTGCCGCTGACGCTGAACTGCAGCCCGCGGATGCTGGGTGGGCGCACGCTGATGCGCGCGCCCGGCAGGTCGAGCGCCTGCAGGCGCGCCTGCGCTTCGGCCACCCAAATGCCGGCGCTCATGGCCGGGCGCGTGCCGGCGGGCGCGAGCTGGATGCGGAAGCTCGCGGTGCCGGGTCGTTCGTTGACCACACCGCCGCCGAGGTGACCGCCCACCAGGGTGAAGATGTTCTCGATGTGCGGCATCGCTCGCAGTTCGGCCTCGATGGCACGCGCAGCGGCATCGGTTTCCTGCGGCGGGGTACCGCGCGGCAGCACCAGGCGCGCACTGACGGCGCCATCGTCCACCTGCGGCAGGAATTCGTTGCCGAGCCGGTCGGACCCCAGCAGGGCGGCGATGAACGCCGCGGCGGCGAACGCGATCACCACGAAACGACGCCGCAACAGCCGCGACATCAGCCGTCGGTAGCGTCGCCGCAGCGCTGCCAGCCCGCGGTTGAACAGGCGTAGCGGCACGCTTTGCGCAAGCCCGCTTTGCCAACGGATGCCGCCGAGCAGCGCCGCCAGCATCGGCACCAGGGTCAGCGCCGCGGCCAGCGTGGCGAGGATGGCGAAGGAGATGGTGAGGATGAGATCGCGGAAGATCAGCGCGGCCAGCCCGCTGATCAGCAGAAACGGCAGCACGGCGGCGAGATTGGTGAGGGTGCCGGCGGTGATCGCCGACTGCACCTCGGCGGCCCCCTCGCGCGCCGCGGCGCCATCGGACTTGCCCATGCCCTCGCGATGCCGGTAGATGTTCTCCAGCATCACGATGGCGTTGTCGAGCAGCAGGCCCACCCCCAGCGCCAGGCCACCCAGGCTGATGATGTTGAGGGTGATGCCGCTCGCGCCCATCAGGCTGAAGGTGGCAAGGATCGCAGTGGGAATCGAAAGACCGACGATCAGGCTCTTGCGCAGGCTGCCGAGAAACAGGAACACCGCCAGCATGGCCAGGCAGCCGCCGAGCAGGGCGGCCGACCCCACCGCGGTCAGCGCGCCGCGGATGAAGTAGGCCGGATCGCGGGTGGTGGAGAAGACGATGTCATCGGGAACGAAGCCGGAGCGTTGCAGCCGCGCCATGGTGGCATTCACCTGGTCCACCACCTGCACGGTGTTGGCGGCGGGCAGCTTGAACACCGCCACCTGCGCGGCCGGCAAGCCGTCCATGCGCACGAACAGACGCTGCTCGCGGAAACCGTCGCGCACCTTCGCCACTTCGGAGACGCGGATACGGCGATCGCTGTCGCCAGGCAGGGAGAGCAGCACGTTGCCGATGGCTTCGACCGAATCGAACAGGCCCTCGGTCTTGGCCATCACGTCGAAACGGTCGGAAGTGACCCAGCCACCGGCGATGTCGATGTTCTCGCGGCGCAGCGCGTCCACCAGGTCGCGCAGGCTGAGGCCGTAGGAGCGCAGTCGCTCCTGGTCGGCGATCACCTCGATCTCGCGCTCCTGGCCGCCGGCCGCCTCCACCGCGGCGACGCCCTCGATGGCGAGCAGGATCGGGCTCAGGCTGTTCAGCGCCCAGTCGCGCACCGCCACTTCGCTGCGCAGGGTGGAACTGAAGCCGGCCTGCCAGATCGGGTCCTGCGCCGGGTCGAACTTGTACAGGCGCGGCGGCTCGATGTCGGCGGGGAGCTGGGTGCGGGCGAGCTCGAGGTAGCGCGATGCGTCCTGCATGGCGACGTCGATGTCGGTGCCGAAGGCGAAATGCAGGTCGACGTTGGTGCGTCCTTCCGAGGCGCGCCCGGTGATGCGGGTCAGGTTCTCGGTGGCGGCGAGGTTGCGTTCCAGCACACGGGTGACCTGTTCCTCCATGATCTCCGGCGCGGTGCCGGGATAATTGACGGTGACGCGGATGTGCGGGTACTCGACCGTCGGCAAAAGGTCGATGGGCAGGCGCCCGGCGAAGAACACACCCAGCACGAAGACCACCGCCACCAGCGCCAGCGTGCCCACCGGGCGGCGGATGGCGGCGGCGGCGAGACCGCCACTGCGCAGCGCCTGGCCGACCGCGGCCATCAGCCGCGCCAGCCGACCACGCGTACCGGCTGGCCCTCGCGCATGTCGATCGGCTGCGTCGCCAGCACCACATCGCCAGCCGCCAGTCCGTCGCGCACCTCGGTCCACTCGCCGCGGGTGACGCCGGTTTCGATGCCGCGACGTTCCAGCCGCCCGTTGTCGATGATGAACAGGTAGCGGCCGCCATTGTCCTCGCCGATCGCGGCCGAGGGCACGGCAAGCGCTTCGGGGCGGTTGTCCACCGGCATCCGCACGCGCGCCAGGAAGCCTGGCCGCACGCCACGTTCGGCGGCGTCTTCGGGAAGCGCAATTTCCACCGTCACCAGACGGTTGCCACTATCGGCCGCCGGAAAGATGCGGCGCAGGCTGGCCTGCAACGGCAGGTCGGGCATGGCATCGAGGCGCACCAGCACGGTCTGGCCCTCGCCGAGATGGACGACATCGAGTTCGGATACGCCAAGGTGCAGCACCAGCGCGTCCAGTGCGGCCAGTTCGAACAGCACCTGCTGCGCCTGCACCGCCTCCCCGGGTTCGATATGCCGTGCAGTCACCACGGTGGCGCGTGGCGCGACGATGCGGCCGAACGCCACACGCGTGCGCCACAGCTCGCGCTCGGCTTCGGCAACTGACAGGGCAGCGCGGGCACGCTGGTAGTCGGCGTCGCTGACCAGGCCGCGGCCCGACAGCTCGGACATGCGCGCGTACTCGAAACGCGCCTCGGCGGTGCGTGCGTCGGCGCGCGCCAGCTCGGCGCGCTGCTCGGAAACATCAAGCTCGGCGAGCAGGCTGCCTTCGTCCACGCGGTCGCCCTCCTCGACATGCACGGCGGCCACCGTGCCGCTGGCGCGGCTGGCCAGCCGGATGGCGACCAGCGGCCGCACGGTGCCGGACAGGTTGAGCACCCGCGACAGATCGCGTGGCCGCACTTCCACCGCCGCGACCGGCGCCCGCCACCCGTCACCCTCGCTGGCATTCGCGCTTGCCGATTCCGGCGCCGGCGCACAGGCCGCGAGCGCCATGGCCGCGCCCAATGTCGCCAACGCGCGTCCGCTCCGGCAACACAATGAATTGGGACAGTCATCAAAAGCCCGCATGCCTGAAGTATGCCCGTGCCGGCCTGAATCCGGCAGCCGTCTTGAATGGTTGGCGACTACTGCGGGCTAACGCGCTCGCCTTCCGCGGCCGGGGTCCGGCCGCATGTGCCGCACGCGACGGCGCTCCGTCTTCACCCGCCCATGATGAGCGACAGCAGGGAACCCGCTGCACCCCGGCGAACTCCAACCCTCATCTCCCATCGAGCGCCGGACATGAGCGCGTCCACCGATCCCGACACCTCGACATCGCGGCGCAGGATGCTTCGCGCCGGCGCCATGGCGCTCACGCTGCCCCTGCTGACACCGCTGCGCGCCCTCGCCGCGGCGCCGCTGTGCGTGGTGCGGCCGGCGCAGACCGAGGGACCGTTCTTCATCGACCGCCGACTGGAACGCAGCGACATCCGCAGCGACCCGGGCGACGGCATCCCGCGCCCCGGCGTGCCGCTTTCACTGGCGCTGCGCATCGGCCACATCGACGGCGATGGGTGCGCGCCGCTTGGCGGCGCCATCGTCGACCTCTGGCAGAGTGACGCCGCGGGCGCCTATTCCGGCGTGCGCGACAGCCTGGCCTTCCTGCGCGGCTTTCAGCGCAGCGATGGCGAAGGCATGGTGCGCTTCCTCACCATCGTGCCCGGCGCCTATCCGGGCCGCGCCGTGCACATCCACTTCAAGGTGCGCAGCCAGCTCGACGACGGCCGCCGCCACGAGTTCACCTCCCAGCTTTACTTCGACGACGCGCTGATCGACGTGGTCCACACCGATCCGGCCTATGGTGGGCGACGGTGGCGCCGCAACGCCGAGGACGGCATCTTCCGTCGCGGCGGAGGCCAGGACCTGCTGCTGGAGGTGCGCGAAAGCGACGACGGACTGGCGGCCCGCTTCGAGCTTGGCCTGGTCGTCTAGGCCGTAGTTCGGCGTCCCCTTGTCGCCACGCCGCACCACCGAGCACGTGTCTACTCCAGCGCGATCGAGCGGACCTCCCGCACGCCGTTGCGATCCAGCCGCGCTTCCTTGAGCAGCGCACCGCTCAGCGCAAAGACCCGGTCGCCGATGAAGAACAGGCGGGCGTTGCCGTACCAGTCCCAATGCGATTCGTCCAACTCATCCGGGTGTGGCGCGTCGATGTCCTGCATGGACAGGATCGCGGGAACGCCCAAGTGCGTGCCGTCGGCGCGCAGATAGACGATGTCGGCCACCTGGTTGCCGAACCAGCGTCCCCAAGACTTTGGGTCGTCGGCGAGCCGGAGAAAGCCAGGGAGCCCGAGCCACTCACTACCGTCGCTGAGCGCACCGCGATTGAAGGCTTGGCTGCGCGTATCCGCGGGGACATGGCTGTGCACCGCCACCGGCGATCCGACGGTGACGCCGGGTCGTCGGGCGGCACGGTTCTGTTGCGCCAGGGCCATGACCCAGTCGTCCTGATCGTTCCTGCCGGACAGGAAGACGCGATCGCCCAGAGGCTCGATACGGTCCACCGAGTGGACAAGGGGCACCCGCCGGGCAGGGGGTCCGTCGAAGGGCTGCACCAGCAGCGTGCTGGCCCGATGAGTCCGTTCCTCCTCGCGCATCGCGTAAGTATGCTCACCCAGCCACAGTGCATCGTCGGTCAGGCGCACGCTCCGGTGGGTTTCCTCGACGTCCAGTAGCGCCACTTCCCGGCGCGGGTCGTGAATGCGGTCGCTGAAGTCGCTCAGGCCTATGCGGGTCAACGCGATCCGCCGCGTGCCGCCGGCGTCGTGCACTTCCGTCGCGGCGTAGAGGCTGTCGCCGACTTCCTTCAGCGCGAACTGGTTGCCGGGAACGCCGCGCAGGCGCGCAACTGTGGGCGGCGCACCGTCGTTAGGGATCCGGTAGACGATCGTCACGCGGTGCCGGCGCAAATCGGCGAGCCGATCATCCCAGTCCACTCGCCGTGGCGAAAAGCGTGGATCGAGCCACGCCTCGTCTTCCCAACCCATGACCAATAGATAGGCCGCGTTGCCGCTGGCATAGAACTCCGCTTCGTCGTCGGAGACGATGCCGGTCGTACGACAGTCCAGCGTGCCGGCGAGCAGGCCATCCAGCGCGCAATCGAGCACCAGGCGCACGACCGGCGATTCGGTCACCAGCAGAGGCAAGTACAGTCCCTCCGGCTCGACGAGCATGGCCCATCCTTCGTCGCCGTCGGCACGGCGCCAGAACGGCCAGTTGCCGCTGCCGTCGGGGTCGAGTTCAAGATCCGCCACCAGCGACAGCAACAGGCGATCGCCATGGACGCGGGCTCCGACGTTGTGGCCCGAGTAGTAGTCCTCCGAGCGCACCTGCAGTCTGGGTCCGCGAATCAGACCACCGAAGTCGTCGACCTGGAAGACGAAAAGCTCGGAGATATCTGCGTCGAAATTGAACCCAAGCACCACCAGGCCGTCGCCAAACGTGAGCAGCTCGTCGTACCAGATCTCGGCTTCCTCTGGGGAGGCGTTGACCGGCTCGCTGGCCAGAAGTCGCAGGTCGTCGCGGTCGCCGTCGACGAGCGACACCACATGCAGCCAGCCCTTGCGGAGCACCAGCAGCCGGTCGCCCAGCTTCTTGACGATGTCCCCTTCGTCGACTCCGGCTTCCTGGGTGTTGGTGATCACGTCGGCCGCAGATATCCGGCTGCCGGTGACCTCGATGCGGTCGAGATCCTGTGCTGCCAACCCTTGACCGGAACCGTACACGGGCGCGGATGCTGCACCTGTGGCCGGTATCCCGTCCAACATGGGCATCACCAGGGGCACTGCCAACGGAACATCGGTCGTGGTCGACTCGATACCGAGCCCCAAGGATCGCCGTAGCCCGACGAACTGTTCACCTGCTTTCGCGAAGCGAGCCAGTTCCTTGGCCGACCCGGCACGCCGCATGGCATCCACACGTGCCGTGGCGGCCATCGACAGGATCGCGTGCTGTTCGTCGGAAAGCGGGGCAGGTGGGTCGCCCGGGACTGTCCCGGCGCAGGCGGCCAGCGCCATGACCAGCGCCGCCGGGATCCATGCGCGTGAGCCCCGGCACTGCCAAGGGCGTCCACCGCCCTGCGACAGCCGCGTCAAGCGGTGTTGCGCCTTCAGTCTGGTGTCGGCTTCAAGCATGAGACGAACGTCCTCTCGTCGATCGCGAGTGTGCCCTGTGAGAGCCACCGGGGTAAGCACGATGATATCGCTGAGTATGGCCCGGCGCTTCACCCATTGCCGCCTCGCACCTCCACCAGCAACCGGACATCAAGTGCCAGGCCGTGCGAGTCGGGTTCGGGGTCGTACCGCAGGCGGCCGCCGAGCCAGCCGTGGCGCAGTTTGAGATCGGCATTGGACGCGGTTTCAGGACAACCAGCGATGAGCCAGCTTCATCCTTCAAGGCATGACGCAAACTGCCGCCGAGCAGCGTGCCTTCGACGTCGAGGAACAGCGATTGAGTCCGGCTGCCCATTTATGCGCACCTGACCGCGCGGTGCGACACGCTGGCGAACCGGCCTTCGCGCCGGACACTGTGACTTCCGACCCTGCCACCATGCCAGGCGCTGGTCCAGCATGCGGTACGCCCATCCGAACCGGAGAGCACGAGCGCATGAAGCCTGTTGAGCTGCTCGCCGCGCTGCGCGACCGCGTGCGCCGATGGAAGACCACCATCACCGCTTGGTGCAGACGCTGGCTGCTTGCCCTGGAGCCACCAACGGTTTCTGCCCGCTGGATCGGGCGTTTCGGCTTCGCCGCCGTGCTCGTCTCCGGCGCCTGGGTGGGCGCCACCATGGTGCATCTGCGATTTGGTGTCGTGGTCGACGCACTTTTCGGCGTGCTGATCATCGAAGGGATCATGCTTGCGCCGGCGCTGCACTCTCGAGCCGGAAGCGGGACCTTTGCACTCGTGAACGACTGACGCCAACTCGCGAAGGACAGCAGTCGGGGTCATGCCTTCCATCGGCCTTGCGTTGCACCGCACGCATGATTGATCACCATCTGGACCCATCTGGAGAAACGCGACATGAGCATCTTGTTGAGTCGAATGCTGCTGGCGGCCTTTCTGGTCGCCCAGTGGCCAGGTGTGGCACACGGCAGCGAAGCGCCCTCGCTGGCCGAAAGGCTGCAAGCTGCCGCGGTCCAGAACCGGTTACGCCTCGATCATCAGGGCGACCGCTTTTCCGGACCGGCGTGGGAGAAGCTGATCGAAGAAGGGCGCCAGGCGCAGTTCTTCATCCTCGGTGAGGAGCACGGCATTGCCGAGAATCCGAAGTTTGCCGGGGCCGTGTTCCATGAACTCGCCTCGCATGGCTATTCGAGGGTGGTCATCGAGATTTCTCCGCCGATGGCCAGCGCGCTCGATCACGCCTTGCAGCGCGATGGACTCAAGGGCCTGCACGACCTGTATGCGCAACCCGGTGCGGTGCCTGCCTTTTACGGCATGCGCGAGGAGGCCGAATTCCTCGCCAGGGTGCGTGCACGAGTGCCGGAAGGTCCACTGCTTTGGGGTACCGACTACGAGGTCGGCGGCGACCGCCACTTGCTGCGCACGCTGGCAGGCAGGGACATGCCGGCGGCGGCACGCGAGGCGCTCGATGCGCTTGCCTCGGCGTCGCACGCGAGCTGGGCCCAGTTCCAGGAAACCGGGAATCCGCAGTTCATCTTCAGCTTTTCCGGCGACCCGGCGTTGGTGCGTGCGGTCGTTGATGCGTGGCCGGATCGTGACGACGACAGCGACTGGATCCTGCATACGCTGGAGGAGACGCTGGAGATCAACCGCCTGTGGGTGAGCGGCCAGGCCTGGCGTTCCAACGAGCGACGTGCCGCCCTGCTGCGCACCAACTTCCTGCGCTACTGGCTTGAGGAAAGGAAGGCCGGTCGCGCGCCGCGCGCGCTTTTCAAGTTTGGCGCCTCCCACGTGGTACGCGGGCGCAACATGACCGACACCTTCGACCTCGGCGCCCTGCTGCCCGAGATCGCCGCACTGGAAGGGCGCGGATCCTTCAGCGTACTCGTGCTGCCCGGTGCGGGAACCCAGGTGGCGCGCTTCAATCCGGTGGCCTGGTCCTACCAGCCGGCCCCGGCCAAGGACGGCCATGCCGACGGCATGCAACCGATTCTGGATGCGGCGTTCCCGGACGCCTTCACCCTGATCGATCTGCGGCCACTGCGGGTAATGGTCGGCATGCGCCAGGATGTGCCGCAGGAACTGGCGCGCATCGTCCATGGTTTCGATGCCGTGCTGGTCATGACCGGGTCCACGCCGTCTACCGGACTGTAGCGATCCTCGGAATTGATCCCAGGAGCGTGGCGGCGATGCGAGCTTCGGTGTCGCCGCGACGCGGCCGTGATACGCGGTCCCCGCGCCCGACCATCCGTCGACGGAAGAGCACGACGGGACGAGTCCACCCTCCTTCAGCAGGGCAGGGACCGGCACCCACTATCGTCGGTTGGCTCAGCCGGAACCTTTGCTAAGCTGCGGCGACCGCCCTGCCCTGAACGCTCTCCATGACACGATTCCTTGCGGCCATGCTGCTCTCGGGCAGCCTTTCGGCCGGCGAACTGCCGATCGCCGGTACCACGCCGCACCCGATCCTGTTCGTCACCCAGGTGCCGGTGCCGGTGGACTTCGCCACCATCGGTTCGACCTTCGCCAACCATCTGCCGAGCCTGCGCTCGGCCTATCGCGGCGGCGACCTGTGGATCCGCTACGGCGACGGCAGCCTGCGTAATCTCACCGCCGAGGCCGGCTTCGGCATGGACGGCTTCCAGGGCGCCGATGCCATTGCCGTGCGCGATCCTCAGGTGCACTGGTCGGGCAGCAAGGCGGTGTTCTCGATGGTGATCGGTGCGCCGACCCAGCAGTTCGAGGTCAACAACTACCGCTGGCAGCTCTATGAGATCACCGGCTTCGGACAGGGTGAAACGGTCGTGATCGAAGCAGTTCCCCACCAGCCGCCCTTCAACAACGTCAACCCGGCCTACCTGAGCGACGGCAGCCTGGTATTCGCCTCCGACCGGCCGCGGTCCGGCCTGCTGCATCACTATCCGCAGCACGACGAGTACGAGTCGACCGCCACCGTCACCGGTCTGTGGCGACTGGACCCGGTGAGCGGTGCGCTGCGACTGCTCGACCACGCGCCCTCGGGCGACTTCAACCCCTTCGTCGACAGCTTCGGACGGCTCCTCTTCACGCGCTGGGACCATCTGCAACGCGACCAGCAGGCCGAGGCCTCCGGCAATCCCTACGGCAACTTCGACTGGGCATCGGAGGCCGCCGATGCGCCGATCCTGCCCTCCATGAGCGAGGTCTTTCCCGAGCCGCGCATCGCCGCGCCAGGTTCCACCGTCAACGGCCATCGCTTCAACAACTTCTTTCCCTGGCAACTCGCCCAGGACGGTACCAGCGCCGAGTTTCTCAATCACCTCGGCCGCCACGAGCTGCTCTCGTACTTCGATCGCAGTTTCAACAACGACAGCAACCTCCGCGAGTTCATATCCTCGATCAGCGGCCGCACCAACCCGAACGCGGTCGAGAACATGTTCCAGATCACCGAGGACCCGAACCAGCCCGGCCGCTACCTGGCCATCGACGCCCCCGAATTCAACACCCACGCTTCGGGACAACTGCTGCGCTTCGTCGCCGCTCCGGCCACCAACCCGGACGACGTGATGATCGAGTACCTGACTCCGCGCAGCACGCACGGTACGGTGCCGGGGCCCACCCACAGCGGCCATTACCGCAATCCGCTGGTGCTCGCCGACGGGCGCATTGTCGTCGCCCATACCGATGAGCAGGGGCCACTGGCGAACCTCGGTACCGGAACGGCGCCGATTCCGAACTATCGTTTCCGGCTCAAGCTGCTCGCCGCCGACGGCGACTTCCTGGCGCCACAATCCAGCCTGACCGCGGGCATCGACAAGACCGTGAGCTTCTGGAATCCCGACCAGATGGTCAGCTATTCGGGCGAACTGTGGGAGCTGTCGCCGGTGGAAGTGCGGCCGCGGCCGGCGCCGCCGGTCACCGCCGAGCCTTCGCTGGCGGCAAGCGAACTCGAGGCCTTCGCAGAGGCGCAGGTCGATCCTGAAGAGTTCCGCCAGTTCCTGGAGCAGGAAAACCTTGCCGTCATCGTCGTGCGCAACCAGACCTCGCGCGACGACGCCGACCGCCAGCAGCCCTTCAATCTGCGCGTCCCCGGCGGCGTGCAATCCATCGGTGCCGCCGGGACCGTCTACGACATCGCCCATTTTCAGTTGATCCAGGGCGACCAGGTACGCGGCATCGGCGGCACCGCCAACCCCACGCCCGGACGCCGCGTGCTGGCGCGCTTCCTCCATGATCCGGTGGCGACTGCCTGGGGGCTGCCCAACGCGCAAGGCCCCGCCGGCAGCACGCCGATCTTCCCCGATGGATCGAGCGCCGCCTTCGTACCCACGCAACGTGCGCTGAGCTGGCAGACCACGGCGCCCGATGGCACGCCGGTGGTGCGCGAACGCTTCTGGCTGAGCTTCCAGCCCGGCGAGATCCGCGCCTGCGACGGCTGCCACGGACTCAATCGTCTCGGCCAGGCCGGTCAAGCTCCGGCCGCGCAGAAGCCGGAGGCCCTGGTGGCGCTGCTGCTGCGCTGGCGCAATCTGGCAGGAATCGATCTGGTGTTCCGCGATTCCTTCGAGTAGATGCCGGATGCGCGCCCGCTACGCGAGCGCTTCCTCCGCGGCCACGCTTACCCTGACCCGATCCTCCACGAACAGCGTGCGCGTCGGGTAGGCGAAGGCGATGCCGTGCTCGGCGAAGGCACGCACCATGGCCAGGTTGATGGCCTGCTGGGCGTCGCGGTAGACGGGGAAGTCCGGTACCTGCATCCAGTACACCACCTCGAAATCGTACGACGACTCGCCGAAGGCGACGAAGTGGGCGCGATCGAAACGGGTGTGCTCCTGTTGCTCGATGATGCCGCGCACCATCCCGGGAATCTTCTCCAGCAGATCCGCCGGGGTCTGGTAGAGCACGCCGAACTCGAACACGATGCGACGCTCACGCATGCGCTTGAAGTTGCGCAGTCGCGCATTCAGCAGGTCGCTGTTGCAGAACACGATCTGTTCGCCGCCCAGACTGCGGATGCGGGTGGTCTTGAGTCCCACGTGCTCAACCGTGCCCATGTAGTCGTCGACCACCACGAAATCGCCGATCACGAAGGGCTTGTCGATGACGATGGAGAGCGAGGCGAACAGATCGCCAAGGATGCTCTGCATCGCCAGCGCCACCGCGATACCGCCGATGCCAAGACCCGCCACCAGCGCGGTGATGTCGACGCCCAGGTTGGACAACGCCAGCAGCAGCACCACCGACCACAGGACGATGCGGCCGACGAAGCTCAACGCGGCGAGACTGGTGGCGGCGCCCGCATCGCGTTCCATCGCACGATCACGGGCACGGCCAAGGACGAACATCAGACTACGGCTGGCCCACAGGCCGACCTGCACGAACAACGCCAGCATCGCCGATGCGCGCAGCAGGGTTTCGGCCCGTCCGGGCAGTTCCAGTGGCTGGCTTGCGATCAGCAGCGCCGGAAAGAACAGCAGCCACAGGCGCGTGCCGCGCAGCACCTCGACCAGGCCCTGGTTGATCGCAAGCCTGGTGCGCCGAGCCAGCGCATCGAGACGACTCACCAGCAGCCACTTGATCACGGCCATCATCGTGAGGGCGATCAGCAACAAGGCACCCGACCAGGCCCAGGCGAACGGCGCGTTGCCAAACACTTCGACATCCAGGTTCATGTCGTACCTCCATCCTGTGTCACGGTAACCAGCGCGTCAGCGTAACGGATGCAGCGTGGACAGACGCTGACCGGGACGTCAGTCGGTCGCCACGGTGATTGAGTCATCGCTGGCCCTTCGAGACGGCGCTTCGCGCCTCCTCAGGGCGAACGGGTGTCGGTATGCGTTCATGGTGGGAAGCCGTCGGGGCACGCGCAGCGATTCCAATATGCCGTTCGTGGTGAGGAGCCATGGTTCGCTCCGCGCCCTCGCTCGGCCGCATGCGGCCACCTCGGTCACGGCCTCACCATGACCGGGCAGGCGCGCGTAGCAAAGTCCAAGTGCCGTTCATGGTGAGGAGCCATTGAGGCGCGCGCAGCGCGATCGAAATGGCGTCTCGAACCACTCGAACCACTCGAACCACTCGA
>DAOMOD010000026.1:0-27613 GCA_035444205.1 Lysobacteraceae bacterium
ACGACCTCGGTGGCGACGCCGGCTTCCTTCAGCCGCACGGCCTCTTCCACTGCGATCTCGTCGAAGGGGTTCATGCTCATCTTGACGTTGGCGATATCCACGCCACTGCCATCGGCCTTGACGCGAACCTTGACGTTGTAATCGACAACGCGTTTGACGGGTACGAGTATCTTCATGTCATTAAAACAAAAGTCAGAAAAGGGGAATGCAGGGCTGCGACCGCGCCGCGGCGAGCGCGCCCATCGGAAAGGGGCGGCTCACTCAACGACCGGTGAAGGCGGGCTTGCGTCGCTCGGCAAAGGCGGATCGTCCCTCACGGAAATCGCTCGAGCTCATGGTCAGCGTTTCACGGGCGCGCATCGCCGCCACATCGGGGCGCCCTCCGGCGATCTCGTCCAGCGAGCGTTTGGTCACCTGGGCCGCCAACGGCGCCAGCTCGGACACCTGCTTCACCAGCGCGCCCAACACGGCCTCGAAGCGATCGGGGCCCACCAGCGCTTCGAGGCAACCGACACGGTCGAGCTCTTCCGATGAAAGGGGTCGGCCGGTCAGAAAAGCGCGCTTGGCGGTGTTGATACCCAGACGCGATACATAGCGCTGCAGGCCGCTCGGGTAATAGTGCAGGCCGAGCGCGACCGCAGGCATGCGGAACTCGACGCCAGACAGTGCGACGCGGAGGTCGCAGGCCAGCACCAGATCGGTCGCGCCGCCATACACGCTGCCATTGAGAGCACAGACCGTCACCGGCCGCAGCTCTGCCAACGCTTCCGATACCTTCTCGAAGAGCTGCGGATTTGCATCCGCACCATCGAAGTTGCCCATGTTGTAGCCGGCACAGAACACCGGCCTGCCTTGCCCCGCCGTGTTGGCCGTCAGCACCGCCACCCGTACCCCGTCGCTTGCGTTGATTGCCTCGAAATGCCGCAGCAGGACTTCCAGGTCCTCTTCCTCGAGACGGTTCCGGTGTGCTGGGCGGTTCAATGTGACGGTTGCCACCGCAGCGTCGATCACGAGCTGAGGCGGTGACTGTTCCTGAATCGGGTGCTGGGTCATCGGTATTCTTCCTGCGTCTCGAATGGTTGCGTTCTGCGGCAAGGCGATTAGCGCCAGCCGTAGACGTCCAGCGTGCTCTCGCCCGCCTCGAGGCGGCGCAGGATCGCCGCCTCCTCCGCTTCGCGCCGGACGGCAGTTTCGACGACACTTGCGGCCCGCGCGGCGGGAACGACGACGACCCCGTCCTCATCACCAACGACGAGATCGCCCGCGCGCACCGTGACGTTCCCAATCATGAGCGGATGATTGATCCACCCCGTGGCACCAAAATCCTTGCCGGTTCCGCGGATGCAAAGGCCGCGGGAGAAGACCGGGAAGCCGATCTCCGCCAGCAGGGCGCTGTCGCGCACACAACCATCGATGACCAGTCCAGCGAGCTTCTTGGCCTTGGCCATCGTGCTCATGACCTCGCCCCAGTAGCCATGCTCGTAGGCCCCACTGACATGCACGACGAGGACCTCACCCGGCTGCGCGACATCCAGGGCACGGTGCAACCAGAGGTTGTCGCCGCCCGGCGAATGCACGGTCAGCGCAGACCCTGCGAGGTGAAAGCCGGGGGCGGCCGGCTTGATCACCGAAGGCAGCGCACCGGTCTTGCCCGCGGCCTCATGCAGTGTCGCCGTCGGCAGGTATGCGGCAGCACGGGCCAGTGCCGCGGGCAGGCGCGGAAAGTCGAGGCGCGTCGTCAGCCCTGCATCGATTGCCTTCATGATGCCTCCCGCGTCTGAAGCTGGTGGTACTTGAAATGCTTGCGCGCTTCGTCCAGACGCATGCCGCCACGGACCGCCTCCCTGATGCGGTTCTCGGCCGCCTCGATCTGGTCGGCGGTCTCGAGTACGCGATCCTCGTGCTCCTTCGGAATCACCACCACACCATCGGCATCACCGCGGACGATGTCCCCCGGCGCCACGCGCGCGTCGCCAATGTTGACCGGGACGCCGGCAGCCTCGACCTGCACGCGGTCCTTGCCGGTACGCATCCAGTGGTCCTTGGAGAAGACCGGGTAGCCCAGTTCCAGGCACAGGTGGGTGTCACGACACACGCCATCGATGACGGTGCCCGCAATCCCCCGACGGTGGGCGATCTCGGTGAGGATGTCGCCCCACACGGTCGCGTTGTCGCGCCCGCCATTGTCGAGCACGACCACGCTGCCCGGCGGCACATCGTCGATATAGTCGCCCACCGTGCCAGGCGGGTTGGCTGCCGGACCGTAGAGCAGGGTCCAGGCGCGTCCGGCCAGGCGGAAGCTGTTGTCACGCGGCTTGATCCTGTAACACTGGCCGGCGATGCCAAGCTTGTCGAGCGCGTCGGACAGGGTCGCGGTGTCGAAGGCGGCGGCGCGCTCCACGTTGCGGTCTTGGGTCTTGATCATGGCGTTCATTTCTCCAGCATGTGTTCGTAGTTGCCACCCATGACCTCGCCGATCGGGATGCCGGAGAGGATGGACTTGGCCATTGCGGCCTCTTTCGCGACGATGGTCTCGGCCGCCTCGAGCACACGCTCGATCTCTGCCGCGGCAATGAAGATGGCGCCGCTCCCATCTGCCAGCACGTAATCGCCCGGGTTCACCGCCACCTCGCCGATCTGCACCGGCACGTTGGTGCCCTTCTCCACCACCCGCCCGCGCGCAGTACGGGCGGTGAGGCTGCGGCTGAAGACCGGAAACTCATAGGCGACGGCCTCGTCGACGTCACGCAATGGCCCATCGGCCACCACACCGGCCACACCACGCACCTTGGCGCCCAGGGTCAGCAGACCGCCCCAGCAGCCGGCCTCGATGCCGGTACGTTGCTCGACGACGATGACGTTGTCCGGGCCGGCTGCCTCGATCGCGGTGCAACCCAGGTGGCGGGGCGGTCCGGGCGGCGGCTCGCCGGTGCCGAGTTTGACGGTGATCACCTGACCGGCGATGCGGCGGTTGCCTGCACGCTGCGGCAGGCCGGTCACCGCACCCGGCAGGCCCAGCTTGTCGAGCGCGTCGGAGACGGCGCATGCATCGATGCGGCGCAGCCGCAGCACGTTCTCGCTAGCCTTCGAGGAAACCTCGGTCATGTCGAAATCCTTTCCCATCTCAATGAGTAGTAAGCGGTCTCAGTCCAGCGTCTTCCAGGCGGCAAAGCACAGGCCCGTTCCGGTCAGGGCGGGGCTGCGGTAGCCCGGCACGTAGCGCACCCATTCCAGGTCGAGCGCGTGGACGGCCTCGGCGACGATGATCCAGTTGCGAATTTCCGAGCTGCCCGCCTGCAGCAGCTTGGGATCGATGCCCGCCAGCCAGGCGGTGTCCTTCTCGCGCAAAGCACCGATGATCCCGTTGTCGAGCGCCTCGTCGACGACGAAGTGGCTCAACCCGCCGGAGGCCAGCACACCGACACGCAGGTCCTGCGGATAGGAGGCGATCAGTTCGCGCAGCGCCGCACCGAGCTGGATGCAGCGCCGGGGCGTGGGTTGGTTCGGTGGATCGAAGGTATTCACGATGACCGGAACCACCGGCAAGTCGAGCTCTTGCAGGTAGCGGCGATGGATGAACGAGAACGCGTGGCCCTCGTACTGGCCCGGCTCCAGGCCATCCATCGCGGCGATGTCGAAGTCGCGGTCGCAGAGCTGTCGGATGAGCCACTCGGCCATTTCGGCATGCACCGGATAGTCACGGTCGCCGCCCGGCTCCTGGCGCCAGACGCGTGCGCGCTGGTACCAGGTGTCGCCTTCGCGATGCACCTGCGCGCCATTGCGGATCGTCTTGCCGTAGTAGATCGCGAAGGCGGGGTTGTTGGTGGTGCGGAACAGCTCGGTCTGGTCGTCGCCGACCAGCAGCAGCACGTCCAGCCGTGCGGCGCGGATGCGCGCACGCAACTCGTCCATGGCGGCCTCCGCCTGGTCGTAGCGCTCCGCCATGCGCTCGGGCGTGACCATCTTCTCCGCATCGGGTGGGGCCAGCGCCAGCAGGCTGCGGTAATCGGTCTTGTTGCCCTGCCTGTCGAAGTAGAAGCGGTTGTTCGGATCGATCGCACGGAAACCGTGCTGCCAGTCCTCGCGCTGCGAGGCCAGCATGATGCTGTGGGATGAGCCGAAAGCGGCTACGAGTCGGGCCATGTGAGAACTCGCTGGTTAAGGTCAAACGACGAAGGCTGCGCGCAGGCGCTTGATCTCGACCGGGGCATAGCCGAGGTCGGACAGGATGGACTCGGTCTGGTCGCCCTGATGAGGCGCGGGGCGCAGCGGCCCTTCCTCGCGCCGATGCGCCGAGAAGCGCATCGGCAGGCCAACCACCGAGATGTCGCCCAGTTCCGGATGGTGCATCGGTCGCTGGATGCCGAGGTGCCGTACCTGGACGTCCTCGAACACCTGATCGACGCGATAGATCGGACCGCAGGGCACGCCCGCCTTGAGCAGGCGCTCGGTCCATTCGGCGGTGGTGCGCGTCTTGAAGGCCGCGCCGACAGCGGCATTGACCCGCTCGCGGTTCCTCACGCGCTCGGGATCAGAGCCGAAGCCGGGCTCATCGACGAGATGCGGCAGCTCCAGCGCCTCGCATAGTCGCCTCCACATCGTCTGTCCGATCGCGGCCAGGTTCAGGTAACCGTCGCGGGTCTCGAACACGCCTGTCGGCACGGTCAGTGGATGCTCATTGCCGTTCTGCCCGGGCACCTTGCGGTCGATCAACCACTGCGCCGCCTGGAAGTCCAGCATCGCGATCTGCGACTCCAGCAAGGAGGTCTGCACCCACTGACCTTCGCCGGTCACGTCGCGTTCGAGCAGGGCGGCAAGGATGGCCTGAGCGCAGAAATGCCCGGCACACAGGTCAGCAATCGGAATGCCGACGCGCATCGGCCCTTCGCCCGGCTTGCCGGTGAGGCTCATCAGCCCCCCCATGCCCTGGGCGATCGAGTCGAAGCCCGGCCAGTTGGCGTACGGCCCATCCTGGCCGAAGCCGGAGATGCTTGCGTACACCAGCCGCGGATTGATTTCCCGCAGCGCATCCGGACCAATGCCCAGGCGATACTTCACATCCGGCCGATAGTTCTCGATGAAGACGTCCGCCTGCTCGACCAGCTTGTGCAGGATGGCGATGCCCTCGGGCTCCTTCATGTTGAGGGTCAGGCTCTCCTTGTTGCGGTGCAGGTTCTCGTAGTCCGCCCGGTTGTGATCGCGGCCGCCAATCATGTCGTCGCCGCCGGGGGCACCAGGCGGGATCTCGAGCTTGATCACGCGCGCACCGAGGTCGGCAAACAGCCTGATCGCCGTCGGGCCGGCGCGCACGCGCGAGGCGTCGAGGATCGTGAAGCGGGACAAGGGCCCCTTGCGCGCCTTGAACGTGTGGTCAGTGTTGTCCATGGGGAGCTCCTTCAAACCGGGGTAAACATGGGCACGGCATGGCCGCCGTCGCTGGGCTTGAAAACGACCCGCACCCGCTGGCCGATGTGGAGCCGCGCGGGGTCGCAATCGACGAGGTTGGTCATCAGCGTCACGCCCTCGTCGAGCGCGACAAAGGCGAGGGTGTAAGCGGCCTCGTCCCGGCCCATGGTGCTGAAGGAATACACCGTGCCGGTGCCCGCAGCCTGAACCCAGGCGGTCTCCGTGCTCAGGCAATGCGGGCAGATGTCCCGCGGGTAATGGTGAAACTCACCGCAGGCCGCGCACTTCTTGACGAGCAGCCTGCCCTCGTCTGCCGCCTCCCAGAACGGCAGCGACTCGGGCAGCACCCGTGGCGCGGGAATGCGGCGCGACGCCACGCGTGCGGAGGCAGCCTTGTCGCTTTCGGGGTGTCGATTCATGGTCAAACCCTCTCGAGGATCAGGGTGGCACTGGTATGACGTGAGGCCAGGGCGCCGCCGATCCCATTGACGAGGGCGAGCGTGCAGCCCGGCACCTGTACCGCGGGATGCGCCTCGCCACGGAGCTGGCGGACGGCCTCGATGATCTTGGTCACGCCACCGCGGTTTGCCGGATGGTTGTTACACAAGCCACCCCCATCGGTATTGAACGGCAGCCGGCCGACGCCGGAGATCAGGTTGCCGTCCATGACGAAGCGACCGCCCTCACCCTTGGCGCAAAAGCCCAGGTCCTCCAGCTGCATGAGGACGGTGATGGTGAAACTGTCATACAGCGAGACATACTGGATATCCGCCGGCGCCACCCCCGCCTCGGCGAAGGCCTGCGGCCCGGACCAGCGCGCCGCGGACCAGGTCAGATCCACCTTGCCGCCCATCCCATGCTTGGGCGCCTCGCCCGTGCCCCGCACGACGATCTGCGGCCGCCTCAGTTCGCGCGCGATCTCGGGCCTGGCAACAATGATCGCGCCACCGCCATCGCTCATCACGCAGCAGTCGAGGCGATGCAGCGGGTCGCTGACCATGGGCGAGTTGATCACGTCCTCCACCGTCACGACCTTGCGCAGCAAGGCGTTCGGGTTGTGCTGCGCATGCTGGGAGGCGGCCACCTTGATCCACGCCAGCTGCTCGCTGGTGGTACCGAACTCGTACATGTGGCGTTTGGCCACCATCGCGTACAGGTTCTGGGTGGCGGGCCCGAACGGCAGCTCGAACGCGAGCTCGGGCGCATCCGGATCGGGGGCCTTCAGCGCCAGCGGCGCCTTGCCGCCACGCCCCTCCTTGGCCGCCGCCTGCGCCGCTGCCATCTGGGCGCGCGGACGTCCGGCGAGGGTGATGAGCGCGACATTGCAGCGTCCGGCCGCGATGGCCTCGGCCGCATGCGCCACATGCAGGATCGGCGCCGAGCCGCCGCATTCGGTGGAATCGACATGTCGCAGCTTCAGGCCGAGATACTCGGCCATGGTGGTGGTGCCGAGACCAGGCGCATCGCCGGCGCAGAAATAGCCGTCGATGTCGTCCTTGCTGAGGCCGGCATCCTCCAGCGCTCCCTTGGCGACGTCTGCGTGTAGCCGCACGACCGACAGGTCGTCGGCCTGACGGGTCGGGTGCTCGTAGGCCCCGACGATGCAGGCTGTTCCGTTGAGGCTCATTCGTGTGTGTCCTTGTCCGGGATGAGGGCGCTCACTGCTCGGGCGTGAAGCCGGATTCCTTGATCACCGGCCCCCAGTAATCGAGCTCCTTTCTCACCAGCTGGTCCATCTCGGCTGCAGGGCGGAAGTCCGGCTGCAAGGTGGCATTGTTGGCGAGGCTGTCCCGCACCGAAGGCTTGGAGAGCGCCGCCTTGAGTGCCGACTGCATGCGCTCGAGCTCGGCGGCGGGGGTTCTGGCAGGTGCCCACACCGCGGTCCAGGCGTCGCCCGTATCCACGTCGTAGCCCTGCTCCCTGACCGTCGGCACGTCCGGCATGAGCGGCGACCGTTCGGCCCCGAACACCGCGAGCACCTTCACGCTGCCCGCCTTGTGGTGCTGCAGGATGTCGCCTGCGGTCATCACGCCGGCGGCGATCTGACTGCCCAGCAGATCCGTCACCAGCGGGCCGTTGCCCCGGTAGGGCACCACCTGCAGGTCGACGCCGATTGCCTTGCCCAGCTGCAGGCCGGAGAAGTGCGTGTGCCCCCCCGCGCCGGCGGTCCCGAACATGCCCTCCTGCGGATTGGCCTTCAGCCACGCCACATACTCCTGGAGGTTGTTGGCCGGGACGCGCTTGCTGACCGCCAGCGCAAGCGGATACGAGACCACGACGCCCACCGAGGTGAAATCGGTCAGCAGGTCGTATTTGCGCTCCGCGGTCGTGTACAGCAGGTTCTGGAAGATTGCGGTGGCATTGGGTGCGAGCATGTAGGTGCTACCGTCGGCGGGCGCGCCCTTGAGGGTCTGGGCGGCGATGCGCCCCCCCGCACCGGGCTTGTTCTCGATGACGACAGGACGCTGAAGGTGTGCGCGCAGTTCGTCGCCGAGCAAGCGCGCCACGGTGTCGGTCGAGCCGCCCGGCGGGAAACCGACGATGAGGCGCACGGGATCGCTCGCGACGGCAGGCGCCGCGCAGATGACGCTCATCGTCAGGATGCCGAGCAGCCGGCTGAAGGTACGAGTCGAAATCATTCTTGTCTCCTGAATCTAGGTTTGCCCTGCGTGTGGAAGGACGTTCGCGCTTAGTTCTGCTGCTGCGCGTCGAATCGCCGGAGGTGGTAAGTGGCATCGCCCAACAGCTGGCCAATCACCATGAGCCGCTTCGCGTAGTGGCCGACGCGGCATTCGTCGGTCATGCCCATGGCGCCGTGCATCTGTATCGCCGCCATGCCCTGATGCCTGCCCTGCTGGCTCGCAAGCACCTTTGCGGCGGACACCACCCGGCGGCGCACGCCGGCATCCTCGCCGGCCAGGGCCATCGCCGCCGCGCAGTCCATGGACTTCAGCAGCTCGATTGCGATGGCCATGTCGGCCACGCGGTGCTGCAGCACCTGGAACTTGGCCAGCGGCACGCCGAACTGCTTGCGCGTACGCAGGTGATCGACCGTATGTTCCATCAGTGCCTCGAGCGCCCCCACGACCTCCGCGCACAACGCAGCGGCTCCGGCGTCGAGGGCGGACTCGACTGCATCGGCAGCCTGGTCGAGCGGGCCGAGCACACGGCCGGCGTCGACCACAACCCCGTCGAGCACCAGGTTCGCGGCGCGGCGGCCATCAAGGGTGTCGAAACCATGCACATGCAGGTCCGGCGTGCCCGCATCGACGGCGAAGACCGTGAGGCCGTGGCGATCACCGAGCTCACCCGCAGTGCGCGCCACGACGAGGAACAGGCCAGCCGTGTCGCCGTGCAGCACGAGCGACTTCCGCCCGCTCAGCGCGTAGCCACCTGCCACCGGCGTGGCACGGGTACGCACCCGCTGCCACTCGTAGCGCGCACCCTCTTCATAGGCTGCGAGCGCCATCTGCAAGGAACCCTGGGTCAGGGCGGGCAACCAGTTTTCCTTATGTGCATTCGAACCGAGGCGGGCGAGCAGCTGGCCGGCCATCACCGTGCCGGAAAGGAAGTGGCCGCCGCCCAGGCAACGACCGAATTCGCGCGCCACCAGCATGATCTCGACAGGGCCCAGTTCGCTTCCGCCATAGGCCGCCTCGAAGGGCAGCCCGAGCAGGCCCATGTCCGCCATGCCGGCAACACGGCGGAAAGCCTCCTGTTCGCTTTCCGTGTTTCCACGGTGCTGGGCCGGATACTCGCCATCGCAGAAGCGCCGCACAGCATCCGCGAGCGCCAGATGGTCTTCGTTCAGTGAGAAATCCATCATTTGTCCTAGTCGTTGCGGTACGGCGTCAGGCGTCCATCGCCGCACGGGCGATGAGGTTCCTCTGCACCTCGCTGGTGCCACCGTAGATCGTGATCTTTCGCGAATCGAGGCAGTTGGCGGCAAGCGCGACCAGCTCCTCGGCGACAACGCCTTCATCGAGGTGCTCGAGCTCCAGCGCCTGGAGCGAGAAGGGCACGGCATCCGGACCGGCAATATCGACCAAGGTCATGTAGATCGCCTGGCGCAGTTCCGTGCCACGCACCTTCAGCATCGACGCCTCGACCGCCGGCATGCGGCTGGCCTGATTGGCACTGAGCAGACGCAGCGCGGTGAACTCGAGTGCCATCAGCTCGATCTCGAACTGGGCAAGCCGGGCCCGCAGCAAGGGGTCGCCATCCAGCCCCAGTTGTTGCGCAATCTGGCGCGCACGCGCCAACTGCTGCTTGCATGAACCGATGCCCGCGATGCCAGTACGCTCATGCCCGAGCAGGTACTTCCCGTACGACCAGCCCTTGTTGAGCTCACCGACCAGGTTCTCTACCGGCACGCGGACGTTGTCGAGATACACCTCGTTGAGGTCCGCGCCGCCTTCCAGCATGCGGATCGGGCGGACCTCGACGCCGGGCGCGTTCATGTCGATGAGGAGGAAGGAGATACCCTCTTGCGGCTTCGCCGTCGGATCGGTGCGAACCAGCGCAAACATCATCGGGCACCACTGCGCGTACGAGGTCCACACCTTGTGGCCGTTGACGATGAAGTGCTTGCCATCGGGTTCCAGCACGGCGCTCGTGCGCACGGCCGCGAGATCGGAGCCCGCCCCGGGCTCCGAAAAGCCCTGCGCCCACCAGGTGTTGCTGTGGCGGATATCAGGCAGATACCTGCGCTTCTGCTCCTCGGTGCCGAAGGCGATCAGCACCGGGCCCAGCATCTGGATGCCGCTGGCGATGATGCGCGGCGCGCCGCCGAGCAGCGTCTCCTCATCGAAGATGTAGCGCTGCACGTGGGTCCAGCCCGGGCCGCCATGCTCGACAGGCCAGCCCGGCGTGATCCAGCCGCGCGCTTCGAGGATGCGAAACCAGGTGACGTAATCCTCATGCTCCAGGCGCAAACCGAGTTCGACCTTGCGCTTGATGTCGGCCGGCAGGTGACTGCGCACGAACGCGCGCACCTCGAGGCGAAAGGCCTCGTCCGCTGCGGAAAATTCCATTCTCATCGGCGTTGCTCCTCAGTTGCCAGCCGCCACGACCAGCGCATCAAGCGCCAGCACGGACTGGTCAGAGCCGGCGGGATAGGCCACCAGGGGGTTGATGTCGATCTCGATGATCTGGGGGTTGGCGCGCATCTGGGCACCGATCAGCGCGACGACGCGCGCGATGGCCTGCAGATCGACGCCGGCCGCGCCACGGATGCCGTGCAGCACGCTTGCCGCCTTGAGCCGGCCGAGCTCGACGACGATGTCTTGCTCCGCCATGCCGGCGGGAATCAGCCGCACGTCCTTGAGCGCTTCGATCCATATGCCGCCGAGGCCAACGAGCACGACCGGACCCCAGTCCGGGTCCCGTTTGGCACCGACCACGAGTTCCAGCCCGCGCGGCCCCATCGCCTCAACCAGCACACCGTCCAGCTTCAATTCGGGGCGATGGCCGGCGACGTTGCTGTGCAGGCGCTCCCAGCCGCTGCGCAGTGCCGCTTCGTCACTCAGGCCGACCAGCACGCCCCCCACGTCGCTCTTGTGCGGCAGTTCGCTGGCCTGGGCCTTGATCACCACCGGATAGCCGATGCGCGCCGCGATTTCGGCGGCCTCGTCGGGGCTGCGTGCGAGGCCGCCGGCCGGAACGGCCAGACCTGCACGCGCCAGCCAGCCCTTGCCCTGGTATTCGGCGAAGATGCCGTTTGGCGGCACCGCGGCGGGCAAGGGAAGGGCGCCTGCAGCATCCTTCACCGCACGCCCAACCCGCTCCAGTGCTTCGCCGTAAGCGGCCACCTTGCCCAGCGCGCGTAACGCGCGGTCGGCCGAGCGGAACATCGGCACGCCGCTGGCCTCGATCGCCTCCTCGAAGAAGGGCTCGATCGGGCTGGTATCGCCCGTCAGCACGAGCACTGCCGGCTTGGCCGCACGCGCCACCACCGGCACGATGTGCTGGGCCTTGTCGCGCTGCGCGAGCTCCGGCCCGACCGGGATGGCCAGCACGATGCTGCCGATGCCCGGATCGTCCAGCATGCTCAGCAGCACCTCCCCGATCAGCCCGGGCTGACGCACGCCGATGGTCGTGTAGTCGAGCGGGTTCTCCGCCACGGCATAGTCGGGCAGCATTCCCCGCAACTTGGCGACCGTGGCCGGTGCAAGCACGGGGAGGTCGAGGCCGAGGTCGTCGCAGAAATCGAGCGCGAGGTTCTTCATCGCGCCCGAACCCGTCATGAAGCCGATGCCACCGGCCGTCGGCACGGGGAATCGCAGCAGGATCGCGGTCGCGTCGATGAGCTCGTCGAGCGAATCCACCACCACCACGGCCTCACTACGTAGTTGCGCCATGGCCGTCGCATGGTCACCCGCAAGCGCCCCGGTATGGGACTGCGCGGCCTCGCGAGCACGGGCGCTGCGACCCGGCATCAGCAGCACGACCGGCTTACCGGCACCACGCGCCGAGGCCGCCAGCGCCAGAAAGAGCTGCGGATGGCGGATCTGCTCGGCATACACCGCAATGACTCGGGTCTGCGGATCGGCGATGTAGTGCGCCATGACATCCTCGATCCCGACCGAGACTTCGTTGCCGGTGGAGAACACGACTGTCGTCGGCAGGCGACGGCCCAGGAAGGCCTCGCGCAGATTGGCCGCCATGAAGCCGCTCTGTGCCACCACGCCGACACCCGGGCGCAATTCGTGATCTCTTGCCGCCAGCGGCTCGAAGGTCAGCGGGATGCCTGCTGCGAGATTGGTGAAACCCATGCAGTTGGGCCCGACCAGCAGGATCCCGGCTTCGCGGGCCAGCGTGGCAAGCTGCTCCTGCCTTTCGCGACCCTCCTCGCCGGCCTCGGCGTAGCCCGATGCAAACAGCAGCGCGGCGTGTGTCTTGCGTGCCGCGAGCGAGCGTAGCGCGTCGCAGACACCCGCCTCCGGAATGGCCAGCACCGCCAGGTCGATGCCTTCGGGCAAGTCATCGACCGTCTTGACGCAGCAGCGCCCATTGATCTCGGCGCTGCTGCGACTGACCAGATGGACGTCACCCGCATAGCCGAAGTGCTCGAGATTGGCGAGCACGAAGCCCCCAAACGAACGCGGGTCGGCAGAAGCACCGACGATGGCGATGGAGCGCGGCGAAAGAATACGCCCGACGGCCAGCGGCGCTCGTGCAGAGCCAGTGATCGAAACGTTCATACAGGTACATCCTCCTATCAAGTCCAAGGCTGACGGCCGCGTCATCCTGTTGCTTCTTGTTGGGATCAATTCTGGCATACCAGCAACACTTTATCAATACACCACAGATCTTTTTTGGCATCCTTCTACAGAGACCAGCAGGACAACCGCCAACACCCCCAGGAACGCCGCACATCCGCCTGTTTAACTGCCTAATATCTTCCTCAACCGTCTTTGAACCGGCTCACACGCCACCCAAATTCGCGTGCCTATCCTCGTTTTTAAGTCTCTTGTGGTGTATAAATCTCTTCGCACCTATCGCAAATTCTGATCTTGTATAAATTCTGCCGACCATGAATACCTCGACCCCCCTTCCCCCGCCTCAGGAGACCGCAGCGCCCACGGCCGAAACGCGCAGCCGTGGCGGTCGTGCGAACGAGATCCGTGCAACCTTGCAAGAGGAGATCGAGTCGGGCCGGCTCCCGCCTGGTGCCTCACTCGACGAACGGGCACTGGCCGCCCGCTTCGAGGTGTCGCGCACACCGGTACGGGAGGCGCTTCAGCAACTGGCCGCACGCGACCTGGTGCGCATCGCACCCCGACAGGGCGTCACCGTTGGACGACTGTCCATTGGCCAGGTCCGCGCCATCATGGAGACAGTCGGTGAGCTGGAATCGCTGTGCGCGAAGCTCGCCGCCCGCCGCGTCGACGACGAGCTGCGCAAGGCCCTGGACAATGCCCTGCAGCAGTGCCAGGAAGCTGCGGTCCAGGGGGGGCCTGCCGAGTATTCGGCGGCAAACAACCACTTCCATGAGGTGATCTACAGCGGGAGCCGCAACGTGTACCTCGCGGACCTGATCCGCAACGCGCGGCGACAGATCCAGCGCTACCGCACCACCGATTTCCAGACCAAGGTCCAGATCGCGAAGTCCCTCCAGGAGCATCTGAAAGTGGCACGCGCGATCCAGGAAGGCGACGAAGCCATGGCCGCCTCGAGCATGGCGCAACACGTTCCTTCCGGCTCCACCGGTTTCTCCGAATTTCTGGCACGCCTGCCGGGGAGCTTCTTCGAGTCTGACGCCCACGATCGCTGATGGCGCGGCGGGGCTTCGCCCTGCCGTCACGCCCTATTCATCGCAAGGCGAGCCTCAACCAGCGCATGTGGACACAGCACCGCCCGCGCCCGCCTCATCGAGGCGGGCGCGGGCGGAAGCATCCGTCAACCGCGTTCAGAACCGATGGCGGATACCAAAGGCCCACGTGCTCGCAGTCTTCCCGGGGAGGATGGCTTGCTCGATCCCTGAAAGGTTAGGCGCCAGTTCCTCATGATGGAGACGGTTGAGGATGGCAAACAGTGCGGTACGCTTCGACAGGTCATGCACGATACCGGCCGACCAGGAGTCCGAATCGTTATCCCTGCCCTTGCGATCCAGGGCCGCGTATCCCAGATGGAAGGCGCTCGAGCTCAGCACCGGCACCACGACGCCCACCGACCATAGCCGGTTGTCCCCGCTGGAGGCCTGAGCGTTCTTCTGCTGCCAGGTTGCCATCGCCTTCACGACACGGAAGTCCCAGGAACCGCCAACGAACACTTCCTTGGTGTCATCGACGCCCGCCCCCATTCCCACATTGTGGTAGACAACGCCGATCTCACCCGGGCCATTCTTGTAGCCGGCTGCCACGGCCCAGCGATCGTCGGAACTCGGACTGCCTGGCGCGCTTGCATCTTCGTTGTTATGGGCAGAGTAGATGCCTTCGAATGAGAAGCCCTGGAGGTCGGGCGACATGTAGCGCACGGAGTTCGACCAGCGCGCGGCGGAGCCAGGGTTGATCGTGTAACCACCTACCGAGGTCAACCAGCCGCGGGCACTGAACAGCCCCGAGCCCTCAAGAATGTCGAAGCGCGCGGTCGCGAAGCCGGGGGCGTACTGACGCCCAAGCCCCAGCGTACCCCAGGCACTGCTGAGCCCGACCCAGGCCTGGCGCTGAAACGCCCAGGACGAGCCGGCCGGCGCCCCCGGCGGCGTGGTGCCGGTATCGATGTTGATCCCCTGCTCGAGCCAGAACACCGCCTTCATGCCGTTACCGAGGTCTTCCGTGCCGCGGAAGCCGATCCGGCTACCCTGCAGGATTCCACGACCATCCATGGCCCAGTTGCTCCCTGTTCCACCGCCCGAGGTCCGGGTCAGCGCCGCATCGGCGACCCCATAGACCGTGACATTGCCTTGAGCCGTCACCGGCAGCGCGATCGCGCCGAGCACGCCACTGGCCAGCAAGGGAACGAAACGAATCGTCTTCTTTTGCACACTTGTCTCCCACTTTTCTGAATATCGACCCGGCCAGCGCGGCTCGGTGATCGGTCACCGCACCAACACCCCCTACCGGTACCTGACGGACGCCTTGTAGGCCCGTTAGCCGATTGTGGCGTACACAATTGTGTTTTGTACATACCACAAGAAAGTTTTTCAACGGTGATGCTGCGTTATCTGCACCCTCGGCGGGGCACCAGAACAGGCCTGAGCCGCCCTGCACCGCCGCTTGACCCAGGGCGCATCAAACCCACCGCGCAAGAATCTCAGCGGAGCTGCGCATCAAGGCAGCACTGCTCGTCAGCAAGGAAGCGCCAGGCAGCGAGAGATCATCAGAAGCAAGCGGGAACGAGGCCCCGGCAACAGAATTGAACTGCCGGCGTGCGAAGCCGTCGGGGCTTTCCAGAATGAAGAAGGCTTCATCGTGGTATTTATTGATTTAGTTCTTGCACACCACAACAGATTGGATGTATAAGTTTGACCGAGACGACCGAGCCCACAGCGACCCATGCGTTGTCGCGGCTCATCTGAAACACGAACCGAGACAAGCCATGCCCCGCCCTCCCCGCTCTATCGACGTTGCCGGACTCGCCCACAACGCCCCAATCCCTCAAGCCGCGCGGGTCGGGCCGCTCCTATGTTCGTCGGCCATCTCCGGCAAGGACGCGACGACTGGCAGCCTGCCCGACGATGCGGGAGCACAGGTCCGCAACGCGTTCCGCAACATGGAGGCGATCCTCGCGGCGGGCGGGGCAAGCACTGCGGACGTGGCAAAGCTGAACATCTACGTGAAGGACAACAGCGTGCGCGAGGCCATCAATACCGAGTGGCGGCGGTACTTTCCCGACCCCGCCGACCGCCCTGCACGGCACATCCTTATCCACGACCTGCAACACGGCATGTGGCTGCAGGTCGAGTTCATCGCAGTCACTCAATAAGCTACTAGGAGACAGCAGCAATGATCATCGACTCGCATGCCCACATCGTGATGCCACCCGAGAGCTTCCGCTTCATGGCCGAACTCGTTGGCGGTCGTGCCAACCCGCACACGGTCCCGAAAGTTCCCGACGCCTCGGTGCGCAAGGTCGCCGAAGACCTGGTGAGGACAATGGACACTGTCGGAACGGACATCCAGTTCCTGTCGCCACGACCCTACCTGCAGATGCACTCGGTGAAACCCGCGAAAGTGACGGAACTGTGGTCGCGCCACTGCAACGACCTGATCGCCCGCGTCGTGGCCATGTTCCCGGATCGCTTCCGTGGCGTCGCGGGTCTGCCGCAGTACATGGACGAGCGCCTGGAGGTACGAGCGATCCCCGAGCTCAAGCGTTGTGTGAACGAGCTCGGCTTCATTGGCTGCCTGATCAACCCCGACCCGACCGAGGGCGAGGGCCCCACGCCGCCGGGCCTGGGCGACCCCTTTTGGCATCCGCTGTACCAGGCGATGGTCGAACTGGACGTGCCAGGCCTCATCCATTCCGCAGGCAGCTGCTGCGCGCGTGAGTCCTACACCCTCAAGTTCATCAACGAGGAAAGCATCGCGATCATCTCGCTGCTCGGTGCGAAGACCTTCGAGACCTTCCCCAAGCTCAAGATCGTTGTTGCCCACGGCGGCGGCGCCATTCCTTACCAGATGGGTCGTTTCCGCTCCTGGAACGTGCGCAAGGGTGAGACCGAGACCTTCGACCAGCAACTGCGCAAGCTTTACTTCGATACGTGCAACTACAGCAAGGAGGCCATCGACCTCCTCCTCAAGGTCGCAGGTACTGACAACGTCCTGTTCGGCACCGAGAAGCCCGGCACGGGCAGCGCGCGCGACCCCATCAGCGGGCGCGACTACGACGACATGAAGCCGGTGATCGAGAGCATTGAGTGGCTGTCGGCGGAGCAGCGCGCAGACGTCTTCGAGAACAACAGCCGCCGCGTCTACCGACGCGCCTTCCCCACAGAGTAAGAAGCCGTTCGCACTGTCACTGCAACGGACCGACGGAATCGAGGAGACCTCCATGCCTTTGACCAAGGAAGAAAACGACCTGCTCACTCGCGTCGACAATGGCGCGCCGATGGGCGAGATGATCCGCCAGCATTACTGGCTGCCGGCAGTTCCCTCATGCAAGCTGGAAGCCGATGGCGCGCCGGTGCGGGTACGCCTGCTGGGCAAGAACTATGTAGCCTTCCGTGCCACCGACGGTAGCGTGGGTGTGCTCGACGAGCAGTGCCCGCACCGCAAAGCGTCGCTGGCCCTCGCGCGCAACGAGGACAACGGGCTGCGCTGCATTTATCACGGCTGGAAGCTGAACGTGAAGGGCGAGGTGATCGAGGCTCCCAATCACGCCGGCAACCAGGAGCAGTTCTGCAATCACGTCCGGGTCAACCGATATACCACGGTCGATCGCGGCGGTATCGTGTGGGTGTGGCTGGGCAAGGGCGATACGCCGCCCAAGTTCCCCGAACTGCCCTTCGTCGACCTGCCGCAATCCCAGCGCTCGGTCACCAGCGTGGAGGTGCCGACGAACTGGCTCCAGGGCGTTGAAGCATCGATGGATTCGTCGCATGTCGGCGTGCTGCATGAATCCACCACCCAGCTGACGGCGGGCAGCGGCAACCAGCGCATGCTGATGACGAAGGCGCTGGCGCCGCGCCTCGAGTTCGAGGAGCGCCCCTACGGCTATCGCTACGCCGCCATCCGTACCCTGGGAGACGATTCGATCTACGTCCGCATCAACAACTTCGTGATGCCCTGGTACGGAATCATCTGTCCGCCGGACGAGCAAGGCCCGACCACCGTGTTCTTCTCCACACCGGTGGACGACGTCACCCATCGTGCGTGGTTCGTGCACTTCAACCCGCATCGCCCGCTGGGCATGACGGTCATGTCGGCGTCCCCCGACGTGTGGAACTTCCCGCCGCTGCCCCCGGGTGACCCGAAGGACAACTGGGGACAGAACCGAGACCTGATGAAGCGCGGCCACCAGACCGGTTTCCCGCAGCACCTCGGCACGGAAGACTTCGCCATGTTCCTGAGCCAGGGGCCGATCTACGACCGCACCGACGAGCAACTGTGCTCGGCCGACGGTGCAGTTATCCGTCTGCGCCAGATGCTGCTGAGGGCGGTACGCGAGTTCCAGGACGGCAAAGCGCCGAAGATCGCCTCGAGCCCGGAGCTCAACTACAGCCAGGTCCAGTCGGTCGGTGGCGTGCTACCGCCCGGGTCGGACTGGCGTCACATCGCGGACGCGGCCTGAAGGCCGAGCGCCCGCCAAGGACAGGAGACAACACCGTGTCAATCACGCGAAGAAGAGCCCTGCTGGCATTGGGCATCGGCCTTGGACTGGCTGCCGGCAGTCCGCATCTGCAGGCGGAGGGCGGCAACAGGGGTGTGATTCGCATCCTCGTGGGTCTGCCGGCCGGGGGCGGAACGGACGCCATCGCGCGCTATTTCGCCGAACAGCTGCGCACCGAACTGGGCCAGCCGGTGATCGTCGAGAACAAGCCAGGCGTGGGCGGACGGCTGGCCGCGGACACGCTGGCGAAGGCCGCTCCCGACGGCCTCACCTACATGATCGCGCCCAACGCCACGCCGACCTTCCAGACCCTGGTGTTCGGCCACCAACTGAAGTGGGACCTGTGGCGCGACCTGGCGCCCGTGGCCGGGCTCGTGTCCTATCCGATCGGGCTGGCGGCGAGCAAGAACACCCAGGCCAGGGACGCGCGCGAGTTCGTGGCCTGGGCTCGCGCAAATCCCTCGCGGGCGAACTTCGGAACGGCCGGTCTCGGTGGCCAGACCCACTTCCTTGGCGTGCAGTTCGGCAAAGTGGCCGGCATCGAACTACAGCCGACCGCCTACAAGGGGACGCCGCCGATGATGAACGATCTGCTGGGTGGCCACATCCCGGCCGGCGTTGCCCTGATCGAATCGCTCGCCCCCCAGCATCGTGCGGACACGCTGCGCCTGCTCGGCGTCTTCAGCGCGCAGCGGTCGCCACTCCTGCCCGACGTGCCGACCCTGGCCGAACAGGGATTCGACATCACCTTGGGCGAGGCCTGGACGGCGATGTGGGCACCTGCGGGAACACCTGCGGCCGAACTCGAACGCATGCAGCAAGCGCTGTCCCGGATCCTTGCCCGCCCCAAGGTCGGTGAGGAGCTGCGCAATCAGCTCACCGTGGTACCGCGCTACCTGGATGCGCAGGCGATGGCGGAAGAGCAGCGCAAGGAGCTGGCCGCCTGGGAGCCCATCATCAGGGCCTCCGGCTTCAAGCCCGAGTAGGTCCTTCGAGCCCGATGTTCACCGCCCACTGCGCCCGCGACGGCAGTCAGCCGTGCGCGGCCGAAGGGCGCGACAACGAACCCATGTCACGAGGAAAACCGTGAACACCTCCGAGATCCTCCAGGTCCGCGTGCGATCCGTCAGCTTCGAGGCAGAAGGCATCCTGAGCTTCGAGCTCGTGCCGATGCCACCACTGCGGGAGCTGCCGGCCTTCACGGCCGGTGCCCACATCGACCTGCTGCTGCCGAACGGCCTGACCCGCAGCTACTCGCTGCTCAATGCACCTCAGGAAAGACACCGCTACGTCATCGGCGTGAACAAGGACGGCGCCAGCCGCGGCGGCTCACGCTTCATGCACGAGACCCTGCGCGCCGGCGAAACCCTGAGCATCCATCCGCCGCGCAACAACTTTCCCCTGGACGAAGGCGCGGCACGCAGCGTCTTCATCGCCGGCGGGATCGGCATCACCCCCATGCTGAGCATGATCGCCCGCGCTCGCGCGCTCGGCATGCCCTGGCAGCTTCACTATGCGGCGCGCACTCGTCGCCACGCCGCCTTCATCGACCTCCTGAAGGACTGGGAGCACGAGCCGGAGGCCGCAGTGAATCTCGTGTTCGATCAGGAGCCCGGCGCCGCGATGCTCGACATCGCCGCCATCGTGCACGACCTGCCCGAGGACGCCCATGTGTACTGCTGCGGACCGCTCCCCATGCTCGACGCCTTCGAACGCGCGAGCGCGCGACTGGCTCCGCAGCGCGTCCATCGCGAGTACTTCGCCGCCAAGGAGGCTGCCGCGACCGGGGGTGGCTTCACCGTCGAGCTGGCACGCAGCGGCAAGTGCATCCAGGTACGGCCCGGACAAACCATTCTCGACAGCCTGATCGACGCCGGTGTCGAGCCCCCCTATTCCTGCCGGGAAGGGGTGTGCGGTACCTGCGAGGTACGCGTGCTGGAGGGCGTTCCCGACCACCGCGACCTCGTGCTCAGTGCCGATGAGCAGGCAGCCAACAATCGCATGATGGTGTGCTGCTCGGGAGCCAAGAGTGCCCGCTTGCTGCTTGACCTTTGACCCCACATGAACTCAGGAATCCACGACATGAATGCGCCCCTGGTCACCTATGAGCTCGACGGCAACATCGCCCTCATCGGGCTCAATCGCCCCGACAAACGCAACGCCATCAACGACCCGCTGATCGACGAACTGCGCGCCGCCGTCCTGCGCGCGCACGAGGAAGCGGACGTGGCCGTGCTTTTCGGGCACGGCAGCAACTTCTGTGCGGGGCTCGATCTGGCCGAGGCGCTGGCCCGCGCCACCGGGCAGATCCAGGCGCCCCGCAAGCGCCGCCGCCACAACTGGCACGAGGTATTCGACCTCATCGCCCGGGGCCCCATTCCCTTCATCGCCGCGCTGCACGGTGCGGTGGTCGGTGGCGGGCTGGAGCTCGCCACGGCGGCACACCTGCGGGTCTGCGACGAAAGCGCGCTGTTCGGCTTGCCCGAAGGCCAGCGCGGCATCTTCGTCGGCGGCGGCGGCACCGTGCGCATCCAGCGTGTAGTAGGTACCACGGTGATGATGGACATGATGCTCACCGGACGCCTGCTCACCCCGGCAGAGGGACTTCAGGAACATGTGGTGCGTTACGTCGTGCCCGAAGGCGAGGCCCTGAAGAAGGCGCGGGAGCTCGCGGCACGCGTAGCCAGGAACAGCACCGAAACAAACTGGATGATCATCAACGTGCTTCCTCGCATTCAGGACATGTCGCACGACGACGGTCTGTTCGTCGAGCAGCTCAACTCCGCCCGTGCCCGCCCGCCCGAAGCCGAGGCCCGCCTGCGCGAGTTTGTCGACGGCAAGGCCAAGCGCCTTCAGGAAAACCAGGCCTGAGAGCGCGAACATGACGACATCCGACCTTTTCACCGTCACCGACGAGGAGCGCGCGCGCGCGCTCGAGCACGCCCGCTTCGCCGCTACCGAAGCGGCCCACATTCCGGATCTGCCCGCCGATCTCGAGCTGCGGCCGATCGAACGGGTGGCCGTGATCGGCGCCGGCACCATGGGCGGTGGCATCGCCATGGCCCTGGCCAACATCGGCCTTCCGGTGACTCTGATCGACGCCAATGCGGAAGGGCTTGAACGCGGCCTGCAGCGCATCCGCGACAATTACGCGACGAGTCTCAAGCGCGGCAAGCTCACCGACACCGAGATGGCCCGACGCCTGGAACGGATCAAGGGCTCCATCGACATCGCCGACGTCGGCGACACCGACATCGTGATCGAGGCGGTCTTCGAGGACATGGAGCTCAAGAAGAGCGTGTTCCGTCAGCTTGACGCCCACGCCCGACCCGGTTGCATCCTCGCCACCAACACCTCAGGGCTCGACGTCGATGAGATCGCCGCCGTCACCACCCGGCCGCAGGACGTGGTGGGCGCGCATTTCTTCAGCCCTGCCCACGTCATGAAGCTCCTCGAGGTGGTGCGCGCGTCCCAGACCGCCCCCGAGGTCATCGCCACCCTGATGGATCTTGGCCGGCGCATGGGCAAGATCGCCGTCCTCGCGCGCATTTATCCGGGATTCATCGGCAACGCCCTGTTCCGCAACTACACCCGCGAGGCTCACTTCCTGGTCGAGGACGGCGCGTTCCCACACGAGGTGGACGCCGTGCTGAAGAAGTTCGGCTACGCCATGGGGATCTTCGCGGTCCATGACATGGCCGGTAACGACGTCGGCTACCAGACGCGCAAGGCGCAGATGGCCACGCGGCCGACGGATCGACGCTGGAACGACCTGATCATGAAGCTGTGCGACCTGGGCCGTCTCGGCCAGAAAGCGGGCAAGGGCTGGTACCGCTACGAGAAAGGCGACCGTACACCGCATCGCGATGCCGAGTTCGAGGCCTGGCTCGTCGAGGAGTCCGCCCGCATGGGCATCGCACGCCGCAGCTTCAGTGAGGACGAAATCATCAAGCGCTGCCTCTACGGGATGATCAACGAGGGCGCAAAGTTGCTCGAACTGGGGATTGCGCTACGTCCGAGCGACATCGACATCACCTATCTGACCGGCTACGGCTTTCCGGCCCACCATGGCGGCCCGATGTACCTCGCCGACCGGATCGGTCTCGACAAGGTGCTCGCCGACATCCGGAGCTTCCACGAGCGCGACGGATTCTGGTGGCAGCCCGCGCCCCTGCTCGAACGCCTGGCGCGCGAAGGCAAGCGTTTCGCCGATCTACAGGCCGCATACGCCTGACCCAGGGCGGGGCCGCCGCTGCGGCCCCGGCCAACCAAGGAGCCCCATGGTGCAGCCGAACAACATGCTCCCGAACGAGCTCGCCGGCGTTCTGGAACGGACGCCGATCACTCGCCTCCTGGGCCGCCGCGTGCTGGCGCTCGACCGTACGGGAGGGACGCTTGTCGTCGAGTTCGATGGCAGCGAGGCCTTTCAGAACCCGGCCCGCCAGATTCAGGGCGGCATGCTGTGCGCGATGCTCGACGACGTGACTGCAGTGCTCGTCACCGCAATGCTTGAAGTGGGCGCCTCGTGTTCCACGCTCAGCCTGAACACCTCCTTCCTCGCACCGGCCCGGGTGGGGGTGCTGACCGGCAAGGCCAGCTTCGAACGGCGTGGAAACAGCATCTGCAACGTGCGCGGAGAACTGTGGCAGGACGACGTCCTCGTCGCCACTGCGGTGGCGATCTGCATGACGCGCCGCCCTCGCCAGGCCTGAGCGCGCGACCAGATTGAGAACGAATATCCCGCGTCCACGCGAGAGGAAGGAGACAAGAAATTGAAGATCGATCGAATCAACCTGATCTCGGGAGCGATGTTCGCCGCCTTTGGCGTGCTGGCTCTCGTCCTGGCAAGCGACTTGCCAACCGGCAGGGCGGCCAACATGGGAGCAGGCTATTTCCCGCGTGTGCTGAGTTTCCTTCTCATTGGCTTCGGCGTTCTGGTCGCATTCACCACACGCCCTCCTGGAGGCGATGAGGAACTGCACATCGCGTGGCGACCACTGATCAGCCTGACGCTGGCCACGGTGTTGTTTGCCGTGCTGCTTCCCCTGCTCGGCGTACTGCTGACGCTGCTCGTGATGTGTGCCGTGAGCCGCGTGGCACGCCCAGAATACTCGTGGCGGGAGACGGCCGTACTCTCGGTCTGCATCGCCTTGCTGTGCGCCCTCATCTTTCACTACGGCCTCGGCGTGCAGATGCCGATGTGGCCGGCTCTGGGCTGAGGAGCGGTTGTCATGGAACTCCTGAACAATCTCTCACTGGGCTTCTCGGTCGCGCTTTCGATCAAGAACGTGCTGTACTGCTTCCTCGGCGCCCTGATCGGCACCCTGGTCGGGGTGTTGCCTGGCCTGGGGCCGGTGGCAACGATCGCGCTCCTGCTACCCCTCACCTACAGCCTGGAGCCGACGACCGCGTTGATCATGCTCGCGGGCATCTACTACGGCGCGCAATACGGGGGTTCGACGACCGCCATCCTGGTCAATCTGCCCGGCGAGACGAGCTCGGTGGTCACGGCCATTGATGGCTACCAGATGGCCCGGCGCGGCCGTGCCGGCACCGCGCTGCTCACCGCCGCGCTGGGCTCCTTCTTTGCCGGCACCGTCGGCACGCTGCTGATCGCGGCTTTCGCACCGCCTCTGGCAAAACTGGCCTTGACCTTCGGGCCCGCCGAGTACTTCGCGCTGATGGTCGTCGGCCTCATCGCTGCCGTGGTCATGGCGCGCGGCTCGATCATCAAGGCCATCGCCATGGTGATCCTCGGCCTGCTACTGGGACTCGTCGGCACCGACGTGCAGAGCGGTGCAGAACGGCTCACACTGGGCATCCCGGAACTGATGGATGGCATCGATTTCGTGGTCGTCGCAATGGGCCTGTTCGGCATCGCCGAGATCATCAAGAACCTCGAATCCCGCGAGGAGCAACGCGAGGTCTTCACGGGGGGCAAACAGAAGCTGAAGCTCTGGAACTTCACCCGCGAGGACTTCCGCCTCGCCTGGCCGGCGACCTTGCGCGGCACCGCACTCGGCTCGGCGCTGGGAATCCTGCCGGGCGGCGGCGCGGTACTGGGCTCATTCGCGTCATACATGCTGGAGAAGAAGATCGCGCGTGATCCGTCCCGCTTCGGCAACGGCGCCATCGAGGGCGTCGCGGGGCCGGAGTCTGCCAACAACGCGGGCGCTCAGACCTCCTTCATTCCGATGCTGACCCTGGGGCTGCCCGCAAACGCCATCATGGCGATCATGGTCGGCGCACTGACCATCCACAACATCCAGCCCGGCCCCCAGATCATGTCGTCGAATCCGTCACTGTTCTGGGGCCTGATCGCCAGCATGTGGGTGGGCAACCTGCTCCTCGTGATCCTCAACCTGCCACTGATCGGCATCTGGGTGAAACTGTTGTCGGTCAAGTACCGCATCCTCTACCCCGCAATCCTCGCGATCTGTGCAATCGGCGTCTATAGCGTCTCGAACTCGACCTTCCTCGTGCTTCTGATGGCGGTGTTCGGCGTCCTCGGTTATGCCTTCTCGAAGCTCGGATGCGAGCCAGCGCCACTGCTGCTTGGCTTCGTGCTAGGCCCCATGATGGAGGAGTACCTTCGGCGTGCGCTGACGCTGTCGCGCGGTGATCCGACTGTCTTCGTCACCCGCCCACTGAGCGCGGCGCTTCTCGCCGTGGCGGTAGTGATGCTGGTAGCGATGATGGCGCCGATGTGGGCGCGCCGCCGAGAAGAAGCCTTCCAGGAAGATTGACGCCGAGTGCCCGTCGCCAGCGAGGACGGGCACCTTCCCCCAAGCTCCCCAGTGCATGCCATTCCAGGAAGACACCATGTTCAAACACCTTCTCGTCCCAACCGACGGCTCGAGCATTTCGCATATTGCCGAGAACAACGCGATCCAGTTTGCCAAGCTGGTGGGCGCCGCAGTGACCTTCATACACGTCATGCCGGACCCGCCGTTCCCGGTCACCGACTTCACCGAGTCCGGCCATGTCGACATGAAGCGCAAGGAGGAATTCATTGCCCACGAGACCGAGACATGCCGCAAGATCCTCGCCCATGCGGTGGGCAAGGCCCAAGCCCACGGACTCAGCGCCGAGGCCGTCACTGAAACCAGCACCAGCCCGCATCAGGCCATCATCACGACCGCCGAGCGCCTCGGCTGCGACCTGATCTTCATGGCCTCGCATGGTCGCAAGGGCTTGCAGGCGCTGCTGATCGGCAGCGAAACCCAGAAAGTGCTCACTCACTGCAAGGTCCCCGTGCTCGTCTATCGTTGAGCCGCTCCCGAGCACAGACTCCCCGGCTGCCTCCGACTCGCCCAGCCCCAAGCCCAGATCATGAGCAGCCCTGACCCGACGCCGCCGATCAACACGTCCGACCAGGCCGAGGGGCTCTCTCCCCTCGCGCCGCTGCGCCTTCCTGCCTTCCGCATGCTATGGACGGCCTGGCTCGTGGCCAACGTCTGCATGTGGATGAACGACGTCGCGGCGGCGTGGATGATGAGCTCCCTGACGTCCACACCGATCTGGGTGGCACTGGTGCAGACGGCCGCCACCTTGCCGGTGTTCCTGCTCGGACTGCCAAGCGGTGCCCTGGCAGACATGCTGAACAGGAAGCGCTACCTGCTGATGACCCAGCTCTGGGTCGCGTTCGTCGCCCTCGTGCTGTGCCTGTTCGCCTTCTTCGGCACCCTGTCCCCCCCGCTGTTGCTCGCACTCACCTTTGCCAACGGGATAGGCCTCGCGATGCGCATGCCGGTCTTCGCCGCAATCGTGCCCGACCTCGTGCCGCGCCCCCAGCTGGCTGCCGCGCTGGCGCTCAACGGCGTGGCAATGAACACCTCGCGGATCATCGGACCGATCGCCGCAGGTGCCCTCATCGCCAGCGCCGGCAGCGCCTGGGTCTTCCTGCTCAACACCGTCCTGTCATTGCTGGCAGCGATCACCATCACGCGCTGGGGCTACCAGCACACCCCTGATCCGCTTGGCCGGGAACGCCTGCGCAGTGCAATGCGGGTGGGGCTTCAGTACGTCTCGCAGTCGCATCACCTCAAGGGCGTGCTGCTGCGCACCGCGATCTTCTTCCTGCACACCTCGGCCTTGCTGGCCTTGCTTGCACTGGTCGCACGCCGCATGGAAGGCGGTACCGCCGCCACCTTCACCCTGCTGATCGCCTCGATGGGGTGCGGGGCGGTCATCGCCAGCCTGTTCCTTCCACGACTGCGACAACGCTATGAGCGCGATGCGCTCGTGCTGCGCAGCGGCCTGCTGCTGTCCGCAGCCATGCTGGTCGTCGCCAACACGACTCAGCAATGGGTCGCCGCCACCGCGATGCTGATGTGCGGCGGCGCCTGGATCTCGTCCGCAAATGCGCTCAGCGTGTCCGCCCAGTTGGGGCTCCCCGGCTGGGTACGCGCTCGGGGAATGTCGATACTGCAAATGGCCGTCATGGGTTCCAGCGCGCTCGGGGCCGCCCTGTGGGGGCAGGTCGCCACCATGGCCAGCGTGCCGATCAGCCTGTCGATCGCAGCCGTGAGTGGCCTGATCCTGATGCTGATCGCCTGCAAGCTCATGCCGGACCTCGGGCTCAAGGACGATCTGACACCATCGAGCATTCATCCACCACCGGTCGCCGCTGAGCCGCCAGCGTCGGGCAGGGTGATGACCGCCGTCGAGTACAACATCAACCCTGAGCGCGCGCCGGAATTCCGGGTCGTGATGCAGGAGAGCCGCCGCAGCAGGCTCCGCCACGGCGCCCTGTCATGGGAGCTGCTGCACGACCTCAACGTCCCCGGGCGTTTCGTCGAGGTCGTGATCGACGAGTCCTGGATAGAACACTTGCGTCGCTTCCATCGGGTGACATCGAGCGATGTCGCCCTGCAGCAACGCAAGCTCGCCTTCCACATCGGCGATGCACCGCCGGTGGTGCATCGCTACTTGCTCGAGTCCACCGCCTGAGCGCACGCAGCCGACTCGTGCGACCATTGCCCCCACTTGCGAGAGGAGAAGCATGGAACAGGAGCTCATGAAACACGATGCGCCGAGCGTCGGCGGAGGGCGTGCAAGGACTTGTGCAGACGCGACCTGGCGGCGCCGGGGTGTCACGTCGAGCGGACATCGACGATGAGCGCGAGGGAAATCGCCATTACTTGCCGGACGGTCGTCACCGCAAACGGCCAGGCCTTCGAAGTGCCACAGTACATCATCCGGGTCGACGACGTTTCGCCCCCCTGCTGGCAGTTGCGCTACGGCGAATGGACCGACTACCCGGACCGCCCGGGCGATCCCGCCGGCACCGGCAGGGCGCTTCAACGAGCCATCGTGGAGATGAAGTTCCGCATCGACACCCTGGGCAAGTAGCCCCCGCTTCAAACAGCACCCCGTCGCCGGCAGCGCTCCGAGCAATAGCGCACCTCGTCCCACACCTTCTTCCAGCGCT
>DAOMOD010000027.1:0-20200 GCA_035444205.1 Lysobacteraceae bacterium
GCACTGTTCAATTCGATGGGTTGCCGACTGCTGCCGCTTTTCCGAGTGCGCCACCGCGACCACTACCATCGCCTGTTGGATATCGATGCGCTGCTGCGCATGTTCGAACTGGCGCAGTGGCTGCGTCGACATGTCGATGCCGAAGCGGCATTCGCCAACCGCCCGGCAGTTTGGCGGCTGCCGCACCATGGCGTCGAACTGGATGCCGAGGCGGGACTGCTGCGGATGCTCCCACTGGCGCCGGGCAGCGGCGCAGAGCAGACGATCAGGTTTCGAGTGCGCCAGTGCGCGCCGGCTGACCCCGACTGCCGCTGAGCTTCAAGCGCAGGCCCCGCGGGCCTGGTCGGACACCTCTTGCGGTATCTGCGGGATCAGAGGTTCCCGGAGCAACTGCGCCACACCAACTTGCCGATCCGGCGTCGTGCCGGCATTCTGGCGCTGGACCCGGACGGTCGTCGCGATCGGCGGGCAGGCCAATCAGTACCAAGGGGATGACGGATGAGTGACGATGCGGGGCAGGGCCAGGAGGCGGGTGCCGAGCGGTTGCAGGCGTTCATGCTGGGGCAGATCAAGGCGGGTGTCGACAAGGACACGCTGGCCGGCCGTGTCGAGGCCATGGGCGTCCCCAGGCACGACGCCGTGGATCTGGTCGGCGCCTTCTACGCCGACGTCATGCGCGCCGCCAGGATGCAGGCCTACGACCATTCCGTACTGCTGCCGGCGCTCCTGGGGGGCTTGATGGCGGCCTTGCTGGGGGGCGGTGCCTGGGCTGCCATCGTGGTATTTACCGACTACGAAATCGGCTTCGTCGCCTGGGGCATCGGCCTCCTCGCCGGCGCCGCCGTCATCGGCTTCGCGCGTGGCAGGCGCGGCGTGCCGCTTCAGATCATCGCGGTGGTTTCCGGCGTGCTTGGCATCGTCGCCGGCAAGTATTTCACCTTCCACCATTTCCTCAAGGCATGGGTGGAGGCCGAATACGGCGCCGAGGCCGCCGCGGAAGTGTCGCTGTACACGGCCGAGACCGTAAACATGTTCGTTCAGGCCGCGCCTGACTTCCTCAGCCCGTTCGACATCCTGTGGGTCGTGCTCGCGGTGATCACCGCGTGGCGCATGCCGCAAGGCTCCGGCATCACGGTTCCGGCCCATTATCGCTAGTGGCCTGGCACTCGCGTTCGGCCGCGTACTTGGCGCTGATCAGATCGGGCAGGCGCACGGTCCGACCCGAGGCGCGGAACGCGACCGTGTAGCCGTCGATGTCCGGTCCGGCGACGATCGCCATCATGCAACCTTCGCGGTAGAGGGCGAACGCGGCGCCCCTGCCGATTTCCTTCCATTCCATGATGCTGACCCCGGTTGACTGCTGTCGGCGTTGACCGTGCCATGATGCCGGGCGCCTGCGGCCGTGTCTGTCGGCCCAGGGCGCAAATCCTTGTAGGAGTTTTCCTACACGGCGAAGCAATCACCGTGATCTTGCGTATGGGTAGATACCAAGACCATCGGTAGCCTGATCATGACCCGTCGCTTCCCTGTCCTGCCCCGCATCGCCTGTCTGCTGCTCACCGTGGCCTTCCATGCCTCTGTCCACGCCGACCAGTGGCGCATGGGCGGGCGCGATGCGACCCACACCAACCGTGCCGACTTCGTGGTACCCCAGGAACGTCAGAACGGCAGCTTCTTCGACTGGGTACTGTGGCAGACGCCCACGCCGGAATCACCAACCTCCGGCGCATTGAGCGCGACGACCATGGTGTTCTTCGACGGTGCCGGGCCCGCCGGTGCCGACGTGGTCATCGGCGGCTACCACTGGCCCAAGGGAGTGCAGGCCATGGACCGCCGAAGCGGGGCGCGCTTCTGGTTCGGCCTGCCCGCCGGCGGCGAGTCCATCGCACAGCACGCGCCGGCCTTCTCCGCCGACGGGTCGGTGGTGTACGTCACCAACGACGTCACCCCGCACCCATTGATGGCGTTCTCCACGATCATCGGACCGTCAAGCTTCTGGCACAACGGCGATACGGCGTTTCCCGATCACCTGTCCGCCCATTCCCCGACCCTGGCCGCCGACGGCCGCATCTTTCTCAAACAATGGAACGACCGGCCCTACGCCGGAACCGACCTGGGCACCGGGATCGCCGAAGTGTGGGCGGCCGAATTCCAGCGCCAGACATGTATCAGCGACCCGACCCTGTACCAGGATGGCGCCACGGTCAAGGTCGTGACAGCAGGCCGCGCACCCGGGCTTGCGCTGTTTCACGGCACCAGCGGCAGCGAGATCTGGCGGCGAATGATGCCGGCAGGCACTGATGCGACGCCGACGGTGAATCCAGCCAACGGCAGGATCTACGTGGCGCTCGGCTTCAATCACATCCACGTCGCCGGCCTCACCATGGACGGCGACCCGCTTTGGGGCGCCAATTCCGTGCAGGTACATACCTGGGTGGACGGCGTCAATCACCCCGAGCGTGCGATCGGCAACGGCGCACTGAGTCATGACGGGGGCACGTACTATTTCCAGACCAACAGCCAGGTGGGACAGGGCAAGCTGTACGCGATCAACACGGCTACCGGTGCGCTGCGCTGGAGCATGCCGACCGGCAGCAGCGGCTGGGAGATCGTTTCCTCCGGGCCCATCGTTACACCCAACCGCATCGTCGTGGTCGGCAACAACAACGGCGGCACCTACTACGCCGTGCGCGACAACGGCAACAGCTATACCGTACTGGACACGCTGCACGCCCAGGGCGGAGGTGTGGCCCGCGCCACCGCGACGCTGTCCTCGGACGGCATCCTCTACCTGCCCGTGCGCACCACATGGACCGTCGGCAACGGCGATGGCGACACGCCGAGCGGCGCAGTGGAAAACCTGTTCGTCGCCTTCGACCTGACCCGGATCGGTATCGGTGCGCATGTGTACACCAGCGGATTCGAGAACTGATCCGTTGCACGCCGCGAGGTCAGGGCGCTGCCGGCACGTCTGAGCATCGTCAATAGCGACAGGCCGGGAAGCCGCGTGGCCGGCTGTCGGGGTCGTGATCGGAGAGCGCGATACCCGGGCCGGATCGTCACCCGGCCGGTCCGGCTGAAGTGGCATGCGCCTGTGCGGTCCTGCGCAGTCCTGCAAAGTCGGAGAACTCCCAAGGTCGCGCGGCGATGAACAGGCTGACGCTGTCGCGCTCGGCGACCGGCAGATCGAGGTCCTCGCGCAGCAGTTCGTCGAAGCGCCGGGCAAGCTCCTGCATGGCGTCGTGAAGCCTGCTCAGGGAGCGGCGCGAAAGCATGCCGCCGAAGAAATGCATGCGTTCGTCAGCAGCCGTGAACCGGCTGGCCAGGAATTCCGGCAGGACACGCTCGGCGAAATGACGCTGGATGGGACCATCCTTGCGCCAGGCAAAGTTGCGTGCGGTGCGCAGCCTGATCCGCCCGAACGGCGCCAGTTCGATCAGGCCCAGGCGTGCCAGCCGCAACAAATGGCCCTCCAGGTGCCGCTTGTCGAGTCGGAAGGCGGCCAGAATGGCGGCTTCGTCCCAGTGGTTCAGTACCAGATAGGCGGTGAGCAGGAGAGAGGGGTCGCGCAGCAGTTCACGCTCCTGGTCCGGCGACAGCATGGTCACCAAGGGCGCCGCCGCGGCGCTCTGCTGCACCAGTTCGGCCACGTCCAGATGCAGCCAGTCGCACAGCCGTTCGAGGCGATCGATGGACAACTCGGCGCGCGAAAACAGGCGTTTCACGCTGGCCTCGCTCAGTCCCAGCACCGGCGCCGCCTGCGCATAGGTGCGCCCCCGGGCACGCATCTGACGCTTCAGCGCGGTATGGATTGCTCGGGATTGGCTCATGGGATTCGTATTACCAGACGATACGTTGCATCCCATCCTACGCGACCTTGCCGGATTTCATTGCGCTATTCGATTCTTTGCCTCAAGACTCGCCGCACCTACGAACCTGGTCGAGAGCGCCCTTATGGATCCTGTACTTGTCGTCGCCGCTTGTGCCTTGTTGATGTTGCTTGCCGAGCGGCTGCGCCCCGGCCATGACCTGCCGCGGACGCGTCTGTGGCTGCCGCGCGTGGTGGCCTTGAACGCGGCGCAGGTGGGGGTGGTGTACCTGGCAGCCACCACCTGGGATCGCTGGCTTCCGCAGTTCCGGCTGTGGGATGCCGAGCCGCTGGGCATGGTGGGAGGCACGCTGGCCGGGTATCTGGCCATCACCTTCGTGTTCTACTGGTGGCACCGCGCCCGCCATGAGGTCCCGCTTCTTTGGCGCCTGCACCAGATCCATCACAGCGTCGCCAGGCTGGAGATACTGGCCACCTTCTACAAGCACCCGCTGGAAATCCTGATCAACGGCGTGATGACCAGCGCGCTGCTGTATTGCGTGGTCGGGGTATCGCCGGGTGTCGCGGCCTTGTGCATGACGGTGGCGGGCCTTGGAGAACTGTTCTATCACTGGAACGTGCGCACCCCCTATTGGCTCGGATTCGTGTTCCAGCGCCCGGAAAGCCACCGCCGCCATCATCAGCGCGGCTGGCACCGCAGCAACTATTCCGACCTGCCGGTCTGGGACATGCTGTTCGGCACCTTCGACAATCCGCGCCGCGCACCGCCGCATTGCGGCTTTGCGGACGATCGCGAAATGCAGCTGGGGCGCATGCTGTTGGGCAGGTTGCCGCACCGGGAGCCTCGATGGCCGATGGAACTCGACGCGAAACGGCGATACCGCCATCAAGGGAGTCACGCTGTCCCAGGCCGGACTGAACGCCTCGATCCTGGACAGTAGAATTGCCCTCCAGAAGTTCGCGAGAGACACTCGATTGCAGATTCGGAACCCATGGATACCAACGACGCCACCTTCGACCGCCTGCTGACCGCCTATCGGGATGGCGACGCCGGTGCGCTCGACGGGCTGGTGCCGCTGGTGTACGAAGACCTCCGCCGCATCGCGCGACGCCAGGCGCGTGCAGGCAGAGGATTGACGATCGATACCACCGCGCTGGTGCACGAGGCCTACCTGAAGATGGCCGACCAGAGTCGGCTCGATGCCCGCGACCGCGGCCACCTGCTGGCGATCTGTGCCCGCGCCATGCGTCAGTTCATGGTCAGTCACGCGCGTGAGCGCCAGGCCGACAAGCGCGGCGGAGGCGCCCGCCAGACCACGCTTGGGAATGCGCTGGTATCGAGCGAGGCCGAGGCCGACCAGTTGATCCTGGTCGACCAAGCCCTTGAGCGGCTCGGGATGCTCGATGAGCGTCTGGTCAAGGTGTTCGAATGCCGCTATTTCGCCGGCCTGTCCGAGCAGGAAACCGCAGAAGCACTGGATCAATCCCTGCGCACCGTGCAGCGCGACTGGATGCGCGCGCGTGCCTGGCTGCGGGAGTGGCTGGAAGCCGACCGATGACCGAACCGGAAACCACCGCCCAGGGTGCGGACGAGGCGGCCGATCTGGCGCAGGCGCGCGCCGCCAACGTCCTGCTGGCCGAACTGCTGGAGCTGGCCGAGGGCGCGCGCGCAACACGGCTGGCGCAGCGTTGCGGCGAGGACGAAGCACTGCGCCTGCGTGTCGAACGCCTGCTGGAGCTGGCCGAGACGGAGGACAGTCTGCTGGTCCCCGGCGCCCCGATTGCGCAGGGTTTCGCCGACGCCCTGTTCGATGTCGAAGACAGCCTCGAACCGGGAAGCTGTGTCGGTCGCTACCGCATCGTGCGGGAACTGGGCCACGGCGGCATGTCGGTGGTCTATCTGGCCGAACAGGATGTCGATGGCTTCTCACGCCGCGTCGCAATCAAGCGCATGCACGCATCTGCCGAGAACAGCGGCATGTTGCAGCGCTTTGCGCGCGAGCGCCGGATCCTGGCCCTGCTCGGCCATCCCGACATCGCACGCATTATCGACGTGGGCGGCGACGCCCACGCGCGCCCATACATCGTGATGGAGTTCGTCGACGGACTTCCCATCGACCGCTACTGCGACAGCCATCAGCTTGGCCTGCGCGAACGTCTCCTGCTGACTCTGCGCGTGATCTCGGCGGTCGCCTTTGCGCACGGCAAGCTGGTGGTGCACCGCGATATCAAGCCGAGCAACATCCTGGTCGATCAGCATGGACATCCGAAGCTGCTCGACTTCGGCATCGCCAAGCTGGTGGACGACGACGATCTCGAGCTCACCACCACCGCACGTGCGCCGCAGACACCCGCCTACGCAAGCCCGGAACAGGTGCGTGGCGAGCCGGTCGGCACCGCTTCGGATATCTATCAGCTTGGCCTGTTGCTGCACCTCCTGCTGACCGGTGCCTTGCCCTACCCGCACAAGGCGCTGGATGCTCGCACGTTGGCCAGGGCCATCCTTGCCGGCCACCTGCCTTCGCCTTCGCAATGCGTCGGTGCGACCGAACCCGAGCGTGCGGAAGACGTCGCGCGCAATCGCTCGTTGCCCAGCGTCGAGTCGTTGCGGCGCGCCCTGAGCGGCGATCTCGACCAGGTGGTGATGAAGGCCCTGTCCACCGACCCGGCGGATCGCTACCCGTCTGCCGGACACCTGGCCGACGACGTGCGCAACGTGCTTGAGGGCCGCCCGGTGACGGCCCGGCGCAGCAACTGGCTCTACGCGCTGGGCAAGGCCATGCGACGGCATCCGGCTGCCTCCGGGCTGAGTTTCGTCCTGGTCGCCTTGCTGGTCGTGTTCGCCACTGTCGTCACATCCATTGCGATCGATCTCGATCGCGCGCGCAACAGCGCGGTGGCACAAGGAGAACTCTCCGACCGGGTGCTGGAACATGTGATCTCCACGCTGCGCGAACTCGAGCCCGAACTGTCGGGCTTCGAAGGCAGCCTTGTTTTGCAGACACTCGACCGCGCCAGCGCTGCCGCACCCGCGCATTTCGGTGAGGGCCCGCTCACCCAGGCCCATCTGCACATGACGCTGGGCAGGGGTTATGAGCTGCTGTGGGCCATCGACAAGGCACAGGAACAGTACCTCGCCGCGGAGCGGCAGCTCGATCACCTGGCGCGCCCCGATCGCAGGCGCATGGAGGCTCGCGTGCAGAATGGATTCGGCCGGGTGGCTCGTGTCAGCGGGCGCGGCAGCGACGCCGAAGCCGCTTTCCGGCGCGCTGTCGAGCTGAGCGACGGAGACCGCGATCTGCTCGCGCTCAATGCTTCGGCCAGGGCGAATCTCGCTTCGTTGATCTCCGCTCAGGGCGACCGGGAGACGGCGCTGGCGATGTACAGGAGAGCGGGCGACGACCTCTCCCACGTCTACGGCGATGCACACCCCAATTCGCTCAGCCTGCGCCTCAACATCGCGCTGGTTCTCTTGCAGGATGAGAGCCACACTGGATCGAACGACGCACGCCGTGCGCTCGACATCCTGAGCGAGCTGACCGATGCATCGACCGAAGCGCTCGGGAACGAGGCGCCGCTCACGCTCACCGCCACCCTGCTGCGGGGGCGGACGCTGTGCTATCTGGGCGCACATGCCGAGGGTGAGCATCTTCTGATCGCCACGCTGCCGCCAGCGACCCGGATCCTGGGCGAAGAAAGCCTGCAGGTGCTCAAGGCCCGCTCGGAACTCGGACTGGCGCAGGTTCGGCTCGGCAGATCCGAATCGGGAATGCGCGAACTGCTGCAGGCGGCAACCCGGTTCACGGAGCGCTGGAACGCCCGCGGCATTCACTCCGCCCGGCACAGTTTCGGACTGAACCTCGCCATCGCTCATTCGATCCTGCGACACGATGAGGAAGCCATCGATGCACTGGTCGAACATGCGGTGGACCGTCACCTGATCGAACGCACCCCTGAACTTGCGCACCTGCTGGATCATTTCCGGCTGAGCGCACGATGGCCCCAGGAAGAATGACCCGGTCGCACCGAATCCGGCAACTGTGGCTCAGCACATCTCAGGAACGCCCGCAGCGCATCACCCAGCGATTCCGACCCGCAGCCTTGGCTTCAAACAGGGCACGGTCGGCGGCAATGAACATGGCATGCAGCGAGCGTAGTGGCGCCTGTTCCAACGCTGCGCCGATACTCATGGTCACCTGGATGGACTCTCCATCGCATTCGACGCGCTCCTGCTGAACCGCCACGCGTAACCGCTCGAGTTGATCGCGCAGCGCATCCGCCGAGTCGCCGCCCAGCAAGACGCCGAACTCCTCGCCGCCCAGACGCGCGGCCACGGCCCCGGCGTCCAGCGATTCCCGTATCCGTGCACCAACGGCACGGATGACGGCGTCTCCGGCAATGTGCCCGTAGCGACCGTTGACCTGCTTGAAGTGGTCGATGTCCATCACCATCAGGCCGATCGGCGTGCCCGGCACCAACACCCCGAGCAGCGCCTCGCTGCGCAGCCGGAAGCCGCGCCGGTTCAGCAGGCCACTCAGGTCGTCCGAATGGACCTGTCGCAACAGGACGCTGTGGGTTCTCCACTCCACGGAACCCAACCGCACGAGCTTGAGCAGGGCATTGCCAAGCGTGATGAGCATTCCCTCCGTCACCACCGAATGCCGGATCCTTCTGCCGTTGACAAAGGTTCCGTTGGCCGAGTGCACGTCGCGCACGATGGCCACCTCACCCTGCAGGCGGATCGAGCAGTGCCGGCGCGACACTTCCGATCCCTGCAACCTTACCCGGCACTGGGGCGATCGACCGACGGTGATCTCCCCAGTACCGAGCGCCAACGCGTCGATCAGGCAGTCGTCCTCGAACACCAGCAGCGCAAGTCCACCGGGCGTGGCAGCCTCCGGAACGGAAACGACCGTCGAACGCTCGGTAGACTGCTGGCCGCCTGGAGTCGTCTCCTGGAACCGGTCGCGCATCAACTCATGCTCGCCCATCACGGTGCTCTGCCGCTGCACTTGGCATCACGGAACGGCTGCATCCGGTTTCCGGGTCGCGGGCACGGCTCAGGGCGACGCCGCGCCGGACTCGAAGCCGCTGCGAAAGATCGCCTCATCGTGAATGGAGCCGAAGGCACCGATGTCCACGTGTTCGACGCCGTCGACCAGAGCGCCACGACGCTCGATGCCGTCGAGATCGCGCCCCACGATCACGTCGTCATTCTCGTTCGTCAACTCGACGCGGTTGCAGAAGGCTCGCATGGGCGAATCCGGCGCCAACCGGAACAGTCCGCGTGCGGTGCCCGGTGGCGGCACGAAACCGGGATCGGTGGGCGCACCGACATCATCTAGCTGGACATTGTTGCAGAAGCCGGTCAGCGTGGCGCTCGCGCTTACCGCAATACCAGCGGCGTTCTGATCCGCGATCACTCCGATCAGCCGTGCCGCCGAGCCGGCCTGAACGCGCAGCCATACATCGCCACGCTGCTGCACGATCGTGCTGAGCGCAATCTGCGCCTCATTGCCGGATCCGAGCAGGTCGATGGCCGTGGTGGCTTCGGGTTGACCGTCACCGGGATCGGGATCGTCATGACCGTTGCGTCGCAGCAGGGTGTCCTGCATGCGCAGGCGGGACGACCCACTGAGCCCGATGGCGCTACCGCGTCCTGCCAGCCCGCCAGCAGTCATGGCGTCGTTCCCGTCGATGGCATAACCACGCACCGTGGCCCGCGCCGCGCCGGTCAGATACAGCGCACCGCCGATCGCCGATCGGGATGGCGAGCCATGCGCCAGGTTGAACTCGAACACGTCGCAGTAGCGGTCGCGCACCAGGATATCAGCCGAGACGCACGCGCTCGGCGTGAGCGCCAGTTGGCGTCCGCCGTCTGCCCAGATGGCGCCACCACGCTGGGCCATATTGCCATGGAAGGACGCGGTGATCTCGGCCCGGCCGCGCTCGTTGTTGCCGTCCAGGACCTGCCCGAGCACCACCAGGGCACCGCCGTCGCGACCGGCTGCGTTGTTGATGAACCGGGTGACGCCATTCTCGAAGATGGTACCGCTGCCGGGTTTTACTCCGACCAACAGCTCCACCTGGGAGCCCACATGGATCGCGCCTCCATCGCGGCTGGCGAAGTTGTCGAGGAACACGGCTCCGAGAAAGCGATCGAGATGCACGAAGTTGCGCATACCCGGCTCACTGACGCGGTCGGCGGCGGCGATCGCACCTCCGTCACGGCCGGCCTGGTTGTTCTCGAAGTGAAGACCCAACACGCTCCCGCTCGCCGCGATCAGCATGCAGTGTCGGAACAGGGCGATGGCACCGCCATCGAAGCCGGCGCGATTGCCGCGCCCGAATCCCTGTTCTCCGAAAACGACATCGCGGTCCATTTCGATTCTGGCCGTTCTCACCGCGCTATCCGAATTGCAGAAGATCGCCCCGCCCGCGGCGGGACTGGCGTTGTCGAAGAACTGTGTGTTGCGCAGGCTCACTCGGGCATCGTCGATGCTGATCGCGGCTCCGGATACGCCTGCAGCGGTGCGATGCCCCTCGAAACGGACCCCGTCCGCGCGGAAGATGCCAAGGTCCCGCACCAGCACGCCACCGGCATTGCCGTCGACGATGTCGATGTTGCGCACGAACAGTTCAGCCGATTCCTCGACCGTGATGAGTCGCCCGGGCGCAGCACCGTTATCTCGCGTGATCACGGGTCGACGGCTCGATTGCTCGCCAGTGCAACTCGACAGACCTTGACCGGAATCTCCGATCAGGGTGACCTTGCGTCCGGCCGCAATGCGCAGCGGGCCTTGTTGGTTGCCCACCGTGGTGCTGTCTTCGGCCGGCTGCCCCTGCACCAGAATCTCGAGCTCGACTTCGGGACCGATGGCGTCGAGCGCGGCGCTGATGCTCTGGAAATTGCAGGCCGGCTCGGCGCCTACGGTGACGGTGATCTGCTGTGCGTGGGAAAGGGTGGCGCTGCCGGCCATCAGCAGCGAAATGAACAGGATCGAACGAATCTGGTGTCTCATGTGGGTTTCCAGGACGGGTTTGACGTGCAATACGCAAAGTGCGGCGGGAACCCGCCATCGCCTTGATGAGATGCGCTTCGTGCAGCACTGCACGATGGCGCTGCGATGACGGAGTTCGTGAAGACGGTGCCGGCGACCGATCGATGCCGCACCGCTCAGGCGAACGCGGCGCGGCAGATCGCCTCGACGTGGCGGTGATCGGTGCCGCAGCAACCTCCCAGGACGGTGAGTTGCGGAAGCATCGACTTCAGCCGGCGGTGCTGCAGCCCCAACTCGTCCGGATTGCCGTCGTCAAGGTCGGAGCAACTGTCGAGCTCGGCGTGACTGCGCATGGAGGCGTTGGTGCGCAGCCCGCGAATCCGATGGTGCCAGGCTGCGGCTTCGCTGAAGACGCGCTCAAAGTGGGTCGGGTGCGCACAGTTGATCATGTAGTAGACGGGGTACCCGGCGGTTTCCGCGTCCACACGCTCGATCGCCTGCGCCAGGCTGTCGCCGGAGGGCAGGTTGCCATCCGTCTCCAGGGTGAACGAGATGACCACCGGCATGTCGCAGTCCCTGGCGGCCATCGCAATGCCAATGGCCTCCTCGACGTAGTTCATGGTGAAGGCCGAAACCAGGTCTGCCGCCGTGTCGGCGAATACGCGGATCTGCGGATGATGGTAGACAGCGGCCTCGGCCATGCTCATCCGCTGACCGGGCACGTAACCGTCGCCGCGCGGGCCGAGATTGCCGCTGATCGGCATGGGACACTGTGTGCTTTCGTATTGCGCGCGGATGCCAAGCATCAGCTCGATGGCACGCCGGTTGGCGGAAGCCAGTCCCTTTGCATCGTAGCCAAGCGACTTGCCCCAGTCCGGATTGGCACGCCAGGTCGGCGTCTCCAGAACCAGGCCCAGTCCCTGCTCACGTGCCAGTTCAGCGTAACGGGCGTAGTAGCGCCGCAACTGCGCGGTGCCCGCCTCCGTGCGGAGCAGGTCAAAGGCCGCGAACATGGGCAACTCGATGCCCTCGTGGAAGATCAGCGTCGTTTCCAGGCCTCCGTCGGTCAGGAACGGACGGTCCATCAACGGCTGCAACGCATGTCGGTACTTGCTCATCGGATGTCTCTCACTTGATCGGGTTGCGGGGTTCACCAAGGAGCGGAGCGCCAGCCACCCGGCACCGGACCGCATCCTTCGACTCGCAACCTGTCTACGCAGTACCGCCAGGATTCCCGCCAATGACATGCCGATCGCCTGGCGGGACCGGCTGCCGGTTCGCGTATCTGCACTTACCTCAACTGCGATGCCGGGAATGTTCCGACCGATGACGACCGTGTGTTTTCAGGCTGACGATGGCCACGCATTGCAGGGCAGGCTCCACGGTGACCCGCAATGCGCACGCGCCGGTGTGCTGATTGCACCGGCGATGGGCGTGCCTTCGCAGCGCTATGGTGCGTTTGCGCAGTGGCTTGCCGATCAGGGGTTCGCCGTGTTCACGTTCCACTATCGCGGGGTGGGGGGATCGCGACCGCAGAGCGGCTCCCTGCGCCACCTGGATGCCGACATCGTGACCTGGGCCCGGCACGACGCGGGCGCGGCGCTCGCGTGGCTGCGGGCGCAGCTTGCGGCAGGCACCCCGATACACTGGCTCGGTCACAGCCTGTGGACGCAGGTTTGCCATTGGCTGCAGCACGCGCCATCGTCGTAGCTGGCCGGCGATTCTCGCCACGGCTCAAGGCGTCCGAATCGACACGTCGCGCGGTGCGCTGCGCGGAAGCGGCGGGGTTCATCGAGTTCAGCGACGCAGACTTGGCGGCGCCGGCCAGTCCATTCTTCGAGTCATGCGGCTACACTGCGCGGCGTCGGAACCCATGTCATCGCCATGCTGATCCTGCCGCTCCACCATCCGCTCAATCGGCGCACCTTTCCGCTGGCGACGGCGGCCCTGCTGCTGCTCAACCTGTTCGTCTTCTTCGCCATACAGAGCGGCGACCATCGCGCCCATGACGAGGCAGCGCGGTTCCACGCCGAGTCCGGCCTGGGCGAGATCGAGGCCGCCCTGTATCGGCAGCATCTGGAGGGCGGCGGCGAATCGGATGCGCTGGAGGCGCTCGATGCCGTGCCGCCGCCGTATCGCCAGGCCTGGCTCAGCCAATCGGCGCAGCACGACGCCGCGTTCCGCGCCCGCCTGGCACGCGGCGAGTTGTTCGCCGACGACGACGCGCACGCGCATTGGCAGGCGCTCGATGAACGCTTCCGCGCCTTGCTGCAACGAGTGGTCACCCTGCGTTTTGCGCTCGACGCCTCCGCGCCGGATGCCAAGGGCCTGATCGGTTCGATGTTCCTGCACGGCAGCTTGGGCCATCTGCTCGGCAATATGCTGTTCCTGTGCGCGCTTGGCCTGCTGGTGGAGGGGGCGCTCGGCCCATGGCGTTTCCTGGCCCTGTATCTGGCCGCGGGCGTGGGCGCAGGTCTGGCCTGGGCAGGCTGGCAGGGCGGCGAACCGGCGTCGTTGATTGGCGCCTCAGGCGCCATCGCCGGATTGATGGGTGCGCTGGCGGTGCTGTGGGGCCTGCGCCGCATCCGCTTCTTCTACTGGTTCTTCGTGGTGTTCGACTACGTGCGCGCTCCTGCCCTGCTGCTGCTGCCGGCCTGGCTGGGCTGGGAGCTGATCCAGATGTTCGCCCTGCCCGAAAGCCGGGTCGCCTATTCGGCCCACGCCGGCGGCATCGTGTCCGGGGCGCTGTTGGCCTGGGGCGCACGCGGCGCCGGCTGGGTGCGCGAGGATTTCATGAGCGACGAGGATGAAGCGCCCGGGCCGGACGACCGCTTTGCCGAAGCCATCGCCCACCTGGGTCAGATGCGTCTTGCCGAAGCCGAGGCATTGCTGGAGCCGCTGGCCGCCGCCGACCCTGCGCGCCTTGACGTGGCCATCGCGCGCTACCGCGCGGCGCGCTATGCGCAACGTGGCGCGCGCGGCGGGTTGATCGAACGGGCCGAGGCCGTGCTTGAAGCCAGTGCGTCACGCGCCGACCAGGTGCGCGAACAATGGGGGGTGCTGCAGGATCTCGGCAAGGCCGATCTGACGGTGTCACCGGTACGGCGCGCAGGCTTCGCCGCGCGCCTGCTTGCCCTGGGCGAAGGGGCGGCGGCCCTGGAGCTGTTGGAGTCGGTCCAGGAAACGCACTTGCCCGCGCTGGATCTGCCGCAGCTTTGGCTGCGCCTGGGACTTGCCCTGTCCGAGCGCAACGAGCGCGAGCTTGCCGCGCGTGCGCTGCAGGGGCTTACGCGGCGCTTTCCGGACAGCCAGCAGGCGGGCAAGGCGAAGTTCCTGTTGAATGAAGCGTAGTGGGGCTACTCGACGGGAGACGTGTCGGACGCGGCCGGTGAGCCATGACGCGCAGGGCGCGGCATCGAAACAAGACAGCGCTCAGATAGCCGGCAGGGTCGCCATGAGCTGCTCGATGCGCTGGCGCGTCGCTTCGTCGGCACGCTCGGTGGCCCCCACAAGCAGGGCGCGCGCTTCCCCCTCCATGCCCGGCTGGCGCAACATCAGGTCCGCCGCACGCAGACTCCATGCCGGCATCTGCGGGTTGCGCGGGTGCTTGCGGATGGCGGCACGCAGCAGATCGACGGCCAGCGCGCTCTGTCCGGCCAGGGCGGCGCGTTCGGCCAGGCGCGCACCGTCTTCGGGCTCGGGCGTGGTGAAATCGGCATCGAGATCCAGGCATTCGCGCGCGAGGCCGAGCGCGCGGCGCTCCCGCTTCTCCATCAGCAGCAGGTGCAGGAACAGACGTCCATGTTCGACCAGTGCGGCATGGTCCCCGGCCTGGCGCAAGAGTCGCCGATACAACTCGTGCACTTCGGGCGAAACCGCGCGTTCGCGCATTTCCTCGCGCAGCAGGGCCATCGCCTGGGCGGGATCCCCGGCCTGGATCTGTGCGCCCGCCTGATCGAGCAGGTCCTGGTCGCGGTTGCGCAGCGGTGCCGGCGCGCCTGCCACCGCAGCAGGATCGAAACCAAGCTGCTCGTGATATTGGTAGATCAGATAACCCATCAGGTGAAAGGTGGCGAACAGGCCCCATAGCGAGAACACGTTGACCAGTGGCCCGGCAACAAACAGCGGCAGCACCTGCGCCAGCAGGGCGCCGGCGTTGCTCGCGCTGACCTGGATCACGAACAGCAGGCCGACCACAGCCAGGTAGGGCCATCCGATGCGTGCAATCACCGCCAGCCAGCGTCCCGGCGACAGCGCCTGGCCGAGACTCTCGCTCATCGCCAGCACCATGGTCGCCACCGGCTGCACCAGCACGGCGCCGATCAGCAGAATCAAACCCAACAGGGGCGCCTTCACCATCACGATCAATGGACCGATCAGCAGCACGATCTGCAGAGCGATGTACTGAAACACCACGGAACCTTCGATCTGCAATACCCGCTCGGGCGGTTCGAGTTTGCCGTGCGCGGTCTCCTGCAGGATCTCGAACGCGTACTTGTAGGCGGCCAACCAGCAGACGATGACAAGAATGAAGCCCATCACCGGCAGCCAGCCGAGCAGGGCCATCACCCCGACCAGGACCACGATGGTGACCAGGGCCGCCCCCTGGAACGGATACAGCGCGATTGCGCGCAGGCGTTGCCAGAAGGGCCGGATGGCAGTACGGGTGTTCATCGGTGGATATCGATCGACCGCGGAGGCCGCGCAGGATACGCCCATCGCAGGCGTCCTGCACCCGTCCGATCGTTGCCGTGAGCGGGATCCATAGCGGTGGCATACTCGGCCGATGGCCCGCAAGCGAACCCGACGCCACATCAGGCGAGAGCTCCCTGACGAGACACTGACACCACGACGCCGCGTTCGCCTGCTGCCCGCGTTGGCGCTCGTCGCCGTGGCCCTCTCCATCGCATTGGTCTGGACCTGGTGGCGCGCCGAGCAGTTCGACGAGCGCTTCGACGCCGACTATGTCGGCAGTACGGTGTGCGGCGACTGCCACAGCATCGTGCACGCGCAATGGGTCGCCTCGCCGCATGCCAACATGGTGCGGTCACCGTCACCCGGTTCGGTGATCGGTCGCTTCGACAACGGGGAGTTCCGTCTGCCCGCCGACAGTCCGGATCCACTGGCAGGCGAAGTGGTGGCGCGCACCTACGTTCGCGAAGGGCGCTACTTCATGGCGCTCAGGCATCCCGGTGAGCCGCGCTTCGTCGAGTTCCCCATCGAACTGGTCGTCGGCTACCAGTACCGCCAGGAGTATCTCACCCGCGAAGCCGGCGGCGTGCTGCGTCGACTGCCCCTGCAATGGTCCACCGCGCGCGACGCCTACTTCCCCTACTGGAACGTGCAGGAAGGCAGCGCACAGACGGTGAACGATCTGTGGCAGCAGATGGGCACGCTGCATTCGGCCTGGAACCTCTATTGCGCGCGCTGCCACACCACCAACCTCGACATTCGTGCCCGCGACGCCTGGCACACCGTGGCCGATGTCGGCTGGAAGGAACTCGGCATCGGCTGCGAGGCCTGCCACGGCCCGGGCAGCAAGCACGTCGAATACATGAAATCGACTGCTGCCAATCGTCTGGCGATGTTCGTGCAGAACCATCTGCGAGGGCGCCCGGTGGCGTATATCGCCAGCGCCTCCAAGTTGCCCAAGGGCGAGGCGTTGTCGGTATGCGCACGCTGCCATGGCGCCGATATCTTTGCGCGCCACCAGGACATCTATCGCGTGTTCGAGCCCGGCTACAGCCGTGAGGGCCGTATCAACGACCTCTCCGACTACTTCCGCGAGACACCGCTGACGCCTGGCCGCATGAACCCGACGGTCGAGGTGTGGCACAACGGCCGTCCACGCGGCATCGGCATGCTGTTCCGTTCCTTCGTCGAGTCGACCTGCTTCGACGAGGACGAGGTGCGCTGCTTCGACTGCCACAATCCGCACCACAACAAGCTGGCGGCGAAACCGGGACTGCTGCAACCGTCGGCGGCCTCCGATGCCTACTGCGGCGACTGCCATCAGGACATCGCCGCGGCCGGGACAGCGCACACGCAGCATGTTGCCGGGCAACCGGGCAGCCACTGCTACGATTGCCACATGCCGCGCCACATCACCAAGCTCAACCGTGGCGTGTGGGAGCGCACCCGCACGCATGAGATGAGTTCCCTGCCCAACCCGCAGGACAGCCTGCGCCACGGCATCGAGCACGCCCCCAACGCCTGTGCCGACTGCCACGAGGCGAAGGGACCGCAATGGGCGGTCGAGGCGATGGAACGGATGTGGCCAGGCTCGACCGGGCGCGGCGACGAGAGTGGGGAGTCCGGTCGATTGTAGAGTCGCGGATCAGGCAGAAGCCGTGCGCAGCAGCTGTACAACGACGGCGAGAATGGTGACCAGCATCAGCAGGACCCACATCAGGATGAACGCCCACACGGTCGCACCGAGGGCGGCGCCGATGCCGCAGTTACGGTCGGCGAAGTAACCCTTGCAGGTCCATGCCAGATAAACGAAGGGCCATGCCATGGCCAGCAGGCCGGCAGCGGCGACCCCGGTCTGCGCGTGAACCAGCACCAGGATCAGCAATGCCTGCAGCAGGCACACCTGAGCCAGCACGAAGGCGGCAAGCACGATCGCCTCGATCAGGTTGATATCGTGGCGGCGATAGGCCAGACGCACGGCCAGCGCGACCGCCGGCACCCACACCAACAGCAGGATGAGGTCGAAGCGCGCGAACACTGCGGCGATGGCGGCGGCCCGGGCGGCATCGGCGCCGGATCCCTGGGCACCCAGCTCAACGCCCGCCATGAAGCTGCGGTCGACACCGAGCGCGTGCAGCAATACCGCCGCCAGCGCGACCGCCACGATCAGATAGCGCAGGGGCCGGGTCAGGCGCGGATCACGCCATTCCACGTAGCGGCGCACCGCCCAACCGGGGCGGCGCGCCAGTTGCCAGAAGGTCCACGGGAAGCCGCGCTCGAGGCTGAACACCTCGTCGCCGACGCTCGCCAGGAATGCGCCCAGGGTCAGGCGCGGCGGCCTCGGCTCTGCGGCGTTCATTCCATGCTGCTCAGCTCAAGCCTTGATGCGAAAGGCGCCGGACAGCGCGTCGCCGGTAAACCCCACGCCCGCCTCGCCCTCGGCGGCGTAGCGGTACAGGGCCGCGCTGTAGATGCCCTGCAGGGCCGCCTGGATCAGGGCGGTGAGCACGAAGGCGAGCAGCAGCAGCGCGCCCAGCACGACCATCAGCGCAGCGGAACCGCTGGCCGCGGCAGCGACCATCACCCCCACGCCGACCACCGCGAGCACCACCCAGACCAGGGTGAACGCCACCGCGATGCCGGCGTTGCCGATCAGGTTCTCGCCCCAGGTACGCTTGAGCAGGGCGGCGCTCTCCTTCACCGCATCGAGCGGACCGATGTCGCGGCTGACCAGCACCGGCACGGTGAGGAAAGTGGCCACGGTCCAGGCCACGCCGACGAAGGCGACGACGATGCGCCCGATGAAGCCCAGGCGCTCCTCCAGCATGCGCAGCAGCAGGCCGACGGTGGCGGCGATCAGCGCGTAGCCGAAGATCACGTGGATGCGCGAGAAGGCGATGCGCAGGCCGTCGCCGACCGTGGGATCGCCGCCTCGCAGGCGGATCAACGCAGCACCGACCAGCGCCGAGTTGAAGAAGAAGATGATGAAGTACTGGACCACGTAGAAGATGAACATCCAGGCCCAGAACACCGGGCCCGGGTCCTCGTCGGCGAACACCGCCTCGCCCCAGCCGAGCGCGATCACCGGCGTCATGAAGCTTGCCACCACCACGATCGCGGCGATGGTCGACAGCAGCGGGAACAGCAGCAGTTCCTTGTCGCTCCTCAACACGCTGGCGCTGGCCTTGACCAGGCCCCAGCTACGCGAAAACCTTCCGGACATCGTGGACTCCCCGTGCGCGACGTTGGCCGGCATTCTACTCGCACCGTCACCTCGCGGAACAGGGCAAGGGGGGACAGCCCCGCCCGACGGCCGGGTGTTCCGCTCAGGCGCCGGCGGGACGCGGCTCGACCCGATTGCGGCCACCGCTCTTGGCACGGTACAGCTGGTGGTCGGCGGCGCGCATGAGATCCGAATAGGTGACCAGGCCGGCGCCCCATTCGGCGATACCGATGCTGACGGTGACTCCATGTTCCAGGCCATCGATCTCGATGCGCTGCGCGGCGACCTCCTCGCGCAGGCGCTCGGCGATGGCAAAGGCCTGCTTGAATACGGTATCGCGCAGCACCAGCGCGAACTCCTCGCCGCCGATGCGGGCACCCCACACGCTTTCGCCGGTGTGTTCGCGGATGACGGCGGCGACCCGCTTCAGCACCACGTCGCCGGCAGGATGCCCGTAGCGGTCGTTGATGGCCTTGAACAGGTCGATATCGAGAATCATCAGGCAGAACGAGGCCTGCTCGCGCGCCGCCCGCCGCAGCTCCTTCTCCAGAAGTTCCTGGAACTGGCGGCGGTTGGCCAGTTCGGTGAGGGCGTCGACCATCGCCATCTGGTGCAGCTCCTCGTGGTAGCGTGCCTCCACGCTGCCCTCTGCGATGAACTTGAGGATGGTCTCACCGACCGTGATCAGGTCACCGTCCTGCAGGATCGCCTCGACCACCGGCTGCTGGTTGACGAAGGTGCGATTGGTCGAACCGAGATCGCGCACACGGTACACGCCGTCCTCGAGCCAGAAGCGGCAGTGCTGCCGGGACACGCTGCGATGAGCAATCTGGAAACCGGCCTCAGGCGCGCGGCCGATCACCAGCTCGACGCCAAGCGACACGCGCTTGCCCAGTGGATCGCCATGGATCACCACCAGCGCCGCACCTTCCGCCGCATTGCGGCCGGGGCCCGGAGAGTGGATGGTGCGCTGGGTATCGGTAATGTGGTCGCTCATCCGTACGCAGTCGCCTCAACGCTCGATGCGCAACCCCAGGGTGATCTTGCGCAAATTGAAAGCCCCCTTGGTATCCGCCTCTTGCGGCATGCGTGAGTCTACCCGATCGCGGCTGGCCTACCGTTCCAGCCGGTAGTTGAGCGCCGCCTTGCTCTCGGCCCCGGATTCCACCTCCACCGACCAGGCCTGACTGATCAGGTAGCGCAGGATCACCGCCTGCCCGGTTCCGAACAACGACACGCCATAGCCCAAATAAAGTCGCGGCGACAGAAACTTGCCCACGGTCAGGGCGGCACCGAGCTCGGACGAGGCCTCGACGCCCATGTCCAGCCCCACGCGCGCGCCGAGCTGGCGCGCCAGCAGGTCGCCGCCGGCGGTGCCCAGCGCGGTTGCCGCATCGCTCAGCATTTCTCCCTCGCCGCCGCGCACGGCCGAAAGTGGCCGCCCCACCACCAGGT
>DAOMOD010000027.1:20210-27283 GCA_035444205.1 Lysobacteraceae bacterium
ACGACAGCACGTCGGATTGTGCCATGGCCGGCCGCGAATACAGGGTGATCCGGGGGTCAAGGGCCTCGCCGCTGGCCTGGACGCCGACGGTGATGTCCTCGATGACGCGTTCGGCGCGTACGTCGAGCAGCGGGTTGTCGAGCGCCCCGCTGAACAACAACCGGCCGCGCTGGATCTCGAGCTGCCTGCCGTAGGCGCTGAACCGCCCGGCCACCTGCAGGTTGCCCTGCCCGGTGGGCGCCCGCCCCGGCGTCTCGCGCACGGTAAGCGAACCGCTCAGGCGCCCGTCCAGGCCGAATCCCTTGAGGCGTACGTCGTCGCCCACCTCGACCGTGACCCGCGCGCTCAACGGCAGTCCGCGGGCGGGCTCCATTTCGCGCCCGCCTTCCATGATGATCACATCGGCGGAGGGTCGTTCGGCATTCTCGAACCGGGACAGATCGATCAGCGCCGACGGCACCGCCACGCTGCCGGAGAGGCGTGCGCTCCCCTCGCGAAAATCGAGCGACAACTGCGGACTGAGGCTCACTCGCGCCTGCGGCAGGTTGGCCGCCTGAAAGTTCTCGCCCTGCAGGCGCAGCCTCAAGTCATTCTCGTCGACCTCGTAGTGCCCCTCCAGCGCGATGCTGCCGTCTCCGGAGCGCACGCTGCCGGTCAGGGCGATACGCCGGTCCGCGCCACTGGTGACGGTCAGCGTGCCTTCGCTCAGCCGAATGCCCGCGGCGGCGACATCGGTGGCGAAATCGCGAACGCTGGCCCGCGCGCCAAGGACAGGCTCGGCCAGGGTGCCGCCAAGACTGGCCTCGGCGGTGATGCGTCCCTCGACGCTGTCGAGTTCGCGCACCAGCGCCTCCAGCCCGGCCGCCGCCATGTCGAGTCGCAGGTGTCCGTCGAGCAGCCAGGTATCGGCGTCGGCACGAACCTCCAGGGCTCCTTGCAGACGGCCATCCTCGCCGATGCCGGCGTGCCACCGCGCTTCTCCGATCCGCGTCGTCAGACTTGCGTCGACACCGACATCGTCGAGACGCAGAAACTGGTCGTCGTCGCCGGCAGGATCGAGAAACACGATCAGCGCCGGCACCCGAAGAGTCGCTTCGCCGCGCCATGCGTCGTCTTCGCGGCGCGCCTCGCCGCGCCCTTCGACGACACCTTCCATGCGCCTGAAGCCATCGGGGAACAGGAAAGGACTGAACAACGCCAGTGACAGAGCGTCCAGTTCGAACTCGACCCGCGCATCGCCCCCGACCGGAAGTTGCGACTGCGCACACAGCCGGCCGCGTTCCTCGCCGCTCAGGCAGGCGCGCTCGACCATGGAACCCGAGATGCCGAAGGCCAGCGCCACGGCAGACTCCAACCGCCACGGCCCGGCATGCACCACATCGGCGCGCAGCTGGTGCACGTGGCCTCGCCAGTCGCCGTCCGCGTAGCCGCCCTCAGCGCCGAGGTCAAACGTGCCCGGCGTACCGCTGGCCTGAAGCGCGATGCGGTGATCGCGCAGGTGCCCACGTATCGTGGCGTCGACCGTATCCACACGCAGGCCGTCCAGATCGATGTCCTGCACCGCCAACGTGAGGTCCACCTGGCCACCGCCATCGATGCGCCCGTGGACACGCGCGTTGGCCATGGAGAGCTGCGTGGTGCGAAGCCGGGCAAGCACCAGATCGACATCCAGTTCCGGCGTGTCGATGTCGCCGCCGAAACGCACGCCGCCGCTGGCCAGCATCGAGACCGGCAGGCCCAGCCGTCCGGGGTCGAAATCGACCAGATCCACATGCCCGACGATGGCGCCATCGCGACTTTGGATGTCCCCGCTCAGGCGACCATCGCCCACGGCCATCACCGCCTCGGCCTGCCATCGTTGCGGACTCTCCGCCACGGCGCTGGCCTGGCCCGCCAGCGCGGTCTCGCCCAGCATGCCGGACATCTCGGCCAACTCCAGCCGTCCCACGGGGCCCTGATCACCCCAACGACCCTCGCTCGAAAGCTTGAGGTCGAGCACCGCCTCAAGCGGCAGACCCAGCCGCCCCGGCTCGAACCGCTGCGCCTCCGCATCGAGCCGCCAGGCCAGGGTATCCCGCCATTCGACGCGACCGGCGACGTGCAATCGGCCAAGATCGGTCGCCACGTCGAGCGCTGCGACGCTGAAGCCATCGGCGTCGCCGCCGCCATCGAGAATCAGCGTGCTGCGGGTACCGTCCGCGACCACCTCGCTCTCGAGCTTCAGGGTCCAGGCCTCCAGCGTGCCCTCCGCCTCAAGGCGTCCCCCCGCATGGGCGCGCGGTGCGTATGGCGGCACGGCAAGTGCGTCGAACTCGAGCTCGACGCGGCCAGCCAACGGCATCGACAACAGCACGTGACCCTGCCCGCGCATCGACTGCTCACCTTCGCGCAGAGAGAGATTGTGGAAATCGACGCGGGCGCCGTCACGTGTCAGCTCGAGTGACTGAAGTTCGATCACGCGGTCGCCGAGGCGCACCTGCCCGCGCAGGCGCTGCCGGAGCAGATCGCCCTCGCCGTGCAGGTCGAGGTCGCCGCGGCCCTGATCCCATCCGTCCAGCCACGCGCCCGGATCGATGCCTTGCCCTTGCAGGTGGGCGCGCCAGCGCGGCTGCGCACTGTCCAGATCCAGCAGTTCCAGGTCGAGCGCGAGCGGCAATCCTTCGACAACCTCGGTGCGCATCCGCAACGCCATGAGGTCGCCAGCAATGGCGAGTTCGAGTGCCCACTCCGGTGCCGCCGGAGCCAGGCCGATGGCAAGTTCGGTGAGATAGCGCTGGCCGGTGTCGATACGACCGGAGGCCTCGAGTGTGCCGCGCGACTCGACCACGGTCAGCCGTTCAAGCAGGAGCACGCCTTGATCGAGTCGGCCACTGACATCGACGCTGGCAATGACGGCTAGCGGTTCGTCACCGGCGGCGATCCTCATGTCGTCGATACGCACCCGCTCCAAGATCATCAGCACCGGCAGGTTGGCCGCCGGCAGCAACAGCGGAAAGGCGTCCGCGGGCGCGGCATCGGCCTCGTCTTCGCGCAGTGAAAGACGCACTGCGGCGAGATTGAGGTCGATCACCCGCACCTCGCGTCGCAACAGGCGACCGATGTCGGCGCTCAACTCCAACCGCCCGATGTCGAGATCGAACTCGTCGCTGGTCAGGCTGAGGCCCTCGATACGTGCGCCGCGCCACAGGCTCCCCTCCACGCGCGCATAGGTCAGCACACCGCGCGGCAGGGCGTCGGCCGCCTGATTCAGCGCATAGCGCAACCCCATGGTGGTGCCGAGCAGCATCCACAGGAAGACGACCGGCAACAGCACCAGCAGGAAGGCGATCCACAGAACGGCACGGCGACGCGTGAGACGCAGGCGCTTCACAGGTCGGGCCCCAGCACGAGATGCAGGCGGAAACCCTTCGGTTCATCGAAGCCGCGCGCCACATCGAGGCGCAGCGGACCGATGGGCGAGCGCCAGCGCACACCGAGGCCGGCGCCGACGGCGGCGTCGAAATCCCTGCCGAAGGCGTTGCCGGCGTCGATGAAGGCCGCCCCGCCCCAGCGCTCGCTGAACATGCGCTCGAACTCGACGCTGGCCACCATCAGATTCTTGCCGCCAAGCACCTGGCCATCGTCGGTGCGCGGACCGAGCGCCTGGTAGTCGTAGCCGCGCACGCTGATATCGCCGCCAGCGAAGAAGCGCAGCGAAGGCGGCAGCGACTCGAAGCGGTCGGTGAAGGTGCGTCCCAGCGTACCGCGCAGCAGCAGGCGGTTGGCGTCGCCCAGCGACATCACATACTTGCCGTCGACGCGGAACTGGGCGAAGTCGAAATCCGAGCCCAGCGACTCGTTGCCGACGCGCACTTCGCCGCTCAGCGAGAAGCCGCGCGAAGGCACCACGCGATCGTCGGCCACCACGCGGGCGACGCGAAGCTGCGGATAGATGAGGGTGGCAATGCCACGCGCATCGGCCACGGTGAAACGCTCGCGCTGGGCGTTCATCGAGGCCGATGCATCCCAGCCCTTGAAGCGGAAGGTGCGCTCGACCTTGAGCTGGGCGGCCTCCGACTCCGAGGTGTCGGTGGTCTCTTCGCGCACGTTCAGGCCGACGTTGTACCAGCTCGCCAGGTCGCCCGGCACCGGGATGCGGTACAGGGCGCCAAGTGCATTGCGTCGCTGGCTGACCTCGCCCTGCACCTCGGCCTTGTGGCCGCGCGCATTGACCCAGCGCCACTCGACGCCGCCGCGTACGCCAAGCCCTGAATCGGTGCCGAGAATCAGGCCGGCGCTGTAGATGTTGCGTGCGCCGGGCGCCAGCACGACCTCGACGGGCACTTCAAGGTCCTTTGCCTCCTCGGTGTGCACACGCACGTCGACCATGCCGAAATAGTCGGCATTGAGCAGCGCCTGCTGCATCGCCAGCAGCTTGCCGGCGTCGAAGGGATCACCCTGCTCGAACCTGGCGAACGGCACCATGAAGGCATCCGGAAACTGCGCTCCTTCGAAGCGCAGCGTGCCGAAGCGATGGCGCGCGCCACTGGCCCAGGCAAGGTCGATGTCGGCCTTGTCGAGGTCGGCATGCACGCGCACCCTGGCCTGTGTGCGCTGCGAATCGAAATAGCCGAGCGCGGCCAGGCGCCGCTCTACCGCGGACTTCGAGGCCTCGTAGTGGCGATGGTCGAATCGGGCGCCTCGGCGCGGGCGGAAATCCGCCAGCGCCGCCTGGACATCGGCCTCCACGGCAGCTTCACCCTGCATGTCGAGCAGCAGTTCACGCACGGTCACCGCGGGCCCGGGGTCGACCACGAAACGGGCGCGGAAGGCGTCGCCAACCGGATCGAGACTGGATTGGATATCCGGGCGGTAGTAGCCGTACGGCTGCAGTGCCCTGGCGATGTCGTCCTCGGCGCCGGCAAACAGCCAGCGCAGCTGGGCCTCGCGCACGTCTTCGCGCCCGACCAGCGCTGCGAGGCGCATCAAGGCCAGCACGTTGCTGCGGTGCTCATCGCCGAGACCCTCGACGTCCACCGCCTGCAACAGCGGCTGCGCCAGAGCAACGGCGGGACCGCACCACAGAAGGAAGAGAATGCCTTTGGTCACCGGATTCCTTTTGCGGGACCGGCCGGCGGCCGAGCCCGAATGCGGAGTGTTGCTTTGCAGCACCATACGATACCTGCCTTGGCCGGGACGTGAACGCGCACAAACGGGTATCCTTCCGCCCTTTCCACGCACCGGGGGAGCCCCATGTCCGAGAACGAGATCGTCGCGCCGCGCTCGCTGGTCACCCGCATGCTCGACGTCATCGAGCGGGTCGGCAACAAGTTGCCCGACCCGGCCGTGCTGTTCCTGATCCTGATGTTCGTGGTGTGGGTGGTGTCATGGATGCTGGCCGGAGTCAGCTTCGCCGAGGTCGACCCGCGCACCGGGGAAGGCATCCGCGTCAACAATCTGCTGGAAGGCGCCGCGCTCACACGGTTCATGGCGGACATGGTGCGCACCTTCGTCAACTTCGCGCCGCTCGGCGTGGTGCTGGTGGCCATGCTCGGACTCGGCGTCGCCGAGCACACCGGCTTCATCAACGCAGGCCTGCGCGCCATCCTCAGCGTTACCTCAAAGTCGCTGCTGACGCCGGTGCTGGTGGCCGTGGGCGTGCTCAGTCATGTCGCGGTGGACGCCGGCTACGTGCTGGTGATCCCGCTCGGCGCGGTGATCTTCTATGCCGCCGGACGTCATCCGCTGGCCGGCATCGCGGCGGCCTTCGCCGGCGTCTCCGGAGGATTCTCGGCCACTTTCTTCGTGCCCTCCAGCCTCGATCCGCTGCTGGCCGGCCTGACCCAGGTGTCGGCCCACCTGATCGATACGACGGTCGAGGTCAATCCGCTCAACAACTATTTCTTCACCACCTCTTCCACCGTGCTGGTGGTTCTGGTGGGCTGGTTCCTCACCGACAAGGTGATCGAGCCGCGCCTCAAGGCCACGGCTGTCGACGGCGACGTCAGCGAGATGCCGACCATGGATGCGCTGAAACCGACCGAAGCACGCGGACTCAAGTGGGCCATGGCCGCCATGCTGGTCGCCTTCGCGCTGTTCGTGGTCTCGCTGCTGCCGTCGGGTTCGGCCTGGCGCGCGCCGGTCGACGCGGTACCGGCCGCGTTCCTCGACCTGATGGGTGCCTATCTCGCCACCCTGCTGGTGAGCCAGGCGCCGGTGATGCAGTCCATCGTCGCCCTGATCTTCGTCTTTTTCCTGATTCCCGGCGTGGTCTACGGCTACGTGGCGGGTACCGTGAGCAGCCACCGCGACATCATCGCCGGCATGAGCAAGGCCATGAGCGGCATGGGCTACTACGTGGTCATGGCGTTCTTCTGCGCGCAGTTCATCTACGCCTTCGGCAACAGCAATCTCGGCGCCCTGCTGGCGATCAAGGGCGCCAACTTCCTGCGCGAGATGGGCTTCCCGATGGCGATCACCCTGATCGGCATCGTGCTGCTGTCGGGCTTCGTCAACCTGCTGGTCGGCTCGGCGTCGGCCAAGTGGGCCCTGATCGGCGCGATCATGGTGCCGATGCTGATGCAGCTCGGCATCTCCCCCGATCTGACCCAGGCCGCCTACCGGGTCGGCGACTCCAGCACCAATATCATCACTCCGCTGCTGCCGTACTTCCCGCTGATCGTGCTGTTCTGCCGCAAGTACGTGACTGGAGCCGGCATCGGCACGCTGGTGGCCCTGATGCTGCCCTACTCGGTGGCCCTGCTGGTGCTGTGGACAGGTATGCTGCTGGCCTTCTGGGCATTGGGCATACCGCTCGGCTTTGCCGCGACCTACCAGTACGTGGTGCCGGGCTGACGGCGAAGGCGGGACCCGGCGCTCGGGACTCGGGACCCGGGACCCGGGACCCGGAAACGCATCGCAGCCGGCGAGCCTCATGTAGAGCGGAGCCTGCTCCGCTCACAAGCGCCGCAATGTGCCGATGGGGGACGGTGCCGAGCAGGCTCGGCACTACGGAGACACGCAAAGCTTCCCTGTGCCCTGTGCCCTGTGCCCTGTGCCCTGTGCCCTGTGCCCTGTGCCCTGTGCCCTGTGCC
>DAOMOD010000028.1:0-6538 GCA_035444205.1 Lysobacteraceae bacterium
GCCGCCGTTTCGACGTCGGACTCGGCGGCGCTGCGACTGGGCAGCATCGGTCCGCGGCGGGCTGCGTCGAGGAGCAGTACCGGATCGCCGTCGCGATCGGCAAAAGCGCGGCGCCCGGTCAGCAGAAGGTGCAGCAACAGACCGAGCTGGTAGACGTCACTGGCGATGCCGGCCTGGGCGCCGAGCAGCTGTTCCGGACTGGCATAGCGCAGCGTGTAGGCGCGAAGCTGGGTGGCGGTAGCTCCTGCATCCTGCTCGTCTTCAAGAACGCGCGCGATGCCGAAGTCGAGCAGCTTGATGCGCCGATTCTGCGTCAGCAGGATGTTGTCGGGCTTGAGGTCGCGGTGCACCACGAGCTGGCGATGGGCGCCGTCCACCGCCAGTGCCACGTCGATGATCAGGCGCACCCGCTCGGCGATGGTCAATCCACGTGCGTCGCAGGCCCGGTCCAGGGGTTCGCCATCGACGTACTCCATGGCCAGCCAGGGGCGTCCATCGGGACTGGTGCCGGCATCGATCAGGCGCGCCAGTCGCGGGTCGTCCAGACGCGCGAGGATCGCGGTCTCGCGCTGGAAGCGCTGGCGCTGGAGGCTGCCAAAGAAGCTCTGCGCCATCAGCTTGATCGCTGCCTGCTGGCGTGCGCCGCCCACCGTTCGTTCGGCGACGAACACCTCGGCCATGCCGCCGCGTCCAGCCGGAGCGAGCAGGGTCCAGTCGCCCAGGCGTTCGCCCGGCGCCAGCGCGGACAGTCCGGACAGAGCCTCGGCGCAGAGCGGCGATTCGCCCAGGGCCTCGAGTCCTGCGCTGCGGCTCAGGCCTGCCAGCATGCGGCGCAGCCTGGCGGCAACGGCCGGATCATCAGCTTCGAGGGCCACGAGGCGCTGCTCGCGTGGCTCGGGCTCGAGATCCAGCAGCTCGCCGATCAGGCGATCGAGCAGATCCCAGTCGGCGTCCTGGATCGCCATCGCTGCGCGCCCGGTCAGCGCGGGGCCCGCTCGACGATGAGCGGAATGCCGGTCAGCTGCTCCAGCGGCAGCGGCCAGAGGCCAAAGGCGGCCATCTCGCGCAGTGCTTCGGTGGGTGAGAGACCGTCGACCTGTACGCGCCAGGCGGCATGCAGTTGGGCCGCGCGGGCGCCACTGGCACAATGGATCACGACACGTCGATCGCCGTCTCCGAGCGCGTCGATCAGGGCCTCGATCTGCTGCGGGCCGTAGCCGTCAGCGCCGCTGATCGGCGCGTGACGGTAGTCCATGCCCAGCGTGCCGACCAGGTGCGGCTCATCGAAGGACTCCAGGCGCTGCTCGATCTCGCGCTCGCTGCGCAGGTCGATGACTGCGCCATAGCCGGTCGCGGCGAGTTCGTCGAGGTCCGCCGGCGAGGGCTGCGGCATCACCAGCACGCGGCCAATGACTACCGCGCGATCCAGACTGGACGCGGGCGCAACGGCTGCCGGCGGTGCGGTGGCACAGGCTGCCAGCAGTGCCGCAAGCACGGGCACCAGACCAAGCCAGAGGCTGCGCCTTCTCGGAGCGAAACCCCTCAAATCACTCCTCGCCATTCCCACCTCCCAGGCCATGCGCTGATACCAACAGCCGCTCTCACCCATTGTCGATGCCGGCGCCCGGAACGGGTGGCCAGGGCAGCGTGCATGTCCGCTGCCGTGGTGGCCAATCGGACGAGGACGGCGGCGCGAGCCACGGTTCATCCCGCCGGCATTCCCGTGTAGGGCGCCCGCTCGCAGCGCTGGTGCCATTCCGACTGGCCGGTCAGCTCGGACCCGCTGCTGTCGCGGTAGAAGCGGTTCTTGCGGACGGACACGCCGGACTCAAGATCCAGGAGCCACTCGCTCTGCATGTGAACGACGCCGCCGAAGGAGCGGATCTCCTCGGGGTCCGCCTTGACCACCGTATGGCCGTTGACCGCGTGGATGGCGGTAACCCTGCCGTTGCTGGCGAAGCGCCTGGTGTCCAGATCGAAGGCGTAGCGGCGGACCTCGCCGACCGCACTCGCCACCACCGGACTGCCGTCGGCGAGGGTGCCCTCGACCCGATCAAGGGTTGTCGTGCAGACCAGGTCGAAGGTGTTTGCCGATGCTGTCGCTCCGGGCGCGACGGACAGCAAACAGGCGAGGGCGGCAACTGCCGAAAGACGATGGATGCTCTGGATTCGTGCCTGGCGCATGCATGTACTCCGCAGGATGTCGTTGATGACGGGCCGGCGGGTCACTGCTCGAAGCCGCCGGAGAAGATGCTCTCCCCGAGCGCCCGGGTGGGTGTCTCCACCGAGCCGATGTCGCAGCGCACGATATCAGGGTCAGGCTGCCGGGGGTGGCCATGATCGCCTCGCGTTCGTCCGCCGGCGAAAGGTCGAGGTTGCCGTGCACGCTGCTGCGGCTGACATGGAGGGTGGCGTTGTTGCGGATGGCGGCACCATCGCCGGCGGTGCCGTTGTTGAACAGGTCCACGTGGAGCAGGCGCATGGGGAGGACTTCCGTGGAAGGGCTTGTCCACGGTTACGGAGCGCCTGGGTGAAAACGACATCGGCGTCGGTCAGGATGCGGGTTGAAGACGAAGGCTGGCGTGGCCCGGCTGGTCGGTTGACCTTGGATATTGCCGGCCGGGACCGGAATCGCGCCGGCCGTGGGGAACCTGCCGGCCGCAGCGTGGTCGCAGCCGCGGGTCGGGGCTTGAATTTCGTCTGATCGGACCCCATGCCCCAGCCCAGGCCTCGTGTATCGGGGCCGATTTCTTTCACCGGGGTCCGGTGGTCAAGGCCGCCGGTCCTTGCTGCGCGCATTGCGCATCGTTATCACGGATCGAGGGGACATGATCGAGGTCAAATCACTCAGCAAGCGCTACGGCGACCTGGTTGCGGTCGACGGCATCAGCTTCAGTGTCGAGCCCGGACAGGTGCTGGGCTTTCTGGGGCCGAACGGCGCCGGCAAGTCGACCACCATGAAGATTCTTGCCGGTTTCCTGGCACCGACTTCTGGCACCGCCACGGTGTGCGGATTCGACGTGCAGGAGCAGCCGATCGAGGCCAAGAAGCGCATCGGCTACCTGCCCGAGGGGGCGCCGAGCTACGGCGAAATGACGCCGCGCAGTTTCCTGGAGTTCATCGCCGATATCCGTGGTCTCGTCGGCGAACAGCGGGCCGCCCGTATTGCCGACGTGGTCGAACGCCTCCACCTCAAGGGCGTGATGGCGCAACCCATCGAAACCCTGTCCAAGGGCTTCAAGCGCCGTGTCGGCCTGGCCCAGGCCATCCTGCACGATCCGCCGGTGCTGATTCTGGATGAGCCCACAGATGGCCTCGATCCGAACCAGAAGCACGAGGTGCGCGCGCTGATCAACACCATGGCGCGCGACAAGATCATCGTCATCTCCACCCACATCCTGGAAGAGGTGCATGCGGTGTGCAATCGCGCCATCGTCATCGCCGAGGGACGGCTGCTGGCGGACGAGACGCCGGCTGGCCTGGAGGCTCGTTCGCGCTACCACAAGGCGGTATCGCTGACCGCGCGCGACCCACAGGCTGTGCGCCAGGCGCTGACCGCGCTGCCCGAGGTGGCCTCGGTGGAGATCGATCCGCAGGACGAGCGCATCACCGCATTCCCCCGTCACGGCAAGGCCATCTTCGAGCCGATCAGCAGCATGCTGCGCGAGCGTGGCTTCGCCTTCGACGAGCTTGAACTGGAGCGGGGACGCCTGGATGAGGTGTTCCGCCAGATCACCACGGAAGGCGAGGAGGCGCGCGCATGAAGAACCCCATCCTCACCTTGTTCCGCCGCGAGCTGGCGAGCTACTTCGCCACTCCGGTGGCGTACGTGTTCATCGTCATCTTCCTGATTCTGGCCGGCAGCTTCACCTTCTATCTCGGCAACTTCTACGAGCGCGGCCAGGCCGACCTGCTGCCGTTCTTCAATTTCCACCCCTGGCTGTACCTGTTCCTGGTGCCGGCGGTGTCGATGCGGCTGTGGGCCGAAGAGCGCAAGTCGGGTTCCATCGAACTGTTGATGACCCTGCCGGTCACCATGGTGCAGGCGGTGCTCGCCAAGTTTCTGGCGGCCTGGGCCTTCATCGCCATTGCGGTGCTTCTCACCTTCCCGCTGTGGATCACGGTCAACTACCTGGGCAGTCCGGACAACGGCGCCATCTTCGCCGGCTACGTCGGCAGCCTGCTGATGGCGGGCGGTTTCCTGGCCATCGGCGCCTGCATCTCCGCAGCCACCCGCAACCAGGTGGTGGCGTTCATCCTGACCGTGGTGGTGTGCTTCGCCTTTCTGCTTGCGGGCTTCCCGCTGGTGCTCGACTTCTTCCGCCTGTGGGCACCGCAGGGGCTGGTCGACGCCATCGCCTCGCTCAGCTTCCTGACCCACTTCGCCTCCATCAGCAAGGGCGTGATCGACCTCCGCGATCTCGTCTACTTCGCCCTGATGATCGGCTTCTGGCTCTACGCCAATGCCGTGGTCATCGATCTGAAGAAGGCCGACTGAAATCATGAATGCACTGAAACGCCAATCGATGACAGCAGGCACCCTGGTAGTGCTGGCGGTGCTGTTCGTCGCCCTGGTGGTGCTGTCCAACGCTACGCTGCGTGGGCTGCGCTTCGACCTTACCGACCACAAGCTGTACACGCTGTCCGAGGGTACCCGCCAGGTGGTGGCCGAACTGGACGAGCCGATCAACCTGTATTTCTTCTACTCCGATCGCGGCACGCAGAATATTCCGTTCCTGCGCAGCTACGCACAGCGTGTGCGCGAGTTCCTGGAGGAAGTGGCTTCGGCCTCGCGCGGCAAGGTGCGCCTGAGCGTGATCGATCCCTTGCCGTTCTCCGAAGACGAGGATCGCGCTTCGGGATACGGCCTGCAGGCGGTGCCTACGGGTACCGGTGAGTCGATCTTCTTCGGCCTGGCCGGCACCAACGCGCTGGATGGACAGGCGGCGATCCCGTTTTTCCAGCCCGACAAGGAAACCTTTCTCGAATACGACGTGGCCAAGCTGATCCATTCGCTGGGCGAACCGGTGCGTCCTGTGGTGGGCGTGATCAGCCGCCTGCCGATGACCGGCGGATTCGATCCCAACGCCAGGCAGATGCGTGAGCCCTGGGCGGTGCTGTCGGAACTGCGGCAGATTTTCGACGTGCGCGAACTGAACCATGGCGCCACCGAGATCGACCCCGAAGTCCAGGTGCTGATGCTGGTGCACCCGAAGGAGCTCAGCGAGGACACCCTCTACGCCATCGACCAGTTCGTGCTGCGCGGCGGACGTCTGGTGGCCTTCATCGATCCTTTTGCCGAAACCGACGACAGCGCCATGGATCCGGAGAACCCGTCGGCCGCCATGTTCGCCAGCCGAAGTTCGCAGGTCGGTCGCCTGTTCGATGCGTGGGGCATCGAATTCGATGCCGATCAGGTGGTGCTCGACCGCGGCACCGCGCTGGCGGTCAGCGTGGCGCAGGGCCGACCGCCGCAGCGGCATCCGGCCATTCTCGGCCTGGGTCCCGGCTTCCTCAACAACGAGGACGTGGTGTCGGCGCAACTGTCGTCGATCAACATGGCCAGCGCCGGCCACTTGCGCGTGAAGGAGGACGCCACGCTCGAGCTGGTGCCGCTGATCCAGTCCAGCCGCGATGCCATGGCCGCCAGTGCCGACCGGTTGCGCTTTCTCGCCGCCGATCCGTCGAGCCTGTTCCAGGAATTTGCCGCCAGCAACGAGCACTACGTCCTGGCCGGACGCCTGAGCGGATCGCTGAAGACCGCGTTTCCGGGGCGCAGCGGCGATGGTCATCTGGCCGAATCGGCGACCGACGTGCAGATGATCGTGGTGGCCGATACCGATATCCTTACGGATCGATTGTGGGTGCAGGTCACGCCCTTCCTTGGCCAACGCATCATGAACGCCTTCGCCAACAACGGCGATTTCATCGTCAATGCGATCGACAACATGACTGGCTCCTCGGCGCTGATCTCGGTGCGCGGGCGGGCCGTGTCGAGCCGCCCGTTCACCACGGTGGACGACCTCAGGCGACTGGCCGACGAACGCTTCCGTGCCAAGGAGCAGGAACTGCAGGAACAGCTGGCCGAGACCGAGCGCCGCGTCAACGAGCTGCAGCGCGGCAAGGACCAGACTTCGGCCTTGGTGCTTTCGGGCGAGCAGCGCGCCGAGTTGCAGCGTTTCCAGGACGAGAAGCTGCGCATCCGCCGCGAACTGCGCCAGGTGCGCCGTCAGCTTGACGCCGACATCGAGGCGCTGGGTACCCGGCTCAAGATCATCAACATCGGCCTGATGCCGCTGCTGATCACGTTCGCCGCGATCGGCTTCGCCTGGTGGCGCGTTCGCCGCCGCCGACAGGCCGAGGGAGCGCAGGCATGAGTGCACACAAGCTGAGAGTATTGCTGGTGGCGGCCGTGGTGGCCGTGGTGCTGGCGCTGTGGGCCACGCGCGTGCAGCCGCCGCTGGACGACGCAGGCGCCGGAGATTTCGTGTTGCCGGGTCTTCTCGGGCGACTCGAACAGGCCACCGCACTTTCGGTC
>DAOMOD010000028.1:6548-25817 GCA_035444205.1 Lysobacteraceae bacterium
AGCGGCGGTGCCGGTGGAGCGCTCGACATCGAATTCGACGGGGACACCTGGCGCGTCGCGCAGCGCCAGGGATATCCGGCCGACATGGAAAGGCTGCGCGAGTATTTGCTCAAGCTGGCCGAGGCGCGCCTGGTCGAGGCCAAGACCGCCAACCCGGGAAACTACCCGCCGCTCGGCGTCGAGGATCCCTCCGAGGAGGATGCGGGCGGCATGCTTGTCACCGTGCGCGGCACCGACTCTGCGTCGAGCCTGATCGTGGGGCGCTACAACGGCCAGGGCAGCGGCACCTTCGTGCGCTACCCGGATCAGGCGCAGAGCTGGCTCGCCAATGCCGATCTCACATTGGATCGCGAGCCGACGCGCTGGCTCAGGCGCGACATCGTCGACCTGCCGACGAGCCAGGTGCAGACACTGGTGCTGGTGCGCGCCGATGGCGATACCATTCGTGCAAGCAAGGGCGATGCTGCGGACACCACCTTCAAGGTGGCTGACGTACCGGCCGGTCGCGAGCTGACCTCCGAGTTTGCCGCCAGCGGTCTGGCCGGATTCCTGGCGTCGCTGCGGCTGGACGATGTGCGCCCGGCGGCCGCGGTCGAAGTGCCGGAGGACGCCCTGACGCTGACCTACGACACCTTCGATGGCCGCCGCTATGCGATGCGCATCTGGGACGAGGACGGACGCTACCTGCTGAGTCTCGGTGCAACCCTGCTCGAGGTGGCGGCAATCGAGCCAGCGCAGGATGCGACCGCGCAGGCCGCCGCGGAGGAGGGCGATGAGGCTGGTGACGTCGCCGAGGACGCCGAAGCGCTTGCCGCACAATTGCGGGCGCACGCCGGCGGTGAGGTCGAGATCCTGAACGCTCGCGCCGAAGGCTGGGTCTTCCAGATCCCCGCCTTCAAGTGGAGCGCCATCAACAAGCGCATGGACGACCTGCTGAAGCCGCTCGACGACTGAGCATGATCGAATATCTGCTGCAACTGCGTTTCACCGGCGCGTTGCTGGTCAGTCTTCCCGGGATCGCTCTTTCGACGCCGTTCCTGTGGTGGGCGGCAGGGGGCAGTCGTTGGCGTCTGCTGCTGCTGTTCGGGCTGTGGCTTCTGGTCCTTCCCTGGGCGGTGCTCTGGCTGGTGGTCGGGCTGTCGCCAGGCATCCTCGGGCTCGGCTACGTCTACGACGGTCTTGATTTCGTGCTGCGCTTGTGGGGGCCGGGCACGCTTGGCTTGCCGTTGCTTGCGGCGATCATCTGGATGGCGATGGGGCGCCCGGCAGCCAGAAGCACTCGGACAGGATCGGACGATCCCATCGGCGAGTGACCGTGCGCGGAATGAACGGGCTGATTCCTGTGGGGCAGCCGATGTCATGCTTGCGACGTTGACCCGATCGATTCGATTGGCATAGAGTCCGGACCAGGCACAGGGGTGTGGGAGCGCAATGCGTGCAGGGCCGAAGGTCGGCCCGGACGTGCTGCAGTTCTCCAGGATGCGTTCTTGCCATGTCCACAAGGATCAAGGAGGGAATACCCATGCGAAGGCTGGGACTTGCGTTCTGCTTCGTTTCTCTGGCCGGGATTGCATCGGCCAACATCGTCTCTTATCCGTCCACCGAACCACTCGCAAGTGCAGGGGCGACGCCCCTCGCGGTTCCGGGGTGTCCCGATCAGGGCGGCATTCTCGACTCGGTCTCGGTGCCCGTGGGCGACCCGCTCGATCTGCGTGTGGTGATCGGCGGTGTCGCGCCTGAAGGTGGCGCGCGATTCCGCCTGAGCTCCGACAATCCCGCGGTGGCGGCGGTCGGTGATCGCCGCCAGGGCTTTCTGCCCGAGGTGACCATTCCCGAAGGCGAGAGCATCAGCAACCCGTTCACCGTATTCGGCATCAGTGTCGGTGGTACTCTGCTGCGGGCGACGTCGCTGACGCCGGGCTTTTTCGGATTCGCCGTACCGCTTGGTGCCTGGGATGTCGGTAGCGAGGGCGCCAGCCGCTTTCTCGATCCCAACCGGCCAGGCAGCCACTGTCGCGTGTCCGATGACAGCCCCGAGCTCAGTACGGATGAGTCGGTTCTGGCGGATTGCGGTGTCGATGCGCGCGGAGCCGCAAGCGATGGCGTCAGCCGGCTGTTGATGCGCGCCCAGGCAGGCTTGCCCGGCACCGCATGTTTCGAAGTGGTGTCCAGCGCAACGCAGGATCAGGGCAGCATCGACACGGCGCTCAAGAGTACCGCCAGCGTCGGCAGTCTGCACCAGGCGTCCTCCTATTACCGGGCGCCCGCCAGCTTCGAGTCCACGGCCAACAGCCGTACCGTCGAGATCGAGTTCACCTACACGCCTTCCATCGGCAACGGCAATACCACGCGCATCCGCGCGGAAGCGACGCTGGTGAGGCCGCCGCGCGTACTGGTGCACGGGATCTGGAGCAACGCCGCCGCGTGGCGCAACTTCTGGATCCACAACAGTCCCGTACGCACCACCGTGGTGGCGGATTACGAGGGCACCAACGACGACAGCTTCTCGCGCAATGTTCCCACCGTACTCACCGCCCTGGCCGACGCGGTCGAGGAATCCCGCGAAAAGGGCTACGCCACGACGCAGGTGGACGTGATCGGGCACAGCATGGGCGGTCTGCTGACCCGCCTCGGCGCGCAGCACGAGGACTTCGTTCGCCCGGACAATCTCGGCGAGGGCGACGTGCGACGACTGCTGACGCTGGCCACACCGCACTTCGGCAGCAGCTTCGCCAACCTGGTGGTGGCCCTGCACGATGCCGAACCGGAACAGACGCGCGAGACCATCGGCGATGTCGTTCCGGGCGGCGCCGAGGTGACCAATGGTGCGGTCTGCGACCTGGCCGAGAACAGTCCGGCGCTGAACGAGCTTGCCGGTGGCACCGCGCTACCGGCACGCGTGGTCACCGCTACGGGCGGACCTGCGGGCACGCCGCAGGAGCCCGCCAACTACTGGGGTGGGCGCTTCGGTTTCAGCAATTTCGAGGGCGCGTTGACCGAAACCGAGTGTCTGCAACGCAACATCCTCTTCGTCTGCGTCGAACGCAGGCACCTGTTCCCACAGGACATCGTCGACGGACACCGCTTCCGTGAGGGCAATGATGCCATCGTGCCGGTGAGCAGCGCGCGGGCGGGTTTTTCGGCTGCCGCGGGCAACGTGGCCAACTACCCGGACCTGCTGCATTTCGGCGCCCCCTTCGTGGCCGGCGTCACCAACCGCAACGTGGTGGCCAACCAGGCCTTGCCCCTGATCGATGCGGCATTGCCCTCGAACAACTGGGCGGTGGCCTTCCCTGCGGTGCAGTCCGATGGCAGCGGCAGTCCACTGACCGTGCCCGGGATTCCTGGAGGCAACGATGCCGTGGTGTATGCCGGGCAGTGCGCCGCCGGCGGACCCATGAAGCCGGCGGGAGGCCCGGCTCCGCTGCGTTCAAAGTCCATCAGCAACGACGATCCCCGCGTGCAGATCATCGCCCCGGTCGAGGGCCAGGAGGTGGCGCCCGGCAGCACGCTGGTCATCGAGGTGGCCATCGAAGCGCCCCTTCAGGCGATTGATCTCAAGATCAGGATGCCGGGAATCGGTCGCGTCGAGGGCGATGGTTACGACGGCAGCAGCTACTTTGCGGAAGTCGAGATCCCCGAGGAATTCGCCGGTCCGATGAGCCTGATTCCGGCGATCACCGACACCGCGGGCAATCGCATCCACGGGCCTGCCGTGAACATCGCCGTGCGTGCGCCTGAAGCGCCGCAGGAGATCTACGTGGTGCAGCACACGCACCGCCTCGACCTCGCCCTGGCACAGCAGTCGCAACTTCGTGTCATCGGCGTCTATGCCGGCGACATCGAGCGTGATGTCACCAGTGCCGCGGCGGGCACCAGCTATGCATCCAGCGACACCGGTGTGGTGACCGTGGATGCGGGCGGCCGCCTGACCCCGAACGGACTCGGCACCGCGGTGATCACGGTGCAGCATGGCGATCTGGTCGACTTTGCCACCGTCATCGTTCGCGAGGGCCGGCAATCGCTGCCGCCGGCCGACGTGAGCACGGAACTTCACGTCGGCGCCAGCGGCTTCCGCCTGGACCGCAACAGCGGCTTTTTCGTCCAGCAGTTGCGGATCACCAATCGGGGCCAATTGCCTGTGCCCGGACCGTTGTACGCGGTGGTCGGCGGCCTTCCGGCGGGCGTGGAGCTGATCACCAAGGCTGGCGTGACCCCGACGCTGTCGCCGATCGGCAGTCCGTACCTCTCCATGGAGCTGGCGACGGACGGTCTCACGCTCCACCCGGGGGAGTCGGTGGACATTCTTCTGCGCTTCCTCAACCCCGATCGCGTAGGCATCCAGTACGGGTTGGGATTGTTCCGCACGAGTGCGCAGCCATGAGGCGGCCGCGCGTCATGGCAGGCGACCTGCGTACCTCTGGAGGGAGATCGGACATGTGCAGCATCAGGTTGGGATTGGCGGGATTGGGTCTGGCGTTGAGCCTGGCGGCGCAGGCGGATCCTGTCAGCTACGAGATATCGGTCAACACCACACCGCTGGCCGGGCAGCAGGGTTTTGTCGCCTTCGACTTCATCGACGGAGACGGCCAACCGGGCAACGTGGCATCGATCGATGGTTTCGCCAGCGATGCAGCGCTGGTCGAATTGGTCTTGATCGGCGATGCCGATGGTGGACTGGTACCGGGGCCGCTGTTGCTTGGCGACGGTCAGTTCTTCAGTTCGGGGCGGCAGGAGCTGGTGTTCGCGACGTCCATGAGCTTCCGGTTGCAGGTAAGCACGGAAGGTCCCCACGCGCCGTTTCCGGACGCTTTCTCGTTCTTCCTGCTTGATGCCGTTCAGCGTCCCTTCGCCACCACCGATCCCAGCGGAGCCGATGCGCTTCTGGTGGTGAGCATCAGCGGCCCCGAGCCGGGTATCGAGGTGTTCGAATCGGCCTTCGCCGGTATCGGTGTCGGTGGCGATCTCACGATCACCGACATCCGCGCACGGCCGGACGTGCTGTGGCCGCCCAATGGCAAGATGGTGCCTGTCGATATCGAGGTGGAGATCTCCACCGGAGGCGACGCGGTACAGGTGTGCGCCATCGACCAAGTGACTTCCAACGAAGAGCCCATCGATGGCGATTTCAACATCACCGGCCCGTTGGCGCTCGAACTGCGTGCCCGACGTCATGGCGATGGCAATGGCCGGGTCTATTCAGTGGAAGTGGTGTGCCAGGGCGGCAGCAGGGCCGTCGCGGAGATTTCGGTGCCGCACAACCAGACAGCCGCCGGACTGTAGCGCAGGGACCAGGCCGGCTGCAGTGCGTGGGTCGGTGGCATGCCGACCACGACTGGGTGGGCGCAGGCGGCGTCGGTGAGCTTCCTGCGTCAGCCCGCGCCAGGTGGCTGGCGCAGGAGTGCACCGTTGGCGGGCATCCGCGCCAGCCAGGCCCGGTAGCGTGCTTCGAGCGCCGGGTCCGGCCGCCAGGGCACCGTGAACCAGGCGTCGCGACCCAGGGCACGGCCGTGCAGGCGGCACCACAGCCCAAGCGCAGTTCCTTCCGCGGATCCCAGGCATTCGATGTCCGTGCCGAGGATCGCGGCGAGCAGGCGCTGCAGCGTGCGGCTTCGTGAAAGTCCGCCGCTGACGACGATACGCCTCGGTGGTCCGCAGTGCTGGCTCATGGTGTCGGCGTTGACGCGCACCAGGAACGCGATGCTCTCAAGGACCGCCAGCAGGTGCGCTTCGAAGCCCGCTTCGCATTCGGCGTCGGTGGCGATGAATGCCGGTGGCGGTCCGCTTTGCCACCAGGGCGATCCCAGACCGTCGATGCTGTTCAGGAACAGTGGCGGCCGGCTCGCCTGCCCGCACAGCATGTCGATCGCGTCGTGCCGGAACGGCTGGCCGGTCGATTCCGCAAGCCAGTCGAGCGCCGTGGCCACGCCATGGATGCTGGCCTCCAGAGCGAACTGGCCGCCCGCCGTCCGCGCAAGCACGCTGAGCTGAAACGCCTGTGCGTCGATCAGTTCGGGCACTGGCCGCAGCAGAAAGCCGCCGGTGCCAAGATTGATGTAGAGGCAGTGCGGATCGGGTGTACCAGTCAGGTACGGCACCGCATTCTGGTCGCCGCAGAGCAGGCCCAGTACAGGGCGGCCGGGCAGCATCGCCAGCGTTCCGTACTCATGTTCACTGGCATGCACGGGGGGCAAGGTTTGCGGCGGAATGCAAAAGCGCGACAGCAGGTACGGATCCCAGTCCAGCCGCTGGCGCGACCACAGCAGGGTGCGCTGCGCCAGACTGTCGTCGACCGCCAGTGGATGCTCTTCGAGCAGGCGGGCGAGGAGGAATGCACCCAGCGGACCCAGGGCAAGCGTGCCGGGCGGTGTGTCCGCCAGCGACCGACGGGCCAGCAGCCAGCGCATCTTGGTGACGCCGCCATACGCGGTATAGCGCAGCCCGGTGCGGCGCCGGATGGCTTCGGCCTCTTCGGCGTCGATGTGCATATCCGGTTCGCCGCGGCGGTCGCGCCAGGAAAGCACCGGCCCCAGCGCCCGACCCGATGGACGCCGCCAGCACAGGACGTTGCCGCGCTGTACGGCCAGGGCTGCCTTGCCTGCCGTGCAGCGGAGTGCCCGCAACCGCCGCGCCAGTTCGACCAGCGCATCGGTCAGGCCCGCGATCAGGGCTTCGGCATCCTGCTCCACCTCGGTGCCGTGCGTGCGTGTGGCGACCGCACGCTCGGCGCAGACAAGGATCCTGCCGTGCGCATCCGCCGCCATCGCCCGAATGCTGTGGCCGCCGCAGTCCAGCAGAACGCTGACGTTTTGCGTCGAATCGTGTTTGTCGTCGTTCGACTGGGCCATCGGTGTGCGACCACCATTCGGGTTGGGCTTTGTAGCATTCCCCCGACGCGAGCGGGCGCGGTGGCCGGCTGATCGCATCGAGTCCGCGCATGCGATCAACGCAGACGCTGCGCAGCCTCGATTCGGATTCGGCCGAGCTGGTTCACGCCCTGGTAGAACTGCCACGGTTCGCCATCGCCGCTGCCAAGCTGGATGTGGCCCGAACCAAAGCCCTCCTGGGCGGCGTCGAAGCTGACCCAGCGGCCATCGATCCATGCCTGGGTCCAGGCGTGCGGTACGAATACGTGGCGTTGTCCACCGAAGCTGTCGGCATGGACGAGCCCGGTGGCTATCCGAGTGGGGATGCCGCGAGCGCGCCCGAGCGCCGCCAGCAGCAGGGCATGCTCGGTGCAGTCGCCCTCGCGACGCCGGTACGACTCCAGCGCCGAGGCATAGCCGACGCGCAGGCTCTTCACCTCGATATGCCGTCGCACCGCCCGCTCCAGTCGCAGCATCGTCTCCTGTGGATCGTCGCTGCCTTGCGCAGCGCTCGCGGCAAGCGCCACGATCTCGGCGGCATCGCTTTCGATCCAGCGATTGGGCCGGGTGAAGACTTCCGTCGGTGGTGTCTCGTCGTCGCGGCTGCGACCGGGTCGCACCGCGACGGTCCACGCCTCGTGGTCCAGTCTGACCTCCTGCTCCGCGGTACCGGGAAGCTCAAGCGGTTGCCCGTCGAGTGCGCGCAACCGGTACTGCACGGGTCGCGACAGCCAGGCGCGCGGAATCGATCGCGGCGCGCGCACCAGGGTGCGCTCCATCAGGTCGGACGGCTGCACCGGCGCCAGCGCGCATTCCTGCGAGCACTCCAGCATTTCGAGAAAGGTGCCGAACACCGGCATGCGGATGCGGAGGGTACGCAGATCGGCATCGATCCATGCCTGTGTGGGCAACTGGCCTTCGCCGGTATCGAGAACCTTCTCCACGCGGCGCAGGCGCACGTGGCCGGCCTCGGGCATGGCCACCTCCTCGTGCCCGGCGAAGGTGATGTGCAGATCCGCCGCCTGCAGCGCATCGGTCAGATACACACGCATGCTGAGCGTGGTCTGTTCGCCGGCCTCGGCCGCAGCCAGCGCCAGTCGCTGGCCTTCGGCAAGCAGCGCGCCCTTCGGCCATGGCATGGTACGCACATCGCGGCTGCCCGCGCTCTCCAGCACGACCGTCAACATGCCCAGGTCGTCGACTTCGCCCGAGTAGCGGCGCACGTCGCCGGCCAGCACCGCTTCGCCACGAAAGGACAGCGGCTGACCAGTCGCGGACTCGATGGCGGTCTCGTCGCTATTGACCTGCAGGCGCGTGCCGCTGCGTTCCAGGATCAGTTCGAGACGCTGCCGCGATTGCACCTTTCCATCGATCTCCAGACGTTCGGAAAGCGCATGTCCGACCTTGCGGCCGTCGAGGAGGACGGTCATCCATTGCTGCCCGTCGGCATCGGCGGCGGCGGACAGCGGGAGGAGAAGTAGAAGCGGGAACCACGGAAGTCGTTTCATCCGCACCATTCTGCGTGGGAAAGCCGCCGGCGCCTACCCACGGCGGCCCGGAAGGCGCACTGCCCGCGGACGGCGCGCCGACTACAATGCGCGTTTACCGGATTCCGCAAACGCCATGAAACCCTTTGGAACGCCGCTCCATGAGAACGCCATCCGCCTGATGCTGCTGGGCTCGGGAGAGCTTGGCAAGGAAGTCGCCATCGAGGCGCAGCGCCTCGGTGTCGAGGTGATCGCGGTGGATCGCTACGCCAACGCGCCGGCGATGCAGGTGGCGCATCGCAGCCACGTCATCGATATGCTGGATTCGGAGGCCCTGCGTGCACTGATCGACAACGAGCGCCCGGATCTGGTCGTGCCCGAGATCGAGGCCATCCACACGCCGACGCTGGTCGAGCTGGAAGCGCAGGGCTTGCGCGTGATTCCGACGGCGCGCGCCACGCGCCTGACCATGGATCGCGAAGGCATTCGCCGCCTTGCCGCGGAGGAACTCGGCCTGCCGACCAGCCCGTACCGTTTCGTCGATACGGAGAAAGACTATCGCGCGGCCGTGCAGGCGCTCGGGATTCCGTGCGTGGTCAAGCCGGTGATGAGTTCCTCGGGCAAGGGACAGAGTACCGTGCGCAGCAGCGATGATATCGAGAGCGCCTGGGAGTATGCGCAGACCGGCGGCAGGGCGGGGCGCGGGCGGGTGATCGTGGAGGGCTTCGTGTCCTTCGATTACGAGATCACCCTGCTCACCGTGCGCCATCGGGACGGCACCGGTTTCTGCGAGCCGATCGGGCACCTGCAGGTGGACGGCGACTACCGCGAATCGTGGCAGCCGCAGCCGATGAGTGAGGCCGCCCGCGCCGAGGCCGAACGCATCGCCCGCAGCATTACCGACGCACTTGGCGGCCTCGGCATCTTCGGTGTCGAGTTGTTTGTGCGTGGCGACGAGGTGCTGTTCTCCGAAGTGTCGCCGCGACCGCACGATACCGGTCTGGTGACACTGATCTCGCAGGACCTGTCCGAATTCGCCCTGCACGTGCGCGCCATCCTCGGCCTGCCGATTCCGACCATCCGCCAGCATGGGGCGTCGGCATCGTGCGCGCTGTTGGGCGAGGGTCACGGTGCGGGCCCGGCCTACGACGGCGTAGCCGGGGCGCTGGCTGAACCCGATACCGCATTGCGCCTGTTCGGAAAGCCGGAAGTACAGGGCAAGCGTCGACTGGGCGTCACCCTGGCGCTGGCCGACAGCATCGACGAAGCGCGCGCCAAGGCACGGCGCGCGGCCGGGTGCATCGGTATCCGCATTCCTGGGTGACATCGCCCACGTTCCAGGTGGCTCGCGGGCTGCCGGGCCGGAAGTGAAGATGAAGCAGCGGTGCGTATGCAGGCGCGTTGCGCACGATTACGCGCCCAGCGCGGCAACCGCCGCGAACAGCGTCCATCCGGTGATGAAGATCAGAATCAGCGAGCCCACTGTCCACAGGGTGGCACGCGTGTCGTGCGTGCGCGCGGTCAGATAGGCGGCAAAGTGCAGAAGCCGCGAAACCACGTAGCCATACAGTAGCCACTGTGCCAGCAGCAGCGGCGGCACGGTGAGCACGAACAGCAGGCCGGCGACCAGGAAGAAGGGCAGGTTCTCCAGGTCGTTCATGTGAATCCTGCGGATCCGCTCGACGTATTCGTTGGGCTCAAGCTGCTTCGGATCGGGCGAGGGGTTGAGCGGGGTCTTCCGTAGATCCTCGGGCGAACGGAAGCCGGCTCTTGCTTTCATCATGCGGGCCACCGTGAGCCAGGACATGCCGACGGCCTTGAGAATCATCAGGGTGGCGGCGATGGCGTAGGTGGCGAACAGGGGGTCGTGCAGGGTCAGAGCGTTCATGGCGATGGTGTCCGGGTGCTGGCGTTTACGTAAGGTCACTTTATCGACCAACGGTCGAAATGTCGAGCTATGGTAGAATTTCTCCATGACCGACACCCTCAAACCCTTGTCCAGGGCCCGCAAGACCCCTGCCGGACGCAAGTCCGCGAGCCGCACCGGAAGGCCAGCCAATGATGCCGGAAGGCGTGCACGCCGCGAGCGCCTGCGCGACCATACCCGCGAGGAGATCTTGGATGCCGCGCGTCGCGTGGTCCTGGAGCGCGGCATTGCCGGCACCACACTGGAGGCGGTCGCCCGCGACGTGGGCATGTCGAAGGCAGCGCTCTACTACTATTTCCCTTCCAAGGATGCGCTGCTCTTCGCGCTGGTTTTCGAGGTCATGGCCGGCCATGCCAGGACGATCCATGACGCGGTGGAGCAGACCACCTCGGGCGGGGCCGCGCTGGGCGCCATCGTGCGCGAGTCGTTCGCCGTCTTCTCGTCGAGACTCGACGACTTCCGTCTCGCCTTCCTGCACGCGCAGGTGACGGGCAAGGGGACGGTCCGTTTTGACGAGGCGCAATTCGCCCATGTCCGCCCGCTGAACGATCTCTGGTTCGAAGGCGCGGCGAAGAAGCTGCGCGAGCGACGCAGGAAGCGGAATGCTCCCGGCGCGGTGGAGCCCCGTCTGATGGCGTTCCTCGCCTACTGTTCCACCATCGGCCTGCTGACGATGAAAGGTATGGTCGAAAGCCTGGATGATCCCTTGCGCTACTCCGATGAGCAGCTCGTCGAAGGGCTTGCCAGCGTCTTCGAAGCGGCCGCGACGTCCTGGTTCGGGTAGGGCAATCCACGAAATCGTGGCGGAAGCGGACCGGGTCAGATTGGAGGAGCCCCGGTCCGGCGCGGCGGCTGTTGTGCTCTGTGCCGGCGGGAGACGAAATCGGGTCGCGATGCCAGCGGAACCGTGACCTTTCGCACGTGCGCGGTTCGATGCGGCCAAACACGATGCGCCACAGTCCCTGAGAGTCGACTGCCATGACCCACCGTTTTTCGCTCGTGTTGCTGGGCATGGTCCTTGCCCTTTGCATTCCGCAGGCCTGGGGCGGCGAATCCATGCAAGCGATCCGGATGACCGAGTTCGGTGGCGTAGAGGTGCTCGACATCGCCTCCATGCCGCGCCCGGTTCCCGCCTCTGGCGAACTGTTGATACGCGTGCACGCCGCGGCCGTGAACCCGGTCGACGCACATATCCGACGGGGCTACGCGGCGGGATTCATCGACGTCGAAATGCCCTATGTGCCGGGTTTCGACGTCAGCGGTGTGGTCGCGGCAGTCGGTGAGGGTATCGACGGCTTCGCCGTGGGCGATCCGATATTCGCCATGCTGGATCTGAATCGCGGCGGCGCCTACGCCGAGTACGCGATCGTCAAGGCAGGCGAAGCGGCGCGCAAGCCGGAAAGCATCGGCCACGTCGAGGCCGCGGCGCTGCCGCTGGTGACGCTGACCGCGTGGCAGGCACTGTTCGACACCGCTCAACTTGTCTCAGGGCAGACCGTGCTGATCCACGGCGGCTCCGGCGGGGTGGGGTCGGTGGCCATCCAGTTGGCGAAGGAACGCGGCGCCCGTGTCATCACCACGGCCTCCCTGGGCAACCACGACTTTGCCCGCTCCCTGGGCGCCGACGTCGTTGTGGACTACCGCAGCGAGCGCTTCGAGGATGTGGCGAAGGACGTCGATGTGGTGCTCGACACGGTCGGCGGCCCGACCCAGGAGCGTTCGCTGCAGGTACTGAAGAATGGCGGCGTGCTGGTGTCACTGGTCGGACTGGGCGAGTCCGCAAGGACCCCGCCCCGCGATATCCGGGCGATCGGCATCCTGGTGCGACCGGACGCCGCCCAACTCGGCATGATCGCTGCGCTGGTGGACCGCGGGCAGCTCAAGCCCGAGGTGTCCATGGTTCTGCCCGTGGAGCAGGTGGACGAGGCGCACCGGCAGATCGAGACCGGCCACACGCGCGGGAAGGTGGTTCTTCAGATCCTGAAGTAGCCGCAAACGCGCGAACCGTTCGACCTCAATGGTTTTCAGCGCTTGTGCACCCAGCCCGGCAGCAACTGTGCGGGATCGAATTCGGCGCTCGAATCGAAGGGCACGCCCAGCGCCACAAGCCGTTGCTGAAGCTGGCCGCTGCGGTAAGCGTCGAAGGTTTCGCTGCAGCCGCCTATGAACTCGCCGCCGAGAAACACCTGCGGGATCGTGATGGACCCGCTGCGTGCCTTCAGTGCACTGCGAACCTGGCCGCCGCGGTCGTCACGCTGGTATTCGACGGAATCGAGCCCGACCATGCGATAGGGGATTGCAGCCCCGGCAAACAGCTTGCGTACGGCCCAGCAGAACTCGCACCACTCCAGCGCGAACAGCACCAGGGGCTGTTTCACATCGGAGATGAAGCGGTCCACCAGCTCCTCGACTTCGGTCGAGGCCGCCGGCATCGCCACCGCTGCGCTCGGTGCCACGGCCGCCGGGGTGTCGAAGCGGTAGCCGGGCGTCGAGCGCGCGATCTCCCATTCTTCCTCGTTCATGTCGACCGCAATGGGGTCGAACAGCGGGGTCGTGAGGTAGCGCTCGCCGGTGTCGGGCAGCATGCACAGAATGGTGGTGCCCTCAGGTGCATCCTTTGCCAGGGACAGGGCGCCAGCAAAGGTGGCGCCTGCGGAGATTCCGCTGAAGATGCCTTCCTGGCGTGCCAGGTCCCGTGCACAGCGCAATGCCTCGTTGCCGTCGATCGGAAGGATGCGGTCGATCCATTGCGCGGCCACCGCGTCTTCGGTGAGCTTGGGAATGAAGTCCGGCGACCAGCCTTGCATCAGGTGCGGGCGGAACAGCGGATGACTGCCGATCGGCGTGCCATCCGGCGCCCGCCGCTGGGCGATGCCGCTGCCCAGGACCTGCGAATTGTCGGGCTCGCAGACCGCGATCCTCGTCTGCGGGCGCTCGCGCTTCAGCACGTCGGCCACACCCTTGAGCGTCCCCCCCGTGCCGTAGCCGGTCACCCACCAGTCGAGGCGTTCCCCGGCGAAATCGGCAAGGATCTCCTGTGCGGTGGTGCGGCGGTGCATGTCGGCATTGGCCTCGTTGTCGAACTGGCGACAGAGAAACCAGCCGTGCCTCTGCGCCAGTTCCACGGCCTTGGCCAGCATGCCGCTGCCCTTGAGGGCGGCCGGCGTCAGCACCACGCGGGCACCCAGGAAGCGCATCATCCGCCGCCGCTCGATGCTGAAGTTCTCCGCCATGGTCACCACCAGTGGATAGCCCTTGGCGGCGCACACCATGGCCAGGCCGATGCCGGTATTGCCGCTGGTGGCCTCGATCACGGTCTGTCCGGGACGCAGCGTGCCGCGACGCTCAGCGTCCTCGATGATGCCAAGCGCGAGCCGGTCCTTGACCGAGCCGAGCGGGTTGAAGGCTTCGCACTTGACGTAGAGGTTCACACCGGGCGGCGCGAGGCGGTTGATGCGCACCACCGGCGTGTCGCCGACGGTGGCGAGGATGCTGTCGAATCTGGCCATGGGAAACCCGCAGTCCGTTAGCCCGGATTTCTCACACCGGTCGCGGATGATCGCGCCGGGATCGTGGTGATTGGCGCCGGTCCGGAAGGCGGCGCATAGCCGTAGCTATGGGCCAACTGAGGACCAAGCCAAGCGCCGCGAGACCGGTGCGAGGGCCGCGAAGCGCGAAGATGCAGCGACACAGCATGTGCGCAGTTGCAGGTCGCTGAAATCCAGACGTGGCGGGGCTTGCGTGGCATCTTCGTGCGCCGGTGTGAGGAATGCGGGCTAGGGGCCTGCTCTGTGTGGAGATGGCCAGTGTACCGGCTTGCCGAGGCTCGCTACGACCAATCCATGTCGCGATCCGGGTATTTCATTGCCGTATGCCTGGATCAGCCACAGCGCTCGGCCGGCGACGAGCAGGTCACCGGTGGGGTACCACAGCGGTTTGCGCTGCGGGTGTCGCGGATCGGACCTGAAGAAGTCCGGATCGATGACGGCACTGGCGCCGAGGATGGACGGATTGCCGTCGCCGCTGACACGACTGGCCGCTTCGATCAAGCGAGCGGGCCTTGCGATGTCCCGACGCCACGATTCGAGTCGTGGTGGCTCAGTGCACCAGGAAATCGCCGCGCGCGGTGGGCGGCGGTTCCTGGCCGAGGTGGCGAAGCACCAGCCAGATCACGCAGATCATCGCGTCCTTGACCTGGGACACGCGCTGCATCAGCGCGTCGCGACTCAGGCCGTCAAGGTAGAGGCGCTGGTTGAGGTGGACACGCTCCAGGGGTTCGCCGAGGCCGTTGAATTCGACGTGCATTTCGAGCAGGCGCAGGCGCAGGTCCCACAGCACCGAGTCGCGGAGCTGCGCGGGCAACGCCGCGAACTGCCGGCGGTGCTGCACGGCGAGTTCCACCGTGGCCTGGATGCGGATCTGTTCGGCGGGGAATCGCGCCCTGGCGATCTGCACTCGGCGCTTGCCGGCGTCCTCGCCCACCAGAATCCAGCGCGCCTGCTCGTGATCGCGTTCGCTCACCGACCAGCCTTCGGCCATCAGCCAGTCCTTGATATCGATGCGCAGTTTGTCGTCGTTCATGGCGCAGGATGGTACGGCAACCGCGTGGTCGTGTCCGATCGACCGCCACCGGAGCGATCACCGACTTGCCAGCCCGTATTCATTGCCACTGTCCGCAGTAGTACGGTGGTGATAAATGCGGGCCAGGGTTCCGGGCCGAGGAGAGAACCAGTAGGCTTGGCGACCCTTCCGCATCCATCCACCCATGCAGTACGCCATCGAAACCACAGGACTGGTGAAGCGCTACGGCCAGACGCGTGCCGTCGACGGCATCGACCTCGCGGTGCGTCGCGGTGCGGTGTACGGCCTGCTCGGTCCCAACGGCGCGGGCAAGACCACCACCATCCGCATGCTGGCCACGCTGATCCGTCCGGACGGCGGAACCGCGCGTGTACTGGGACACGATGTGGTGTCCGATGCGGCGAAGGTGCGCGCCAGGATCAGTCTGACCGGGCAGTTCGCCTCGGTCGATGAGGATCTCAGCGGGCATGAGAACCTGGTGCTGGTGGCGCGGCTGCTGGGCTTCTCCTGGTCGGGCGCACGCACCCGCGCGCGCGAGCTGCTCAAGGCCTTCGAACTGGCCGACGCCGCAAACCGGCAGGTGAACACTTACTCGGGCGGCATGCGCCGTCGCCTCGACATCGCCGCCAGCCTGGTGGTGGCTAGCGAACTGCTGATTCTGGACGAGCCGACCACAGGGCTCGACCCGCGCAGCCGCAATCAGGTGTGGGACATCGTCCGCGCGATCGCCGCCGAGGGCACCACCGTACTGCTGACCACGCAGTACCTGGAAGAGGCCGACCGCCTCGCCGACCGCCTCGCCGTCATCGATCACGGCAGGCTCATCGCCGAGGGCAGCAGTCGTGAACTCAAGGAACAGGTGGGTGGACGCACGCTGCACGTGCGCATGGCCGATGCGGCCAGACGGCCCGAAGCAGAGGCGGTGTTGCGTCAGGTGCTTGGCGAGGTGCACGACGGCAGCGATGCGGCCACGCTTGCCGCCAAGGTGAACGACGACGACCTGATGCCGCGGGCGCTCGCGGCGCTGACGGAAAGCGGAATCACGGTGGTCGAGTTTTCGCTGGCGCAACCCAGCCTGGACGACGTGTTCTTCGCCCTCACCGGCCACGCGGCCGTGGAGCGTACCGAGGAAGCTGCGGCATGAGCGGTTCGAACCTGCACGCCGTGTTGTCGCGGGAATCGCGGCCGGCGCCACCGAGCGCGCTGGCAGCCTCGCTGACGCTGGCCTGGCGCGCCATGCTCAAGATCAAGCACGTGCCGTTCCAGCTGTTCGACGTCACCGTGTTCCCGATCATGATGACGGTGATGTTCACCTACCTGTTCGGCGGCGCCCTGGCGGGCTCCACCGAAGCCTACCTGCAGTACCTGCTGCCCGGCATCGTGGTGCAGACCGTGGTGTTCCTGACCGTATACACGGGCGTGGGCATCAACACCGACATCGGCAAGGGTCTGTTCGACCGGTTCCGCTCCCTGCCGATCTGGCAGCCTGCGCCCATCGTCGGCGCGCTGCTGGGCGATCTGGCGCGCTATGCGCTGGCCGCATTGGTGGTGCTGACCGTCGGATGGATCCTCGGCTTCCGCGCCGAGGCCGGCTTCACCGGTGTGCTCCTGGCCGTGGCGCTGATGCTGGTTTTCGCCTCGGCTGTCTCCTGGCCATGGATCATCGTCGGCATGCTGGTGCGTTCGCCCGAGTCGGTGATGACCACCAGTTTTCTGGTGCTGTTCCCGATGACCTTCATCAGCAACATCTTCGTCGACCCGGCGACCATGCCCGGCTGGCTGCAGACAGTGGTGGCGCTGAACCCGGTGTCGCATCTGGCGACCGCATCGCGTGGTCTGATGCACGGCGGCGTGGCCATGGCCGACATCGTCTGGGTGCTGGCGGCATCGGCCGCATGTACCGCGGTGTTTGCGCCGATCGCGATGCGCATGTATCGACGCGAGCGCTGATCGGGGCTGCCAGGCATCGAGCCAATGGCCTGGTTTCGATCCGGAAGGTCTGGCGCGCGACGTCTTGGCGGAACCACGGATCGGGTAGATACTGGGCACAGCAGCCAGACGTTCAAGGGGCGCCGTCCGGTCGGCGCATGGGCTGCGAGGGTGGCGAGGAGGCTTCGCGATGATCCGCTATGTCAAGCGACGCGGCGGCACGTTCACCACGCGCATGTACGTGGGCGCGACGGACGCCGCATGGAGAACCGACCTGCTGTGGGGCGACCGCGTGCAGGTACTGGACGACAGCGGCCCTCGCTGGCGGGTCAAGGCGCGGGGACGATTCGGTTTCGTCGATCCCGCCCATCTCGGCAGCCAGTCGCTTCTTGAGTTCTATTTCATCGATGTGGGGCAGGGCGATGGCGTGCTGATCCGCACGCCCGATCATCGGCATATCCTGATCGACGGCGGCTGGCCCAGGCGCAATCAACCGACCGGCAAGAACGCCGCCGACTTCGTCGACTGGAAGTTTGCCAAGGATTATGGAGCCGACGCGATCAAGCTCGATGTGATGATCTGCTCGCACAACGACCAGGACCACTACGGCGGCCTGTGGGACCTGCTCAATCCGCAACAGCACCACGAGCTGGACCTGCGCAAGGTGCAGACCGCATCGTGACGCCGCTGGTCTATTCCACCGAGCTTGCGCGCAGTGTCGGCTTCGGCAGCATTCGAAAGCTCGAAGTGGGCGATGGAGCGGGATCGATGCTGGCGGCTCTGGAGTCGGGCGATCTCGACCGCGCCGGGGTCACCTACCGTACCCTGCGGGCCGGTGATCGCAACGCGCGCACTTTCGAGAAGACCCTGGACCGCTGCAAGCTGGCGGCCGATATGGTGTACGGGCTCATCAATGTGCGCACCGACGGGCAGCGCATCATGTGCGCGGCGCTCAACGAGAAATCGCCGACATGGAACGTCACTGATTTCCCTGCGCGGTTCGGCACGACCTGAACGGTACGGCGATGTGGGACTCCTGCCGTTGACAGGGCCCGAAGTCAGGCGCGGTCGCCTGGTACGCGCTCGCGTCCGACAGTGCGGTTGCGACCGCCCTGCTTGGCGCGGTAGAGCGCGCGGTCGGCTGCTTCCACCCACTCGCGCAGGCCAAGGCCGGCATCGGGCGGTGCGGCGAGGCCCAGGCTGACTGAGCAGCGCAATCCGGGAACGCCGGGAAAGTTCAGGGATTCGATGTCCGCACGCAGCGATTCGGCGAAAGCCTCGGCGCCGCTCGACCCCATGGGAAGAATCACCGCGAATTCGTCGCCGCCGATACGTCCTGCGTGGCCGGCATTGCCCAGGTGCTGGCGAATGCGGTTGGCGATTCCGCGCAGCACGTCGTCGCCGGCAATGTGGCCGTGGCGATCGTTGATGTCCTTGAGATAGTCCAGGTCGAGCAGCAGCAGGGTGGCATGGACGCCCTGTTGCTGGTGCCGCTCGAGGACTGCTTCGGCATACGCCTGCCAGGCGCCGCGGCTTTCGAGGCCGGTAAGCGCATCGAAGCGCGACAGCTGGTCCAGTTCCAGGTTCTGCCGTTGCAGCTTGCGCACCAGACGATACGTGCTGGCGCTGACCGTCAGCGTGTGGATGACCATGATCGGCAGGCAGGCAAGGATGACCAGGGTGCTGCTCGGGTACTGGACCGCAAAGCCGGTGAAGATGCCCGCGAGGATGATGGCAAGGACCATGCCCGGCAGGGAACGAAGCCACAGGCCGCGCACGCCGGAGTTGATCTTGTCGGCGGTGGCCACGGTCAGCAGCACGGCGGACGGCAGCAGGTTGAAGTGCATCAGCGGCACCCAGCTTCCGGCCAGGAAGGAATCGAGCATGAAATTGCGAAGCTCGGCGCGGAACGGGTCGCGGCTGCGGGCGGCGACGAGAAAGGCGACATGCGGCCAGAGGAAGCTCGTGGCTACAGCCCACACCCAGACAGGCCACGGCGAATCGAGTTCGAAAAGCACGGCGGACATGGGCAGCGCCGCCAGTCCCATGCCGAGTACGCGCAGGCGATAGGCGCGCCAGGGCAGGCGCGTCAGCCGTCGTTCCGATTCCGCCTGGATTGGCCGTGCCGGTTTGGATGGGAGTGGGCCGGACATCGGGAACAGAATAGGCTGCATCCAGCCGCCGCGAAGCAAAGCTTTGTGTCCTTGCGGCGTGCGACGGCGACATGGGTGTTGGCGGGCGAAACGCGCAGCTCGCGCGATCTGCGCTGCATTCTGTACGGGGCCGGCCGATACACTGATGCCGTCATGCGCAAGATACTTCACATCGACATGGATGCCTTCTACGCCTCGGTCGAGCAGCGCGACGATCCCTCGCTGCGCGGGCGGCCGGTGGTGGTGGCCTGGCGCGGAGTGCGTTCGGTGGTGTGCGCGGCAAGCTACGAGGCGCGGCGCTTCGGCGTGCGCTCGGCCATGCCGGC
>DAOMOD010000028.1:25850-26940 GCA_035444205.1 Lysobacteraceae bacterium
AGCGGCTTTGTCCCGACGCGGTGTTCGTGCCACCCGATTTCGTGCGTTACCGCGATGTATCGCGCAAGGTGCGGGCCATTTTCGCGCGCCATACGGCGCTGATCGAGCCGCTGTCGCTGGACGAGGCCTATCTGGATGTGACGTCGAACGCGCTGGGCCTGCCGAGCGCGACCGCGGTGGCCGAGTCGATCCGCTCTTCCATACGCGAGGAACTCCACCTGACCGCCTCGGCAGGCGTGGCGCCCAACAAGTTCCTTGCCAAGATCGCATCGGACTGGCGCAAGCCGGACGGCTTGTTCGTGATCCGGCCGGAGCAGGCGCTGGATTTCCTGGCGCCCCTGCCGGTGGCCAGGCTGCCAGGCGTGGGCAAGGTGATGGAGCAGAGGCTGACCCGGTCGGGATTCAGGGTAGTGGCGGACCTGCGCGGTCACGCAGTGGAACTGGAGCGTCATTTCGGACGCTGGGGCAGGCGCCTGCACGAACTGGCGCACGGGATCGACGAGCATCCGGTCGAGTCGGAACGACCGACACAGTCGGTCTCGGCCGAGGATACCTTCGCGGAGGATCTGCAACTCGACCAGCTTGCACCGCACATCGAGCGTCTGGCCGGGAGGACCTGGGCGGCGGCGCGCAAGGAAAGCCGTGTGGCGCGCACCGTGGTGCTCAAGCTGAAGACCGCGCATTTTCGTGTGCTGACGCGCAGCGTGACGCCACCGGTACCGGTGGCGTCCGAGCGTGAACTGACGACGCTTGCCTGCGCGCTGCGCGAACGCGTGGAACTGCCTTCGGCGACGCGCTACCGGCTGGTGGGGGTCGGTCTCGGCAACTTCCGCGACGCGGACGAGATTGCGTCGGGACAGGCGGCGTTGTTCGAGTAGGGCACCGGGAACGGCGCTATACTGGTGCCGTCGGGTCCTGGCTGGTCCCGAGCACGGCAATCATCACGGAAGCCGGCGCGTCGCGCGCACGGCCCGGATCGCGGTATCGCGGCGCATGCGGCTCCAGCAACTGGAGGGTATCGACATGGCGCTGCAACGTAACCGGTAACCCCGCGGCGTCCTTCCCCACATCGCAGTGCTGAGGACAATAG
>DAOMOD010000029.1:0-26821 GCA_035444205.1 Lysobacteraceae bacterium
CCATCCTTGGCCCGACGACAGACGGGCCGCCTTCCTGGCGGCCCCCCTTCGGGCTTTTCCCTCCGGCCCCCCGCCGCGCCACAGGGTCCCCGGGGTGCACGAACCCGGCATCCTGCCTGGACGTTGTCGCTGTGTTGTAGGAGCGCACCCTGTGCGCGACCGTAGCGCAGGGGTCGCGCACCGGGTGCGCTCCTACAGAAATGCGGCAATGTGTCGCGCTCCTGCTTTGCGCGCCCCGGAGGGCGCGTCGCTCTCCGGGTCCCCTCTGGAGCGGCGGTGGCCTGTGGAAAAGCCCGAAGGGTGGCCCACAGGAAGTGGGCCAGTCTGTCGTCGGCACACGGAGGTGCCGTCGACAGACCCCACAGGCCACACGCGGACCTGGAGGGCAGGAGGCCCGGAAGGCGCGCAAGCGGGGCGTCCTCTCTTTTGGTTACTTTTCTCTGGACGAGCAGAGAAAAGTGACCCGGCCGCCGGGAGGCGGACGGAACCAAGTCATGGACGACACAAACAGCCCGCGCCGCAGGCGCTCCGAACAAGTACCGCGAAAAACCGACACGCCACGGTCGCAGCTTTCGCAGCTCCTACAGAAGAACATGAGCATGTCGTCGCGACCCGGCCGCCGGAACGCGGACGACACAAGAGTCATGGACGACACAACAACCCGCGCCGCAGGCGCCCCCACCGGTCAAGGCGCCGCCGGCACAACCCACAACAAGGCAAGATGGCTCGGCACGTAAACCAGCAACGGGTACAGCAACATCAGCAGGAGCACGAAGCGCCAGGGCGGCATCCGGGACTGCACGCCGCCGAAACCGAGCACCCAGTTGATGTTCTCCCTGGGCGTTGCCACCGGGTAGCTGGCCGGCAGCACCAGCCAGGCCAGAACGATCATGGCCCAGACCGCGTCGGGGTGGTATCCGAGCAAGGCCAGCAGGTAGATCATCGTTGCCGGTACGGCGACGTGGAACAACGACAACGCACGCAGCCACAACGGTCGCTCGCGCTCGAACATGTAGTCGGTAAGTCCGCTGATGCGGTGGCCGGTCATGAGCTGGCCGAAGAAGCTGAGGTTCCAGAACAGCTCCAGCGCCAGCATGCCCACCGCCATCATGCTGGCGATGAAGGCGTTCTCCAGCCACAGCGCAGCCACCAGGCCGATCAGTGCCACGTCGGAAAACCACAGGTAGTTCTTCGGACCGTAGCGGAACCAGTAGACCGCCAGCACCAGCACCGCCATGGCGGTATAGGCGATCTTCAGCCACAACGGAATCACGCGGCCTCCCGCGCCACCAGCGCGCGTCCGCGCCGTTCATCGAGGGGCAGTACGGTGAGTAGTGCCAGTCCGAACAAGAGCACGCAGAACAGAATGGCTGTCTGCAATCCAAGCCATGCCTGCAATAGCCCGAGACCGAGCAGCCCGACGATCGCCGCAGCCTTGCTGACCAGCCCCCAGAAACCGAACAGCTCGGCGGCCTTGGACTTGGGCGACAGCACGCCGACCAGCGCACGCCCGGCCGATTGCGTCGAACCCAGGCACGACCCGGCCAGCACGCCGACGGCGAGGAACACGTACTGTGCCTGCCAATCGGCGGCGAACACCCGACTGCCCCATGCCGCGATGTCCGGTGTCGCCCACACCAGCACGACCGCCACCATCCACAACAGCAGGGTCAGCGCGTAGGTGAGCTTGGCACCGACCCGGTCCTGGATGTAACCGAACAGCAAGGCGCCGGCGGTGGCGGTGATCTGCACCACCACGAACATCAGCACGCGCACCGGCTCGTCCCAGCCCACCACCTGCGCGCCGTAGATGAAGGTGAAGGCAACCACGATGTAGATGCCGCACATGGAGAAGAAGATCGAGCCCATCGCCACCGCCAGGTCGCGGTACCGGCCGATGTCGACAAAGGTGCGCCGCACGCGCCGCAGTCCCAGCATGAAGTAGCCGCTGCCGGCAGGCATCCTGCGCCTTCGTCCGCGCTCCTTGAGCCACAGAAAGGTGGGAATCGCCGAGACCAGGAAGAACGCCGCCGCGAACGGCCCGACCCAGCGCACACGCTCGAAGTTGTCGGTACTGACCTCGCCCAGGAACAGCAGCGCGAAGGCCGTCGCCACCAACCCGCCGACGTAGCCAAGCGCCCAGCCGAAGCCGGAGATCCGGCCCAGTTCCTCGGGCTTGCCGAGATCGGGAAGAAAGGCGGCGATGAAACTCTCGCCGATCGAATAGGCGTAGTTGGACAGCACGATCAGCAACACGCCAAGCATCACGTAGCCAGGCGCCACGAAGTACAGCGCGGCGGTGGTGACGACGGTGCCGATATAGCTGATGAACAGGTAGCGCTTGCGCTGCGCCGAGAGATCCATCACTGCGCCGAGCAGCGGCGCGCTCAGCACCACCAGCAGGTATCCGGCCGACAGCGACAGGCTCCACAGCAGGTTGCCGAGCCGATAGTCGTTTTCGGCGTCGCCGACGATGACACGAGTGAACAGATCGCCGAAGACGACGGTGATGATCAGCAGGGTATAGGCCTGGTTGGCGAAATCGAACATCGCCCAGCCGAAGATTTCCTTGCGCGTGGCGGGCGTGGATTCGCGCACGTGCGGCTCAGGCGCGGTATGCGAGATCAGGCTTCATCCGGTGCCTCCATGCGCTGCGCGAAGCCGTTTGCGGTGAGCGGCCGGCCCAGCCAGTAGCCCTGGGCGAAATCGCAGCCGCGCTCGCGAAGCACGGCAAGCTGCCCCTCGCTCTCCACGCCCTCGGCCACCACCACCATGCCCAGCGAATGCGCCATGGCGATGATCGCGGAGGTGAGCGCCAGGTCGTCGGGGTCGGTGAGCAGGTCGGTGACGAAGCTGCGGTCGATCTTGACGCCGTCGACCGGCACCCGGCGCAGGTGACTCAACCCCGAGAATCCCGTGCCGAAATCGTCCAGCCACACCTGAACGCCCAGCGCACGCAGCTCGGTGAGTTGGCCGACAATGGCCGGCTCGTCGCCGATCAGGGTGTTCTCCGACAGCTCAAGATGCAGGCGGCCGGCGGGAAATGCGGTGTCCTGCAGCACCTGGGCCACCTCGCCGGTCAGACGTGCACGGCGCAATTGCCGCCCGGACAGGTTCACCGCCAGGAACGGCATGCTGCCATCCGGCCGTCGCCATTCGAGCGCGGCGATGCAGGCCTCGCGCAGCACCCAGATGCCGATCTCCTCGATCAGGCCGCAGTCCTCGGCCACCGGCACGAACACCGCCGGTGGCACTGGCCCGCGTTCCGGGTGCTGCCAGCGCAGCAGGGCCTCGGCGCCGCGCAATTGATGGCCGTCCAGCGCGATGATGGGCTGGAAATGCAGGCTGAACTCACCGCGTGCGATGGCGCCACGCAGATCCTGCTCCAGCGCCATGCGGTCCTCGGCAGCGCGGGTCATGCGCGCGCTGAAGTGGCGGTAGCAGTTCTTGCCGTGCACCTTGGCCTGGTACATGGCGATGTCGCCGTTCTTCAGCAGCATGTGCGAGGTGGTGGCATCGTCCGGAAACACGGTGATGCCGATCGAGGCGTTGAGGAACACCTGCCGCGTATTGGCCACGAACGACTCGCGCAAGGCGGCGAGGATGGCCTCGGACAGGTGCGCGGCATGTTCGCGCGCATCGTCGCCGCCGACCAGCACCACGAACTCGTCGCCGCCGAAGCGCGCCGCCACCGGCTCCTCCCCCCGCGCAGCGGCCTCGGCATCCAGCAGGCAACGACGCAGGCGCTCGGCGGCCTGCACCAGCACCTCGTCGCCGGAATCGTGGCCCAGGGTATCGTTGATGCGCTTGAAGTCATCGAGATCGATGAACAGCAGTGCCAGCGGCGCGCCGTGTCCCTGCGCCTCGGCCAGGCGGCGGTCGAGCAGTTCGCGGAACATCAGGCGGTTGGGCAGCCCGGTCAGACTGTCGAGATAGGCCAGGCGGCGCACGTCGTCATGGTGCCGCTGCACCGCCTCGCCCATGCGCCCGAATCCGCGGATGAGTTCGCCTACCTCGTCGCTGCGCGCGCTGTCCAGACGTTTCTCGAAGTTGCCTTTCTCGATCTCGCGCGCCCAGCCGGCAAGCTTGCGGATCGGCCTGACCAGGCCACGCGAGACCAGCAGGGACAGCACGACGCCAAGCAGCAACATGGCCAGAACCGCCAGCAGCGAAATGCGCAATTGCTGTTCGCGCGCTTCGGCCGATCGCGCCAGCAGTTCGCGCCGCGCCTCTTCGGCAATCTCCACGGTGCCCGCCAGCGAATAGCCAAGGCGCACGCCGCCCAGACGGTCGTCGCCCAGGGTCACCGGATGGGCGACGTCGACCACCGTGTCCGACCATTGGGTGACCGTACCGTTGGCGCGGATCGCCTCCCAGGCGAACACGTCTTCCATGGGTTGGCCGAAGGTGGGGATGTCGCCGGATCCATCGTGGATGATGCGCCCCTCGCGATCGAACACCAGCACATATTCGACATCGATCTGGCGCAGCGTGGAACGCGTGATCTCGCGAATGGTGAGCAGATCGAAGTAGTACAGCGGATTGGTCAGCGCATCGGCCAGCAACTGTGCCGTTTCCTCGCCACGCAGGCGCAGTGCCTGGCGCGCCAGGTCGCGCATGGCCACACCGTTCAGTTCGGAAAGGTCGCGCGCGCTGCGCGACAGATTGGCCCAGGTCATCAGCGTGATGAGTGTGACCAGCGCCAGCCCGAACAAGGCCCCCAGGGCGAAGCGTGCGTTGAGACCGAAGTGCCTGGGAGAATCCGCAGCCATCATTCGAGTTCCATCCGCACCCGGCGCACGGCGGGTCGCATCGCCTCCAGTCCCTGGGCCACGGTCTCGTCGATTTCGACGAAGCGGTTGCTGTTGAAGTAGGCGCGCAGTGCCGGACGCGCTTCCGGATCCTCCCCCGCCGCCAGCAACACCTCGCGCAGTCGCAGGCGCACCGGATCGGGAAGGCCGGCGCGCACCAGTTCCAGTGCGCGCGGAAACGGATCGCTGCGGTGGAAGATCACGAAATCGTCGCGAAAACTCTCCGGAAAACGCTGCAGCCCTTCCCAGTCACGATCGCTGAAGGCGCCCGCGTCCACCAGCCGCTTGTGCACCCAGGTGGCGATGTTGCTCTCCGAGCGCGCGAAGATGTAACCGATCATCCCGCGCGGCGGCTGCTCCAGCGGGGAACCCATGATGATCGGCGACAATCCGGCCTCGAGCAGGATACCGGCCGGTACCAGGTAGGCGCTGGTCGACGACAGGTTCTGAAAGGCCAGCGATCGCCCGCGCAGGTCGGCGAGTTCGTGGATCCCCGCGTCGCGACGGGCAAAGAAGACGGTCTGGTACATGTCGCCGCCATCGCGCACCGAGAGCAGCAGAAAGCGGGCCCCGGCCCGTTCCTGGAAGCTGAGCGCCTGGCCCGGCGTCTCGGTAATCCAGTCGACCACGCCGCGGCGCAGGTAACTGGCCATCTGCGCCGCATCGCGCGCCATCAGCACGCGACCTTCGCGGATGCCGACATCGGCCATTCTCGGCACCACGTAGTCGAGCAGGGGTTTCAGCGCGCTGTAGTGTCGCTTGGGGTCGTCGCTGACCCGACCGAGTACCAGCACGCCGGACTCGACGTCGACGTCCTCCGCCTTGACCGGCCCGGTTGCCAGCAGGCACAGCAGCAACAGTATGGCGAGGCGGCCTGCAACGTACATCAGGGGCGAAAGGGGGCTGGGCGCATGGCGGCATTGTAGTCCCTGCCCGCTGCGCCGGCACGGCAGTCGACCTGCGCTGTTGGCATGCGAACGGATAGAATTGTCGTTCCGCCCCCTGCGAAGCCCGCCAACGTGTGTTCGATTCTCGCCATCCTCGGCATTTCCGGCGATAGCGCCAGTCTTCGCCGCCCCGCCCTCGACCTTTCGCGCCTGATGCGCCACCGCGGGCCGGACTGGTCCGGCATCTGGGAGGGCGAACGCGCCATCCTGGCCCATGAGCGCCTCGCCATCGTCGGCGTCGACGACGGCGCCCAGCCCCTGCTCAGCCCCGACCACGCCCTGGTGCTGGCGGTCAACGGCGAGATCTACAACCACCAGTCCCTGCGCCAGAGCATCGGCGGACGCTATGCCTTCCAGACCGGCTCGGACTGCGAGGTGATCCTGCCGCTGTTCAGGGAACACGGCTCCGGCTTCCTCAACGACTTGCACGGCATGTTCGCCTTCGTCGCCTACGACCGCGACCGCGACGACTGGCTGATCGCCCGCGACCCCATCGGCATCATTCCCCTGTATTTCGGCCACGACGAGCATGGCCATCTGTTCGTGGCGTCCGAACTCAAGGCCTTGGCGCCGGTGTGCGTCGAAGCCCGCGAGTTCCCGCCCGGCCATTACATGTGCCGCGCCGACAGCGAACCCAAGCCCTACTACCACCCGCGCTGGCGCGAGTACGCCGCGGTGGCCGAGGCGCCGGCCGAACCCGCGGCCGTACGTCATGGTCTGGAGCAAGCCGTACGCAGCCACCTGATGTGCGACGTGCCCTATGGAGTGCTGATTTCCGGCGGCCTCGATTCCTCGCTGGTGGCGGCCATTGCCCGCAAGTATTCGGCGCGGCGCGTCGAGGACGAGGGCTACAGTGAGGCCTGGTGGCCGCGCCTGCACAGTTTCGCCGTCGGACTGGAAGGCTCGCCCGACCTCGAAGCCGCGCGCGAGGTGGCCGCCCACCTCGACACCGTGCATCACGAGGTGCGCTTCACCGTGCAGGAAGGCATCGACGCCCTGGCCGACGTCATCTGGCACCTCGAAACCTACGATGTCACCACCATCCGCGCCGCCACGCCGATGTACCTGATGGCGCGACGCATCCGCGCCATGGGCATCAAGATGGTGCTGTCCGGCGAAGGTTCCGACGAACTCTTCGGCGGCTACCTGTATTTCCACAAGGCTCCGGACGCACAGGCACTGCACGATGAAACCGTACGCAAGCTCGACCAGCTGCACCTTTTCGATTGCCTGCGCGCCAACAAGGCCATGGCCGCCTGGGGTGTCGAGGCTCGCGTGCCCTTTCTCGATCGGGAATTCATCGATATCGCCATGGGCACCAACCCCGCCGCCAAGCTGTCGCGCGACGGGCGCATGGAGAAGCACCTCTTGCGCGAGGCATTTCGCGGCCTGATTCCCGATCGCGTCCTGTGGCGGCAGAAGGAACAGTTCTCCGACGGCGTTGGCTACAGCTGGATCGACTCGCTGAAGGAGCATGCCGCCAACGCGGTGAGCGATGCGCAGATGGAATCCGCGCGCTTCCGCTTTCCCTACAACACGCCCCTCACCAGGGAGGCCTATCTTTACCGCGATCTGTTCCACCGCCACTTCCCGCAGGACTGGGCGGCGCGCTGCGTTCCGGGCGGCCCCTCGGTGGCCTGCTCCACCGCGGCGGCGCTGGAATGGGACCCGGCGCTCAAGGAGATCGTGGATCCCTCCGGGCGCGCGGTGCGGGCGGTGCACCAGGCAAGTCTCTAGTGCGCCGCGCGCAACATCTCGTTGGTGTCTGACGGCCTCTGTGAGCACAGTTCCAGTGCCGCGACGTTGACAGCGCAGCGACGCTCGAATCCGAGGCTTTCGTAGAGCGCAATGGCCGCGTGATTGGTGGCCCATGCGTGGAGAAAGGGCCGGTCGCCACGTGCCTCGATCGCCGCCGCCACGGCTGCCGAAAGCCGCCGGGCCATCCCGTGACCGCGAAAATCGGGATGCGTGCACACACCGCTGACCTCGGTGTAGCCGGGGAAGCGCATGCGCTCTCCGGCCATTGCGACCAGCCTTCCCCCGACGCGCATGCCGAGGAAGGCGCCCATGGTATGGGTGCGTGCCAGGAACGGGCCCGGTTCGGTCAAGCGGGCAAGAGCCAGCATCTCGGGCACATCCGCCTCGTTCAATGTCTCGATGCCCTCATGGGAGGCCATCGGCGCAATGCTGCGCGTCGCCACCATCTGCACACCCGGCGCCGATTTCACCACAGCGCATTGCGCCGGCACCGCGATTTCAGGAACCTGCAGGACATACACCTGATCGCCATGCGCCAGGAGTCGGGCCAGCGCGTTCAGCGCCGCATCGCTGTCGTCGCAGGCCGAGGCGAACAGGTTGACATCGTGGACAAAGCGCCGCGCAAGCGGACCGCCCGTTGCGCTGGCGGCGTGATAGGTGGTGAGGCTTGTCCATACCGGTCGGTCAAGCGGATGCACGTCGCGTTCCTGGATTCTTGACTCGTGTAGCAAGCGGCGCGGACGCCAACGCCACCTCGAGGGCTGCAAGACCTGCCAGCAAGGAGCCGGTCGCTCCGGTGCAGGCTTCGCGGACGGCAGCGTCGATCGAGGGCCAGATCGTGCGCTTTGCGGTGGCGACCAGCGCCTGCCCGGCACGCGTCAGTTCGATGTTGCGCACGCGCAGGTCGCCGGCTGCCTGGAGGGTGCGCACCATGCCGTCCGATTCCAGCTTGCCGATGAGTCTCGTCACCGCCGGCTGGCTCACACCCAGCGCCTGCGTCAGCCCACCCACGTTCAGCGAGCCGTGACGGTCAAGCGCTGCCAACAACGGCAAGTGCGACGCCGGCACATCGATACCGTGCTCGGTGAGCACCGCCTGGGTCTGCGCCTGCAGACGTTCGCCGAGCCTCCTGAGCCGTGTACCCAGCGTCAGGTGTCCAAGCGCCTTGACCACATCCTCCACGCGCCGCTCCAAAAACATAACAGGGTATGTAAAAGTCTATGCAAACGCCCGAGCGACCGCAATCGCGTTGCAATCATCCTGGTCGCAGTCCTTCGCTGTACCCGTGTTCGCCGTCGCGCGAAATCCTGCCCGGGACATCCTCGACGCCTGCGCCAAAGCCTGACCAGGATCCCGGTGCGGATGAAGCTCTGGTCGATCCATCCCGGCGGGTGGTGCAAGCGCTGGACCACCAGTCCCAGGAGTCCACCGGTCCGGCATCGGACCACGGGGGCTTGCTCATATAAGTCTGACCTGCTATAAGTTTCAACTTATATCAGATGGAGACAGAACGATGCAGATCATCTTCGGTGCCGAATTCCGCAAGGTCGAGAATCGCGAATACCTTGGCAAACCCTCGACCGTGATGATCGCGGTCCGCAGCTACGACACCACGGTCGACGACTTGTGGCAGGCCATCACCACACCCGAGCGGCTGGCACGCTGGTTCAGTCGCGTGGAAGGCGACTTGAAACCAGGCGGCCACTATCGCATCGAGGGCAACGCGTCCGGCACGATCGCCCACTGCGATCCGCCCGAAGCGCTCGACCTGACCTGGGAGTTCGACGGCACGCTGAGCTGGGTCACCGTGCGTATCGCCGCCGACTCGGGTCGGGCGAAACTCACGCTGGAACATATCGCCCACCTTGAGGGCCCCGGTGCCGAGTTCCACGAACAGTACGGCCCGGGCGCGGGTGGCGTCGGCTGGGATCTCGGATTGCACGGCCTGGCCCGCCACCTTGTCGACCCAGGGGCCGCCCTCGACCATGGCGCCGTCGAAGCGTGGTCGCAATCCACCGAAGGCAAGGATTTCATCCGTGCCAGCGGCGAAGCCTGGGGCATTGCAGACGCCGAGTCGGGCGAGGATCCGAAAGTCGCGCGTGCCAGGGCGGAGCGCACCATCGCCTTCTACACGGGCGGCTGATGCACGCGTTCGACGTCCTTGGTGATGCGGTGCGGCGTCGCATCCTGGAACTTCTTGCCGAGGAAGACCTCGCTTCGGGCGAGATCGTTGCCGTCATTTCAAGGGAATTCGGCATCTCCCAGCCGGCCGTATCGCAACACCTGAAAGTGCTCCGCGAGAGCGGCTTCGCGACGGTGCGCGCCTCGGGCGCAAGGCGCATCTATGGCGTCGACGGCAGACCGTTGGCCGAGGTCGACCAATGGCTTGACCGCTTCCGCCAGTTCTGGGGACCTTCACTCGCGGCACTCGCCACCGAGGTCGCCAGGGGCAAGCGCAAGCGGAGGACCCTCTGAGCAATTCCAGGCGCGTCGGGTACTCGATGCGCAGGGAACGCGCATGCCGGGTCTCCACACCCGGACGCCGAAGAATCCAATGATGGATTCCCTTTCTCCGGCCCATCGCTCGCACAAGCAGGCCAGCCCGCGGCCTTCTGGCTCCGGCGTCTGCGAGGATGGGGCTCCATACCCTGCGCATGCTACATTGCCAATTGCGCCCGGCCGGTCGTCCGGGGCACACCTTGGGGAGTGTTGCAATGGCGCGCGCGATGTCCATCAGCCTGCTGCTGACCGTACTATGCAGTGCGGCGAGTTTCCCGTCCCAGGCCGGCGACCCGGGTCTCTCGGTACCTGCCAGCCTGAGTTACCAGGGCTATCTTGCCGACGCCTCCGGCCAGGCGGTCTCCGGCGCCTTTCCGATGTCCTTCTCCCTCTACGGGCAGGCCAGCGGGGGGAGTCCGGTCTGGCAGGAGACCCATGCTTCGGTCACGGTTCTTGGCGGATTCTTCCAGGTGGAGCTCGGCCTGGAAACGCCGCTTGAGCTTTCGCTGTTCGACGGACCGCTGTTTATCGGCATCGCCATCGACCAGGACCCCGAGATCGTCCCGCGCTCGGTGGTCGGTAGTCTGCCATTCGCCCGTCGCGCCGAGGGCCTGCTGGCCTGCGCCGAAGGTCAGACCAACTGCTTCGGCGTGTGCGCCCTGCTCACCTCCGATCCGCAGAACTGCGGCACCTGCGGCAACCTCTGCCCCGGAGGCAAGAGCTGCATCGGCGGCCAGTGCATGGATACCAGCCTGACCCAGTTCTTCCGCGACGCGGACGAGGACGGATTCGGTGTCTGCGATGACTTCATATTCGCAGCCGAACCCAGCGCGCCTTACACCGCGACGCTTTGCGGCGATTGCGACGACGACGACCCCGATGTCCACCCCGGCGCCGAGGAAGTCTGCGACGGCGTCGACAACAACTGCAGCGGCGAGATCGACGATGGCGCCGTTTGCGATGACGGTAACGAATGCACCGCCGACATCTGCGATCTGGGCTGCCTGCATCCTCCGCTTGCGGCCGGTTCCGTGTGCAGCTTCGGCGTGTGCGACGGCTTCGGATCCTGCGTGGAGTGCCTCTCACCGAGCGACTGCGGGACGTCCACGACCTGCGCCACGTTTACCTGCACCAGCGGCCTGTGCGGGGTGGTGTTTGCACCGCCCGGAACCATCTGCGAATCCGGCGGCGTCTGCGACGGTGCGGGGACGTGCATTGGAGCGACCTGTGACGACGGATTCATGAACGGGCAGGAAACCGACGTCGACTGCGGCGGCCCGGACTGCGATCCCTGCGCCGATGGTCTGATGTGTGCGGTCGACTCGGACTGCCTGCTGAACAGCTGCTTTGACGGCATCTGCCAGTGTCAAAGTGGGCACACCAACTGCAGCGGTCTTTGCAGAGATCTGCAGAACGATCCGGACCACTGCGGTACCTGCGGCAACGTCTGCCCCAGCGGAGTCTGCAGTGCGGGCGACTGCCAGCCATGAACGGGCTCTGGTTGCTGGTGCTGCTGGCAGCCGGACCGCCTGCGCCGAGCCAGGGCGAGGCCCTGGAACTGCGCTGCGGCGAGTTCGTCGCCGCGGTCGGCCAGGGCGAATCGCCACGCTGGCGGCTCACCGGCAACCTGCGCGCCATCCACCGCGACACGCCACGGCTGTCCGGTGCGCGCAACCTGATCGAAGGCTGCATGGCACCGCGCCTCGACCCGGCGGCCTACGCCCGCGTATTCCGAAACGGCTACGAAGGTCTTTGAGCCTGTTGCCTCGCGGGCGCCGATGCCCACGGCGGCACACTGCGCGCGCAGTGTGCCATTGATGTGAGGAATTCCCGCTGGTTCGCCTGCGGGTCCGTTCGTTGTCCGACGCTCCGGCCCTTGTGGCGATTCGGCACGGCGTCGCGCGCGTCAGGGCGCAGGCGAATTGGCGCTGTCCTCGCCGTGCGCCTCCTGCCGCAGCCAGTGAAGGAACACCGAAGCGGCGGGGCGCAGTGGGCGGTGCGCGGGGTGGACCGCGTAATAGGCGAAACGCGCCTTCAACGCCGGGCCGGGCAGGCGTACGAGCCGGCCATTGGCGAGGTAGGGCGCTACGATGAGCCGACGTGCGAGTGCGGCGCCAAGACCGCAGACGGCGGCCTGCATCGCGTCGGTGGAGTCGCTGAAGGTGTGCATGTCGGGCAACCGGACACCACGCACGCCGGCGGCGCGGAACCAGTCGCGCCAGCCCTGCAGGGCAAGGTCGGTGACCAGCGGCAGGTGCGCGATCCGCGCAGGTTCGGTCACCCCGTCGAGCCCCGGCAGGTCGGGCGCGGCGACCGGAAACAGCGAATCGTCCATCAGATGGTGTGCGGTGAGCCCGGCCCAATGACCGGGGCCATGGCGGATGCCGAGGTCGGGGCCGCCCTCGTCGAACCGGGTCAGCGCGATCTCGGTGTCGATGCTGATGCGGATGTCAGGGTGAGCTTGGGTGAAACGCGGCAGCCGCGGCATCAGCCAGGCATAGGTCAGCGAGTGCAAGGTGGTGATGCGCAGGCGCTCGTGGGTGCGGCCGGCGCGGCGCAGGGTTGCGAATACCGCGTCGAGGTCGGCGATGGCGCTGGCCGAGGCGTCGGCGAGCAGGCGGCCTTCGGGGGTCAGTGAGACGCCGCGCGCGTGACGCTGGAACAGGGCGACGCCGAGCCGCGCCTCGAGCTTGCGCACATGGTGGCTGACCGCGCTTGCGGTCAGGTGCAACTCGTCGGCGGCGTGGGCGATGTTCTGGTGGCGGGCGGCGGTGGCGAACACGCCAAGGGCGGGAAGCAGGTCCGATCGCAAGGACATGGCAAGCCTCAAATCAGATTTGTGGCAGACCCACAAAGTATGCGCTTGTCCTTGCCTTCTGCGTAGAGAGAATAGCCGTCAGACGCAAATCAGGGTTATGTCGAAGGCCGGCACGACCAACGCCGCCGTCGAGCGCTCCCGCCTAGGAATCCGACCGATGTCCACCCTCGCACCCACGACCACCGCCGCCGTCGACTGGAAGACGCCGCTCGAGCTGACCCTGCTCGGGGCGATCTGGGGCGGCTCCTTCCTGCTGATGCGGGTCGCGGCACCCGTATTCGGGCCAGTGCCGCTGGTCGAACTGAGGCTTGTGTTCGGCGCACTGGCCCTGCTGCCGTTTCTGTGGCTGACCTGGTCCAGGGTGCGGCCGGCGATGGGCCGGTTGGCGGCGATCGGCCTGCTCAATTCGGTGATCCCGTTCCTGCTGTTCGCCTGGGCCGCACAGCGCGCGCCAGCCGGCATCGGCGCGATCACCAACGCGACGACGGTGCTGTTCACCGCGCTGGTCGCCTTTCTCGCTTTCGGCGAGCGCATCGGTGTGCGCCGCGCGGTCGGGCTCCTGGCTGGCTTTGCCGGCGTGATCGTGCTTGCGGCTGGCAAGACCGCCGGCGCCGACGTCACCTGGGCGGCGGTCGCCGGCACCGTGGCTGCGGCCTGCTACGGCATTGCCGCCAACCTGATACGCAAGTACCTGGTAGCACTGCCGCCAGTGGCGGTCGCCGCAGCCACCCTGGTATGCGGCGCGCTGCTGCTGGCACCTTTCGCGCTCGCGACGTGGCCGGCGGCGAGGCCGTCGGCGATCGCCTGGGGTGCCGCGGCGCTGCTCGGCGTGCTTTGTACCGGCATCGCTTATGCGTTCTATTTCCGCCTGATCGCAAGGATCGGCGCCTCGCGAGCGTCCACCGTCACCTATCTCGTACCGCTGTTCGGTGTCGCCTGGGCCTGGGTCGTGATCGATGAACCGCTGACGCTGAGCATGGCCGCTGCCGGTGCGCTGATCCTCGGCGGCGTCGCGATCAGCCAGAACAGGAAGGCGGCCAGCTCCACGTCGCCGTCGCCAACTGTCGAGGCCACATGCCGCGCCGGAGGCTGAGTTCCAGGCGCATCGACGGTCCTGCCGATCCACATGAACTCCGCCGTCGTCGCTTGAAACCTGCGGCGGTACCCTTGCGCTCGATTCCGGCGAATTCTCCAGGCAGCCAGACTGCCCCGGGGAGTCACGCCTGTGACACCTGTCCGTCCAGAAGGCTCCATTCGATCGCGCCGGCAGCATCACGCGTCCCCATGACGATGCAGCGCCGCAAGGGTACGGCCCGCGGCCGTCGCCCCTCGGCCAGCGCGGTGAGCAGGACCGTCGGTTCGTGTTCGAACTCGACGCGCTGCGGCAGTGGATCGTCGACGCCCGCACGTTCGAGCTCCAGGCGCGCTCGTTCGAACGCAGCAACCTCGCGAAGATAGCGTGAGCGCGTCGGTGTCCGAAGGAGGTGGTCGCAGAACTCGATCGCCTCGGGCAGAAAGTAGAACGATGTCGGCGGCTGCGACTGCCAGAATGCAGCCACTGCACGCTGCAGCGGCAGTCCTTCGAGTAGCTGGCAGGTGAGCGGCAGCAGTGACCGCAACTTTCCCAACCGGAAACCCTTGAACAGGGTTCGGTTCACGTCGAGGCCAGGGTCAGCGGCAATGCGCAGAAGGCGCGAGCGATCACGCGGTTCGAAATCATCCCGAAGCGGCACGTCGCCGCGGCGGACCGCGTCGCGGAAATCGGGCTCCACGATCAGACGCGCCATCATGCTCTGGAACGCCGCCTGACTCATGCCGGGAGAACGGAACCTCTGCCGCCAACGGCTCGCGGTCCGGGCCGATGGCAGGTTTCCCACAGACGCCTCAGGCGGCGCAGGTCCGCGCGCACGCGCGCCTCACCGACCACCTCGAACCAGGATCCGAACAGCTCGAAGATCACTGCACCGACGTTGCGGCAACGCGGAAGCACGTGCTCCAGCAGCGACCACACCGGATCGGGAACGGTATCGCTATGGGCGTCGAGGTAGGTGCCGTCGAGCGTCATGCCGCCGGCAACATGGATCTCGCCTACCAGCGAAAGGTCGATCGCATCGACCAGCGCACGCGCATCGAAATCATGGTTGACCGCGTTCGTGTACACGTTGTGCAGGTCGAGCAGGAGACCGCATCCGCAGCGGCGGCACAGCGTGTTGAGAAAGTCCGGCTCATCCATTTCTGCGTCCGGAATTTCGAAGTAGTAGACATTGTTCTCCAGCAGGAAAGGCACCGGCACCGTGGCCATCACTTCGGCGATCCGCGGCGCCAGCAGGTCGAGCGTTGCTGCATCCCGTGGCAGAGGCAGGGTGATGCCGACGTTGACCGCGGTGCCGTCGAGGTCGGCCACGTGGTAGGCCAGATGATCGCTGTGCCATGGAAAATCGAGCAACGCATGCCAGCGACGAAGCTGACGCACGTGGCCGCGGTCGAAGTGCGAAGCGCTGCCGATCGACAGGCCGATGCCGTGGGCGATGACCGGGCGCTGTGCGGCGATCTCACGAAGCCAGGCCACGCCCTCAGGATCGTCGACGTAGCGTGGCTCCCGGCCGGGCCCAAGGTCCGTCCACAGGATGTCGGGAACGACCTCGACGCAGTCGAGATCGTCCCCGGGTTGCTCGATCAGGTGCTTGAGCGGCGACTGGAACGCAAGACCCACACCGAGCTTGGGCAGGGGCTGCACCGAAGACTCAGCGCAAGCCCCTCTGGACGATGTCCTCGATGATGAAACGGTCGAGTCCGGAGAGGCAGGGCCTGCAGCCGCGGATGCCTGGAAGTTCCGGAATGGTGAGGGTCTGCTTGAGGACAGCGACGAGGTCGTCGAACTTCATGTCCTTCTTCACGGCGATGCGGACTTCGCTTACGCCCGCTGCTGGAAGCCTTACTCGTGTAGCCATGGCAATTCGCTCCTTTTCCGTTGAGTGACGTGTATCCGAACACCTTCCCCTGATTCCCGGTCGCCCGCGCATACGCCGACACCGGGCAGGCCCGTCATAGCCCAGTGCGATGAAGGTGTCAATAGTCGTCCCTGCGGAAGTCCCCTCCGTACCTGCTGTCTGGAGCCTCCGGCAATTCCTGGAGCGACCGTCCTCGTAGATCGCCACGCCCGGCGGCATGATCATCCTCCGTGCAACGCCCGCATGCCGGCCATGCAGGCTGCGGCCATGTCGATGCCGTTGCCATCGCCGCCGCTGAGCGCGGCGCAGTGAAGTGCTTGCAGAAAGGCCATGGTGTTGTGGCGGCGGGCACGCACAAGGAAGAAGGGGCAACCAGAGCAGTCATGCTTGAGGTCTTGTCCGGGATGAAGTCGTCAGTCCGCAATGCAGCACGTAGGTCGGGGTAAACGCAGTGCACCCCGACAGATCCCGCCGGGAGACTGAGGACACCTGGGTGTCGGATCCAAGATTCCAGGAGTCTCGGTTCCCGTATCTCGTTCTCGACCGCCACCAATCCAGCAAGCTCGTTCCTGCACATACCCGCCATCCTTCAGGTTTCGCAACCGCCGTCCAGCACCAGGCCGGACGTCTGGACGAGGAAGGCGATCTGGGCTTGCCTCCCGTCGATATCGTCGAGGAGCCTGCCATTGGGTCGGTGCAGGTCTTTCTTGGCGCCATCCTCTATCAGGCCGTCGGTGGCGGATACAGCGAAACGTTCCGGTTCCGCACCAGCGGCCCCGGGGGAGACTCCAACGTGGTGCTGGTGCAGGTACAGGTGCTGGACGGCGACGTGATGTTCTGCGACGGGTTCGAGTCCGCCGATATCTGAAAGGCGACCGCTGCGGCCGGCGGGCAACGGCCGCGCAGGCGCGTCCTGAACCGCCCCGGGTTTCCCAGAGGTGGTTCGGTTCGAGTCACGCCGCCATGGGGCGCTCGCATGGATGCGCAGAGGGCTCGACTTCCATTTCCGTCGGCGGCACGTGTCCGATCGACGTCAGCGGCCTGCCGTGGTTGCGCCCACCCATCCTGCCGAGGTCATCGATCCAGCAGCCACTTCCCCTCGACCCACCGGAACACCATCGATTGTCTTGATGTACTTCCGTCTTCCTTGCGCTCCATGGTCAGCTTCGACCGCTTGCCGGCGTGATGGAGGCGCACGTCCACACCGGGGGTGCTCGGGTCCAGATCGACGAACTCCGTCACCATCTCATGCAGCATACCCAGGAGTTCCGCCTCGCCCCAAACCTTGGCATCGTCCTGCAACTCGGCAAAGGACTCCGCCGTTACGTGCGGCTCGATGGCTGCCATGCTGCGGTCACTCAATGCACTCTTGAGAGCGCGGAACCGGGCCAACTGCGGGGAATCCAGAGCTTCCTTTCCGCTGATGACAGGCAACGGATCCAGCTTCACGACCGTGGTGTTGATGGATCCCGTGGCCTGCCAGGCCTGCTCTTCGATGCTGCCGCTGAAGAAGTCGCGTAGGTCCACGTTCACTTCCAGCGTCGTCTCGGTCAGATTGAGCTGGTTCAGCTCTGAACTGAATGCCGAGCAGCTTCCCCGGCCACCGCCAAGCCACGCCCAGGGACCGTAGAGCTCGCAGTCCAGTGGCCGCTCCGGATTGGCGGGGTCGACGTCAAGAATCAGCAGCGGCCGAATGGCGGTCGGATTCGCGGCAGCCCAACGAATGCTGTTGAAAGACTCGAACGGATCAGTCAATGCCTCGCTCGCCACAGGCTCCTGGGTGAGTACCAGCTTGACCCGCTCCTGGCCGCTTGCCTCATCGATCCGCCGGACCGCCTTCACGCGATCGAAGGTCACCTCGTCATCGGCATGGCGCACGACCACACTGGCGATGCCCTCCGGTACTTCCTGCAAGGCCAGGTCCGGCGGTTCGGGAACCGCAGCCGGCTCGCTGCTGCACGCAACAAGCAGTGCACAGGACAAGGTCACGCCGACCATGGGGATGTGCTTCATGACAAGTACCCTCCTCGTGTTGGGTGAGCGTCTGCAACTCGACGCCATGCTGCAAGGAACCGCAGCGCAGGACGCATGGCCAGCCGCCCCGAGCATCCAGAACACCAGCTTGCCCGTGAATCCTGGTCCCTCCAGGCAAGCCAGTGGCAGCTCACTCCTGGAAACGCAGAATCGAGCGCAGTCGGTTCACGAACCGTGAGCGACAGATCCTGGCCACCGGGACCATTCAAGCGATCCGAGGGTGCGATTCCGCCAACCCAGAGCACGTTGCCTCCGTGAGTTCCATTCGCATTCCGGCCGTGTGTCAGGCGGAGTTGTTCTGTCCATCATCGGATCCACTTCGCGTCGAACCTGGCGAATCGGGGCGACAACGGATCAGAAGCAGTCTCGACCTCTGCGCGTCCGCGTTGCGGGATCGTGCGAGATCATTCCGTCCAACGCGCGCATCAAGGGTGCCGGGTACCCTACATGCGAAGGTGCCGCTGCACCTGCTCGAAGCGCGCCAACATGAGTTCCGGATGATGCGGCGGCGGCAGTGCGGCGACGGCGCGACCCCTGGGGTCGATCAGCATGACCGAGCTGGTGTGGTCGATGCTGCGTACGCCGTCCTTGTCGCGGTGCTCGATGGCCATGACCGCGAGCGAGCGCAGCAGGGGTTGCAGCGCTTCGCCGCTGCCGAGCAGGCCGACGAAGTCGGGATCCCAGAAGGCGAGGTAAGTGGCCATCGACTCGGCGCGGTCGAACTCGGGGTCGACGGAGACGAAGACGTAACGGTACGCCGAAGCGGACGGGTTACGCTCGATCAGCATGCGGCGCATGTCGCGCATGGCCGAAAGCGTGGTGGGGCAGACGTCCGGGCATTGCAGGTAGCCGAAGAACACCAGGCTCCAGCGGCCTTCAAAGTCCTGCGGGCCAAAGGACTCTCCGTGCTGGGTGTGCAGGCGGAAATCGCCGAGCGGTCGCGGCTCCGGCCATAGCACCGCACGCACCTCCGGCGGTGCGGCGGCCCAAGTCGTGGCGGCGGTGCCGCCACGCTGGCCCAGCAGCAACCCAGCCAGCAGCGCGCCCCCGACGATCAGCACCGCCAGGGGCAGCAGCCAGCGTGGACGCTCGGCGCTCACTAGTCGTCCAGGGTGCGCAGATAGGCGATCACGTCCTTCATCTGCTGCTCGTTCAGGGCGTGCCCGAAGGGCGTCATCATCGGCGACTTGCCGACCGCGGCGCCGCCGCGCTTGATGATGTCGGTGAGGTAGCCGTCGTCCACCGAGGCCTGCCATGCGGCATCGGCCATGTTGCGCGGCTTGGGGTTGAGTCCGGGCGCGGCCGGACCGTCGCCCTTGCCGGTGGGGCCGTGGCAGGTGGCGCAGAGTTGCTTGAAGCGGGTTTCGCCAGCCGCGACATCGCCGGCGGAGGCGGGACCGGTGGCGAGCAGCATGCCGGCGGCGGCAATCAGTACGGTGAAGCGCATGGTCGATCTCCGATGGGGACGGGGCACAGGGAACGTGGGGGCGTTCGCCGTTCGTGTGCAAGGCTCGCAGGCCTGGGGGCGGTCGTGCATTGATCCATGTCAGGAAGGATGGATCAACAGGCGTGCGTTCAGGTTCCGGTCCGGAAACGGCCCGGCGCCCGTCGTGCGGGCGCGGCGCACACGTCGGGGTTCATTGGTCACCCCGACCTGCGAGGCCACCCTCGCTCGGCCCAATCGACGCCGCACGCGTTGGAGCGGCGTGCCATGCCGCCGCTCACTGCGATTGAATGCGGTACCGGCTGGGTGGGCGCTACTCGCCGCAGCCCGGCAGCGGCGGGGTCAGCCTGGTCAGCGGTATCGTTGCTGGTGGTTGACCCGCAAGGTCGATGTCCACCTTGCCCTCGGTGCAGCTCAGGAACCGGAACTCCGCCCATCCGACGATTTCGTTCGTCACCGGGGCTGGGCTGTTGTGCTGCCCGCCCTGGGTACGAATGATCGGGACCAGCGCGGTGTCTGCTGAGTAGTCGCCCTGCGCGGTCAGCCACCTCTGCTGGCCAACAACGTCCGTCCATGTGTACCAGCCGGCGAAGAACAGGTTGAGCGATGGCGCCACGTCGATGAAGAACCCCTGGCCTGGCCAGGCGCTGTTGAACCAGCTCCCCGAAATCGTGTGGTCGATGACAAAGGGCCCTGATGCGAGTTCGACGTTGTCGAACAGGACGTCCGCGGGCGCCGTCTCGCCGAGGGGTTTGAACACACCAAGCATGACCGCCACGCCGGCCGCCCCCGCCGGGGCGGTCATGCCTTCCGCCAGCCGCTGCCAATTCGCCGAGCCGGAGTGCACGTCGCGCGTATCCAGGGGATCGCCGAAGCACCCCGCATCGGGCGTAACGTAGATGAATGCGTAGCCGAACGTCCCGGCAGGCTGTCCGGGAGGAACTCGGATGCTCGCGGAGATCCGGTACTGTTCGCCGGGCGTGGCTGCGAAGCACTGCTTCAGGACCAGCGATACCGCGCCGTTGCTTGGGTTGCTCAGGTTGGAGATGCGTGCCGACCCGGAGGTCGGCGATCCTGCCGCGTCATCGGAGTCCCAGACAGCAGGGCGGCCATGAAGAATCTCCCACCCGGAAAGGTCTGTGGCGAAACCCGGATTGACCACCAAAGTGGCGGCGGACGCCGCCCCTGATAGCGCGACACTCGCCAGCGTTGCCGCGGCGAGAAGCAGGTGCGGTCGCATCATGACACCTTCTCCATGTAATCCCGAGGGATGGAGTTCGCATATAGCCGAATCCGGGCAAGTGCGTATTGATCCAGATCAACCGTCCGACTCCATCGCCGCACCTGCCTTCCGGCGATCCCGACCCTGGTCCGAAGTGCCCGGCGCGCCGCACGAACGAGGGGGCAGGCAGCGGCCGCGGCGCGCGACTTGATCCAGATCAATGACAGCGCACGAAAGTGACGTCCAATGGGGTTGATCGGGAGAGGGAGCCGTTCCATGTCGATTCGCACGCGCACAGAGCCGCCTGCATGGGTCGTCGCGCAGCAGGCTGGCCGACTGCTCACGTTTGCGGCCCTGACGGCGCTGACGTTCGGGCACGCCCACGCCCAGCCCTTCGTCCCTTGATCCAGGTCACCGCCACAGCAGTCAGGTAGCCGGCGCCACGTCGGGTTCGGCTTCCGAATCGGAAATCTGCCTGGCGTTTGATCTGGGTCAACTCCACCAGCAGATGAAGGGTTCAGATTCACTGTGCAGGAGTGATCCACAACGCATGCGCAGACCGTTCGGCAACCGTGGTCGGCCTGCCGGCACGGCGCAGTTCGGCGCCAGTAGTTCCTCGTCCGGAACACGTTCAGAGCCCCCGCACTGGTGCGACGGAACAAACTCCGGCTGTTGTGCAAACGGAGGTACCCGTGATGACTGGCCGTCTGTTCGCTCTTCTTGGCGTGGGCCTGGCAACTCTAGCCCCCATTTCTCTCCACGCCTCCGACTTCATCTACCGGGGCCACCTGGAGGACGCGGGTGCTCCGGCCGAAGGCCACTACGATCTGCGGCTGACGCTGTATGGCGACGCCGAAGCCGTGTTACCGATCATCGAGCCGGTGGAACTGTCGCGTGTGGCTGTGGCACAAGGCCGGTTCCTTGCTGCACTGGACTTCGGCGCCCTGCCGCCTGCGCTCGACGCCGGCTGGGTCGAGGTACAAGTCCGCAGCAGCGAAGAAGACGGATGGTGGACACTGCCGCAACGTCAGTCGGTCACGCTGAAGGCGCAATTGTGCCCGGAAAGCTGGACTCTGGCCGGCAACGACTCGACGCACCCGGACGTGAACTTCCTCGGCACGACGGACGATCAGCCGCTGCTGATCCGAACCCGCAATGTGCAGAGCCTGCGCATCGAGCCAAGCGCCGAGCTGTTCATCGACATGCCGATCACAGCCAACATCATTGCAGGCAGTTGGGCCAACCACGTGGCCGAAGGTGTTCGCGGCGCAACGATCGGCGGTGGCGGCGTGCCGCCAGGCCATTCCGACCCCCCATACACAGGCATCCCGGGGCTGGCCATACCCAATAGTGTGGGCTCCCATTACGGCACCGTGGCTGGAGGTTGGGCCAACGTCGCCGGAGGCGAGGCCACTAATGCCGGCGCATTCGCATCCGTCGGAGGTGGAATGCGCAACCAAGCGAGCGGCCCGCGCAGCACCATTGGGGGCGGCGGCAGCAACGTAGCCAGCGGCAGCCTGAGCGTGGTCGGCGGCGGATTAGGCAATCACGCGGTGGGTGTCGGCAGCGCTGTTGGCGGCGGATGGAGCAACCTTGCATTCGGCACCCGAAGCACGGTCGGCGGCGGTGAAGGCAACTGCGCCGGCGGCGCATGGTCCTGGGCAGGAGGCGAACGCGCCAAGGTGCGGCCGGGCACGGATCCTGGCGTGGGCCCCTGTGGCAACCTGACCTACCCCGGGGACGACGGCGACTCTGGAACATTCGCCTGGGCCGATGCACAACACGCCGATCTTGTGTCCACCGGCGTCAACCAGTTCCTGGTGCGTGCAGCGGGCGGCATCTATTTCGGCACCAACAGCACCGTCAGCCTTCCAGCCGATCGTTTCATCAACACCTCCACTGGTGCATACCTGACGTCAGGCGGCACCTGGACCAATGCGTCCAGCCGAACGCTGAAGACCGCCTTCGAGGCGGTCGACCCGAGGGCCATCCTGGACAGCCTGCTGCGCCTGCCGCTCGAACGCTGGCGCTATGTCGCCTCGCCTGGCGAAGGCGTGCACCTCGGCCCGGTGTCCGAGGACTTCCGTGCCGCCTTCGGCCTGGGCGCCGACGACGAAGCGATCAGTACCGTGGACGCCAGCGGCGTGGCACTGGCAGCCATCCAGGGGCTCGATGCCAAGCTCGAAACGGAGAACGCCCAGCTGCGCGACGAACTTGCCACCCTGCGCGCCGAATTCGCCGAATTGCGTGAACGCATCGCACCGGCTGCAGCCGACGGAGGGCGGTGACATGCGCATTTTAATCCTGCTGTGCCTCGCTTTCCCCTTTGCGGCGATCGTGGCCGCCGCAGATGCACACGACCCGGCGGCGCCACGCTTCGCCGTCAAGGCCTCCCTTGAAGCGGCGCCACCCGCTGTGGGCGATGCGCGCTTCCAGTTGCGCGGCACACTCCAACCGCGCACGCCGCAACCGGTGTTGAGCGGCGTGGGCTTCGTGCTGAAAGCCGCGCTGTCGCCCAAGAATGAACCGATCTGCTATGGCCCCGGCCACATCTTCGCCGACGGCTACGAGACGCCATGACACCGCCATCCCGAACGAGGACACTCCCATGATCCGCAGCGCGCTGTGTGCCGCCCTGCTGCTGGCGCTTGTCGCGTCGGTCCAGGCCGCAAGCTTCACCTACCGTGGCCATATCGAGGACGGCGGCATGCCCGCCGAAGGGCGCTACGACCTCAAGCTCACCCTCCACGCCGACCGTGCGGGAACCCATACTCTGGCGGCGCCCATCGAACTGGGCGCGATCGAGGTCCGCCAGGGCGATTTCGCCGTCGGCCTCGCTTTCGACGACCTTCCCGAACACCTGCATGCCGGCTGGCTGGAGATTGCCATCCGGTCCGCCGATGACGGCGGCTGGTGGTCGTTGCCCGACCGGCAACCGGTCATGCTGAAGGCGCAGCTTTGCCCGGAAAGCTGGGCGCTGGCGGGCAATGCCAGCACCAGCCCGGCGGCCAATTTTCTCGGCACCACGGACAACCAGCCGCTGGTGCTGCGTGTGAACAACCAGGCCGCCCTGCGCCTGTGGCCCAATGCGGTGACACCCAGCCTGGCCGCTGGTCATGCGGCCAACGTGATCGGAGCCGGCGTGCACGCCGCGACCATCGGCGGCGGTGGCGATGCCTCCAACCCCAATGCAGTGACCAACGCTTACGGTACCGTGGGCGGCGGTCTGGGCAATTCGGTTTCAGGAAATCGCGGCACGGTGGGCGGCGGTTCCTACAATACCGTCAGCGGCGACTGGGGCGTTGTCGGCGGTGGTGATTCGAATGCGGCAACAGGTTCGAACAGCACTGTCGCTGGCGGCATGAACAACCAGGCCAGCGGCTCTCATTCCAACGTGGATGGCGGCTCGTACAACATCGCCAGCGGCAGCCACAGCACGATCGCGGGCGGTTACTCCAACTGGAGCGATGGGCCGAACGCGATTGTCGCAGGCGGATGGGGCAATCGCGCCGCCGCGCAGGACAGCTTCGTCGGCGGTGGCCAAAGCAACCAGAGCTTTGGCTTGTTGAGCGGCATCGTTGGGGGGTTGGACAACTTCACCTTGGGCTTTGCCAACGCGGTCGGCGCCGGCGAGAGAAACTGCGCGGGTGGCACCTACAGCTGGGCGGGCGGATTCCGCGCCAAGGTGCGCCCGGCGAGCGATCCGGGCTTCGGCGCCTGCACCAATCTGCCGTCCTATCCTGGCGTGATCGGCGATATCGGGAGTTTCATCTGGGCTGATGCGGAGGATGCCGACTTCGTGTCCACCGGCAGCAACCAGTTCCTGGTACGCGCCGGCGGCGGCTTCGGCATCAACACCAGTTCGATCGGCTTCGCCGACGATCTGGTCATTGCGGCAAGACAGGGCGGCGATGCCGACGCCGATCTCCTGATGCGCACCCGCGCCGGCAAATTCGCAAGGATCTTCCTGTCCGAAGCAAACGGCGGTCTCGTGTTCGGCACGGAAGGGGCCCGCTACAGCTTCGGCGCCGGCATCGACAGCAACCGCTGGATCAACACCGGCGCCAACGGCGCCCACCTCACCGTCGGCGGCGCCTGGACCAATGGCTCCAGCCGCGCCTTCAAGCACGCTTTCGAAAACATCGACCCGCTCGACATACTTGCCCGCGTGATCGAGCTTCCGATCACCCGCTGGAGCTATCGGGGTGAGGGGACGACGAGGCATCTCGGGCCAACAGCGGAGGACTTCGCCGACACCTTCGGACTCGGCCAAGACCCGCGCTACATCAGCACGGTGGACGCCAGCGGCGTGGCGTTGGCGGCCATCCAGGGGCTGCACGCGCGGCTGCACGCGGAAAACGTCGAACTACGCAGCGCCCTTGCAGAGCAGGGCAAGGCGCTGGAGCGCCTGCAGGCCGCTTTCGAACAGATGCTGCGAAATCACGATCCGATGGAGCCCCCATCGCATTGACCAGAAAGCCTTGAACATGACCGGTGCCATCCGATCCCGCGTCGTCGTGCCGCTGCAGTCGCTCAGACCGGGCGCGAAGTATCAGGGATGGTTTGCCAGCGGCTCCCAGCCCGGATGGTCGAAATGGCGAGGGTAGGCGTCCAGCGCGGCGAGCAGGCGCACCAGCCCCTCGCCGGAATTATCGCCGTGCCGCAGCGCTGCAGAAGCGCCCATCATCTGGGCCAACAGAAGATGCAGATTGGCGTCGGCTTCCGGCTCCAGACGGCAGTTGGCGAACAGGAAGGCCACGGCATCGTCCACCTGCTGCGCCAGGGCCACGCCCGCCGTCGCGTCGACGCCCATGTGATCGTGCTCTGAAAGCGAAGCGGCGACGGCGTCGCGAATGCGTTGCATGCCTTCCCGCAATGGGGCGTCGGTGGCCCAGGGTCGCCCGTCAGGATCGAGGCTCAGCGTCCCGGGCAGGAGATCGTCATGATGGTCGTGCTCATGGACCGCCTTGTCAGCCTGCGCACCGGCGTGATCGTCGTGATCGTCGTGAGCGGCCCCGCAGGACACGGCCAGGACGGAGAGGGCCACCAGAAGAAAGCGGGAACACGGTGCAAGAGCAATAGTCATCTTCGGGCTTCCTGCGGCAGATTGGCCGCGCTGCGTCGCGAGCATGGCACCCAGTTTGCCCGATTGCGACCCGCGTCCAATTGATCCAGGTCATCCACCGGCCGGGCGATCAGGTGGAACGTGCCCCCACACCCTGTCGGCAGGCAGGCCGGTGCACCCGCCAATGGCAGGTGCGACAAGGGCGCTTGCGCGCCTACGCTGGTCGCCGTTGTGCGCCTGCCCCGCCCCGCCGCAATGAGGAGTCAAGCCCCGTGTCCGTCCCTGCAGCCGCCCGAGCCCAGACCCATACCCTGTGGGACGAAGCCGCACGTTCCCCCTGGCGAGCCACCCTCGCCCTGACGCTGTTGGGGCTGGCGGGCGCGTTCGTGATCACTGTCGTGCTTCCCTATCTGGCCCTGGACCGGGCCAGCTTCGGACGCGCGCCCGAGGTGTTCTGGCCGCGCCGGTATGGCTTGCTGCTGCACATCTCGGGAGGAATGCTGGCATTGCTGCTGGTGCCGATCCAGCTTTGGCTGGGGCTGACGCAGCGCAATCCGGTGTGGCACCGGCGGCTCGGCAAGCTGTACCTTGCGGGCGTGGCTGCCGGTGCCGCCGGGGCGTTCTACCTGTCGTTCACCAGTCCGATACCGGCGGGTTTGTCGTATCACTTCGGCCTGTTCATGCTCGGTGTCGTGTGGGTGATGACGACGGGCATGGCGTGGCTGGCAATACGCCGCCGCCAGATCGATTGGCACCGCGACTGGATGATTCGCAGCATGATCGTCACCTTCGCCTTCGTCACCTTCCGCATCACCGAAACCATGCTCGAATGGGCCGACATGGGTTCGCCTGCCGATCGACTTGCCGTGGCGGCGTGGACCTGCTGGGCCGTACCGCTGCTGTTGGCCGAACCGGTGCTGCAGTGGCGGGCCATGACGCGCGCACAGCGCGGGGTGGTGCCGGGGGTGCGTGCCGTGGCATGAGGAGCGAGCGAGCCGGGATCGCGGCAACGAAGGAAAGGCAAGGTCGCGGCTGAAGCCGCTCCAGAATCGAAGCGTTGTAGGAGGGGCTTCAGCCCCGACCAAGTGCCTGGCTACGAAGCAACACAACGGTCGCGGCTGAAGCCGCTCCTACACGCTGCACCCCGGTGCGCTGCGCTTGCCCAGGCTGCGTGTCGCGGCCGACCCATCTGCACCGTCTTGACCCACGTCAAGGACATCCACGCGCGCAGTTTCGATCATGGCGCTTGCCATCACACCGGAACCGTCATGC
>DAOMOD010000030.1:0-15908 GCA_035444205.1 Lysobacteraceae bacterium
CGGTGATACCAGTTCCAGGCTTCCGGGTTGATCGGCTCGCCGACCGTGCCGAGCAGGCGCAGCGACTGGCGCGAATGTCTGCGCACCGGTTCGTCGCCCTCGCGCATCAGCGCGCGGATGGCGGTGGGCGCGGTATAGAACACGGTCACCCGGTGCTTGTCGCAGACCTGCCAGAAGCGGCCGATGTCGGGGTGGTTGGGTACGCCCTCGAACATCAGGCTGGTGGCGCCGTTGGCCAACGGGCCGTACACCACGTAGCTGTGCCCGGTGACCCAGCCCACGTCCGCGGTGCACCAGTAGATGTCGTCGTCCCTGAGGTCGAATACCTGCTCGTGGGTGTAGCTGGCATACACGAGATACCCGCCGCAGGTATGCAGCACGCCCTTGGGCTTGCCGGTGGAACCGGAGGTGTAGAGGATGAACAGCGGGTCTTCGGCGTTCATCACCTCCGGCTCGCAACGATCGGTCTCCGTCGCCACCAGTTCGTGGTACCAGCGGTCGCGTTCGCCAAACCAGGCGATGTCGGCACCGGTGCGGCGCACCACGATGACGTTCTTCACGCTGTCCACGTCGGGGTGATTGAGCGCCTCATCGACGTTCCGCTTGAGCGGGACCTTCCTGCCGCCGCGCAGGCCTTCGTCGGCCGTGATCACCAGGTTCGAGGCGCAGTCGAGGATGCGCCCGGCCAGAGCGTCCGGGGAGAAGCCGCCGAACACCACGGAGTGGATGGCCCCGATGCGCGCGCATGCCAGCATGGCCACCGCGGCTTCCGGGATCATCGGCAGGTAGATGGTGACACGGTCGCCCTTGTTCACGCCGAGTCGGCGCAGTGCATTGGCCAGACGGCAGACCTGCGCGTGCAGTTCGCGGTAGCTGACGTGCGCCGACTGCGAGGGGTCATCGCCCTCCCACAACAGCGCGGTCTTGTCGCCGCGGCTGTCCAGGTGGCGGTCGAGACAGCTCTCGGTGATGTTGAGGCGGCCGTCGTGATACCAGCGGATGCGGAAGTCGGCAGCGTCGAAGTTCACATCCTTGATCGCAGTCGGCGCCCGGCGCCAGACCACGCGCTCGCCGATGCGCGCCCAGAACGACTCGTTGTGCTCCACCGATTCGCGGTAGAGCCTGACGTAGTTGGCCTTGCGCCGGCGCGCCGGATCGGCGGACGGCTCGGAGTACGGATGCTCGCTCGTCATCATGGTTTCCTTGGTTGTGCTGCCCGGCACCATCATCGCCAGAGGCCGGTGCCGCGACAACCTCGGCAGCGGCCATTGCCGCCGCCGCAGCGACTGGCATACTAGGCCGAACGACGACCGACCCTTTGCGTGTCGCGTTGTCCCCGTTCGTCCAGGTACTGCGCGCCCGAAGTCCGACGCGCCCAAGGAATGCGTTTGCCTGCCGCCACCCTCCCGCTCCTGCTGATGCTGCTGCTGGTCACGGCATGCGCCACGCTGCCGCCCCCGCGGGCGACACCGGACGCGACCGCCGTCGAGGTGGCGTTCGTTTCCGAATCCTTCCCCGAGGACGAGATCGACTCGCTTGCCGTGTGGAAGGGGGCCGCTGGTGAGCGCTGGTTGATCGCCACTTCCAAGCGCGCCAATCGCCTGCTCGTCTTTGACGCACGCGATGGCCGTCGCCTGCGAAGAGTAGGCCGCTACGGCGACGCGCGCGGCCGGTTTCACCGACCCAATGGCATCGCCATCGCAGGCGACCTGCTGCTGGTGGCCGAGCGCGACAACCGCCGGGTCCAGGTCATGACACTGCCCGACTTCCGGTCGCTTGGCTGGTTCGGCGACGAGGTGCTGCGAAGCCCTTATGGATTGTGGGTAATGCCGGTGGATGAGCATCGATTCCGTGTTTTCGTCACCGACAGCTACATGGATGTCGGCATCGTGGTCCCGGCCGAGTCGCGGTTGGACCGCCGCGTGCGCGAATGGAGCCTTTCGCACACCGCCGAAGGGGTCCGCGCGGAGCTGGCCCATACGTTCGGCCCCACCCGCGCTCCGGGGGCGCTGCGCATCGTCGAGTCGATCTGGGGCGATGCCGCACGGGGCATCCTGCTCATCGCCGAAGAGGACATGTCGAGGCACGGTCGCGAGGTTGGACTCAAGGTGTTCGGCCTGGACGGGGCATTCCAGAAGCGGATCGTCGGTGTCGAACACTTCGCCGGGCAGCCGGAGGGCATCGCCCTGTGGCAATGCGCGGATGGTACCGGCTACTGGCTCGCTTCCGACCAGAGTTCAACCGGCCAGCGCTTCCTGGTATTCGACCGGCCCAGCTTCGACTTCCTCGGTGCCTTCCACAACGAAGGCATCAGCAACACCGACGGCATCTGGCTGCAGCAGGAGGCCATCGAAGGATTTCCGTACGGCGCGCTGTACGTGGTCAACGACGACCAGGCAGTGGCTGCCTTCGACTGGCGTTCGATCGCCTCGGCGCTGGGGCTCGCCGAGCAGTGCGGATCCGATGTCAGCGCGGCCGGCCGCTGACCAGGAGAGTGACCAGAAGGGCGGGGATGGTGATGGTCATGGACATGCTCCTTGCTGGGTGGACAACGGACGGTGCCCGTGCAGCGGCGATCAGCCATCCAGTCGGGTATTGGACGATCCCTCTCGAAAGGCCGCCGCACCACCGCGCGACGCATGTTGGCTCTTCTGTCGTTCGGCGCGGCGTCTGAGCAGGGCCAGCTCCTCGGCACTCGGCACGTACACCTCGCTCTGGGCCTTCGCCTCGATGCGCTTGGCGACGAAGGCCAGCACGGTGACGAAGCACATCACGATGCCGGTCAACAGTCCGATCGCCATCCAGCCCGGCGAGCCGCTGCGCAAGGCCAGCACGAAGATGAGGACGGTGAGGGCGAGCAGCAACCAGCGCATGGCGCCGGGAATTGTCCCACAGCTTTACGTCGTCGGCGAGCCGGGGAGCGGCAACGGCCTGGCGGCGCCTGCAACGCCTGCAGGCGCTTCGGTTCGCCGGTGCCGAGCAGGCTCGGCACGACGAGAAGCCCCACAAGCTGCAAGGCTGTTCTAGAGCGGAGCTTGCTCCACTCCGCTATCTTGCGGCGCACCGATACGCCTGAGCCGAGCAAGCTCGGCTCTACACAAAGCACGCACGCGGCAATGCGCTCTGTCGTCCTTCCCACACTTCGATGCCGCGCAAGGGTCGCCCACACGGTGGGCTCCTACGAATGCCATGCCTTGTAGGAGCGCACCCTGTGCGCGACCACCACATTGCAGAGTCGTTACGGGCGTTCGGAAGTCATACGGCCCGCAAAGGGAAGCCCTTCCAGGTTCTTCCTTTGCGGTCTCTGCGTCCTGTGCGGACGGCTTCGGCTTTTCCCGAGTCCCGAGTCCCGGCCCCTAACCAAACGCCTCGCGCATGAACTCCGGCTGTGCCAGCGCTGCCCGGTGGATGGCGGCGTTGTACCAGCGCGTCGCGAATGTCTTGTTTTCTGCATCGCCCTCGCGGAAGCGGCCGAGGTCGGCACCCTTGCCGGCCAGGGTGCAGCTCCACCAGCCGGTGGGGTAGCAGGGCTGCGGGAAGGTGGCGGTGTGCAGGGCATCGAAGCCGGCATTGGCCAGATGATGACGGATCGACTTGATCAGGCCGAGATGTGCCAGCGGCGATTCCGACTGCTGCACCAGGATGCCGCCGGGGCGCAATGCCTTGAGGCAGGTGCGGTAGAAGGGCTCGTTGAACAGCCCCTCGGCCGGCCCGACGGGATCGGTGGAATCGACGATCACCACGTCGATGCTGGCCGATTCGGCCTCGGCCATGTAGCGGATGCCGTCGTCGAACAGCAGGGTGGCGCGGCGGTCGTCGTTGCCCTCGCACAGCTCCGGAAAATGCTCCTCGGCGAGCCGGGTGACGCGCTCGTCGATTTCCACCTGCGTCGCGCGCTCGACGCCTGAATGACGCAGCACCTCGCGCAAGGTGCCGCAGTCGCCGCCGCCGATCACCACCACGTCCTTCGGTTCCGGATGCGCGAACAGGGCGATGTGCGCCATCGCCTCGTGGTACAGGAAGTTGTCGCGACTGGTCAGCATGACGCAGCCGTCGATCACCATCAGCTTCCCCCAGTCGCGGGTGTCGTAGATCTCGATCTTCTGGAACGGTGTCTGCTCCTCGTGCAGCCTGGCCTTGATGCGGTAGCTGATGGCGGAGCCCGAGCGCTCGTCCGGTTCGGAGAACCACTGGTCGGGGTCGAGATGGGTCATCGCGGCGATCCTGGGCAGAGGGGGAAAGGCGGCGATTGTACCGGCGATGTCGCGACGGCATCACCACGGGGCCTTACAATGCCGCGCTCACACCCCGCCCCCGACCGCCATGTCCGACTGGTCCATCGAACGCGCCCGCCACACCTACTCCATCGCGCACTGGAGCGAGGGCTATGTCGACGTCGACGACAGGGGCCGCCTGACGGTGCGCCCGCGCGGCGCCGAGGGTCCCGCGGTGGCGCTCGAGGAGGTCATCGAGCAAGCCACCGGCGAAGGCCTCAAGCTGCCCATCCTGGTGCGCTTCGTCGACATCCTGGGCGATCGCCTTGCGCGCCTGCAGGGCGCCTTCGGCCACGCCATGAACGACCTCGGTTACGGGGGCGGCTACACCGCGGTGTATCCGATCAAGGTCAACCAGCACCGCAGCGTCACCGGCGAGCTGGTCGCGCGCGGCGACACCGGCTTCGGGCTGGAAGCCGGTTCCAAGCCGGAACTGATGGCGGCGCTGGCGCTGTCGCGCGGCGGCATCGTCGTCTGCAACGGCTACAAGGACCGCGAATACATCCGCCTCGCCCTGATCGGCCGCAAGCTCGGCCTCGACACCTACATCGTCATCGAGAAGCCGAGCGAGCTGGCCCTGGTGGTGGAGGAGGCCGAGGCGATCGGTGTCGAGCCGCTGCTCGGCGTGCGTATGCGGCTGACCTCGATCGGTGCCGGCAAGTGGCAGAACACCGGCGGCACCAAGGCCAAGTTCGGCTTGAACCCGCGCCAGTTGCTGGATCTGATCGACGGCCTCGATGCGGCCGGGCTCAAGCCCGCGCTCAAGCTGCTGCACTTCCACATGGGCTCGCAGATCTCCAACGTGCGCGACATCGCCGGCGGCGTGCGCGAGGCGGTGCGCTATTTCGTGGAACTGAGCCGCATGGGCGTGCGCATCGAGGTGATGGACGTCGGCGGCGGCCTGGGCGTCGACTACGAAGGCACCCGTTCGCGCAGCTTCTGTTCGATCAACTACGGCCTCGACCAGTACGCCGCCACCATCGTGCAGCCGCTGGCCGAGGCCTGCGCCGAGCACGGCCTGCCGGAACCGCACGTGGTCACCGAAGCCGGCCGTGCCATGACCGCGCACCATGCGGTGCTGGTCGCCAACGTCAGCGAAGTGGAGAGCGCGCCCGAGGGCGCCGCGGTGGCACCCCTGGCCGAGGAGAGCGCGGCCCTGCGCCACCTGCGCGAGACCCTGGAGCAGATCGACCAGCGCCCGCCGCTGGAGCTCTACCACGAGGCGCAGCACTACCTGGCCGAGGGCCAGAGCCTGTTCGCACTGGGCGCGCTCGGCCTGACCGAACGCGCGGCGCTGGATGACCTTTACTTTCGCATCCTCAATGCCGTGCGGGCACGCCTGAAGCCCGACGAGCGCAGCCATCGCCAGGCCCTGGACGAGTTGAACGACAAGCTGGTCGACAAGTATTTCGTCAACTTCTCGGTGTTCCAGTCGGTGCCCGACATCTGGGCCATCGAACAGGTGTTCCCCATCGTGCCGATCAACGGGCTCGACCGCGCGCCCGAGCGCCACGGCGTGATCGCCGACCTGACCTGCGATTCCGATGGTCGCATCGATCACTACGTCGACTCCGAGGGCGTCGACACCAGCCTGCCGCTGCACGCCATGGTGCACGGCCGGCCCTATCGCCTCGGCATCTTCATGGTCGGCGCCTACCAGGAGACGCTGGGCGACATCCACAACCTGTTCGGCGACACCGACGCCGTGGACGTGCGTCTCGTCGACGGCGACTGGAAGCTCGAACACCCCAGGCGCGGCGATACCACCGACCGCATGCTCGGCTATGTCGGCTACGACGTGCAGCAACTGCGCCTCGCCTACGCCAAGCGCATCCAGTCGGCGAACCTTCCGGAAGCCGAAGCGCAGCGCCTGCGCGCGGCGCTGGAGGCGGGCCTGACCGGCTACACCTACCTCGACGAAACACGCGGCTAGATCCGTTCCCGCTCACGTAGGAGCGCACCTTGTGCGCGACCACCGCCGCGCTGCGATGTCCCGCCCTGTCGCCCACAGGGTGGGCTCCTACAAGAGAGACGCCCCCTGTAGGAGCGCACCCTGTGCGCGAACACCGCCGCGCCTCAATGTCGCGCCCTGTCGCCCACAAGGTGGGCTCCTACCAACACCGCGCCCTGTAGGAGCGCACCTTGTGCGCGACCATCGCCGCGCCTGGCGTCTCGCAACCACCATGTAGGAAAAGTCCTACATCAGAATCATCACCAGGCGGCTACCGCCCGTGACGGCCGGCGCCGATCATGGAGCCATGGACAGCTTAAGGCACGGACATCGGGCCCTTCGTCGCGGCCGCCACTCGGCGATCGCTCAGGTCTATTTCGTCACCTTCACGACGCTGCGACGGCGTCCGCAGTTCAGTGACCCGTGTGCTGCAAGGACCGTGGCTCGTACGCTGTGCAATCCCGTCTCGCAGGGCAGCAGCCGCATCCTGTGCTGGGTACTCATGCCCGACCACTGGCACGGACTGGTCGAGCTGGGCAGCGGCGATTCGCTTGGACGGTTCGTACTTCGCCTCAAGGCACGCACCGCCAAGGCGTGGAATCGGGTGCGTGGCGGCGCCGGCCCCCTATGGGCCCGCGCCTTTCATGATCACGCCTTGCGTCGCGACGAGGATCTTGTGGCGTTGGCGCGCTACGTCGTCGCCAACCCGCTGCGCGCGGGCCTGGTTCGGCGCCTTGGCGATTACCCGTACTGGGACGCGATCTGGCTGTAGGAGCGCACCCTGTGCGCGACCGTGCCGTCGCTTCGATGTCGTGCCGGTGTGGCCGACGGAACCTGCTCCGAACCTTCCCCGGGGGCGCCGACGCCAGGCCCGCTGCCGCGCCGTTCAAGCCCCGTGCACACGAGCGCGCTATGCTTGGCCGCAGTCCGACTTCGTGGCACCTCACCATGCGCACCTTCATCCTCCTGCTCAATCTGCTGTTCGCCGCTTCCCTGGGCGCCGTCGACCTCGACCGCCTGCCCAGCGAACGCCATGCCCTGCAGGCACCCGCGACCACCCTGAGCCTGCCGGCCATGGATGCGGCCAAGCTGAGCAGCGAGGCGCTGGCGGCGCAGAAGCCGGGTGTGCCGCTGCGCTTCGCCGATTCGGTCGCGGGCAAGCAGCTCAAGGTCGTGGCCGGCAAGGCGCTGGACGGCGAATGGCAGGACCTTCCCGACGGCAGCCGCCTGTGGCGGTTGGCCGTGCATGCGCCCGGTGCGGTGAATCTGAACTTCCACTTCTCGAAGTTCCGCCTGCCCTATGGCGCCGAGCTGCATATCGCCGCGCCCGACCGCAAGGAACGCCTGGGCCCCTGGACCGATGCCGACAACACGGACTTTGGCGAGTTCTGGACGCCGATCCTGGACGGTGATCACGCAGTGATCGAGCTGCTGCTACCCCCCGGCGGCGAGCGCTTCCTCGATTTCGAGCTGGGCGGCATCCAGCGCGGCTTTCTCGATCCCCTCGCCGTGCCCATGCCCAAGGCCGGAACCTGCAATATCGATGTGGTCTGCCCGCAAGGCGATCCGTGGCGCGCGGAAATCCGCTCAGTGGCCCGCTATTCCATCGGTGGCTCCGGGCTTTGCACCGGGCAACTCGTGGCGACCACCGATCCGTCACAGGAGCGGGTATTCACCACCGCCAATCATTGCGTCAGCACGAGCGGTGCGGCGTCGTCGCTGGTGCTGTACTGGCAGTACGAAAGCGCGCAGTGCCGGGCGGTGGGGTCCGCGCAGAACGGGAGTTTCATTCCACTTGCCGGCAATTCGGTCCAGCAGACTGGCGGTGCCACGCTTCTGGGAAACCACTCCGCCAGCGATTTCACGGTGCTGCGCCTCAACACGATGGTGCCGGCGGCTGCCGATGCCTACCAAAGTGGCTGGGACCGGCGCACCACGCCGGCACTCAATGGCGGCACCGGCATTCACCACCCACAGGGCCACGAGAAGCGCATCAGCTTCACCAGTCAGACCCTGGTACGTGACGACCAGCCGGCCACCGGGCTCGGCACATTCCACTGGCGAGTGCCGTTCTGGAACCAGGGCACCACCGAGCCGGGTTCGTCGGGAAGCGGCCTGTGGAGCACCGACAAGCGCCTGATCGGCGTGCTCTCCGGCGGCACCGCATCCTGCGACAACCCTTCTGGATTAGACATCTACGGCCGCCTGGAGACCGCGTGGGAAGGCGGCGGCGCGCCGACCACCCGCGCCCGCGACTGGCTCGATCCGGCCAACACCAACGCGCAGTTCCTCGATGGCAGCGGCGGTTGCGACGCGCCGGCGGTCACCCTGACCGTGGTCACTGCCAGTCCCGTCGCCGGCCAGCCGGTGACGCTGCGCGCCACCGCCAGCGGCGGCGCGGGCGGTCCCTTCCATTACGACTGGGACGTGGACGGCGACGGCCTGACCGACCGCGATGGCACGGCCCATGAGATCGCGCCCCTGTACCCGCGGGCCACCAGCACCCAGGTGCGGGTCAGGGTCACCGACAGCGCCGGCTGCCCCGCGCTGGCCACGCGCGCGCTGGACGTGGTCGGTCCCGACCTGGTGGTCACGCCGGGCACACCCAGCCAGCTCTGCGGCAACAACAATGCCGGCCTCGATCCGGGCGAGCGCTGGCGCCTGCCGGTGACCGTGCGCAACGACGGCGGCAAGGCGCTGTCGCAGGCGGCACTGCTGTTCCAGGCGCTGGGATCGAGTGGCGCGCCGGGCGGGCCGGACAGCTTCGGTTACACCTTCGCCGACCAGGGCGATGCCGGTGCCTGCGGCTTCGGCTTCATCGACATCAGCGACGGCCAGCGCCTGGCGGTGACACCGTCGAGTAATTTCGACGCCGAGGACGACGGCCGCACCGCAGCCATCGCGCTGCAGTTCCCGTTCGATTTCTACGGGCAGACGGTGAGCAGCCTGGTGATGTCCACCAACGGCTATCTCAGCACCGCCACCGCCGAGACCGGCGGCCAATGGCAGGTGAACTGCAGCGGTGCGCAGAGCCAGGGCAGCACCGGCGCGCGTATCGATCCCCTGCAATACGACTGGCTCTACGATCCGGCCGGCGGTGCCAACCGCGGCCTGTTCCATCGCCACTACGCCACCTGCCCGCGCGCACCGGATGTCGGCCCGGCCAATCTCGCCTGCCACGTGTTCCAGTGGAACCGCATGCAGTCTTTCGACAACACGCCGGCGGGCCTCCACGATTTCCAGGCCATCCTCTACGCGCAGACGCACCAGATCGTCTTCCAATACCGCAGCAGCGACCCGACCCAGGGCAATGGCGCACACGTCACCATCCAGAACGCCAACAATTCGATCCGTCTGCCCTATGCCTGCCAGGATCCGGGAGTGATCGGGCCGGTGCAGTCGGTGTGCTATTTCCACCCCTCGGCCAAGCTCGATGCCGCGGCACCGGGCCTCAGGCTGGAGAATCCGGCGATCAGCCTGGCCAGCCTCGGCGTCGGCCAGCAGCAGACCGTGAATCTCGACTTCCAGGTCGACGCCAGCGCCGCCTGCGGTTCGCCTGCGCGCGTCCGCTTCCTGGGCGGCGGCGAGGCTGGCGCCTTCAGCACCCAGCGCAGCGCCACGGTCCTCAACACCAGCGTCGCCGGTAGCTGCCAGACGGTCTCGGCGTGTCCCACGCAGATCACGCCCATCACGCCGCAGCAGGGCCTGTTTGCCAACCCGGCACGTTTCGGCAACGGTTTCGGCAGTGTGCTGATTCCGGTGGCCGGGCAGGCGCCGGTATTCTTCAGCGCCTGGTTTACCGCGCTTCCCGACCGCTCGCCCACCTGGTACACCCTGCAAGGCGAGTTCCGCGACAACCAGGTCGACGCCCAGATCGCGCGCTTCCGCCAGACCGGCAGCGTACCGTTCCAGGTGAGCGGCGAGGTCGTCGGTCAGGCCCACGTGGTCTTCACCGCACCCAACCGTTACTGGGTGTGGTGGTCGCTGCCCGAGGGCAGCGGCATGGAGCCGGTGGAGATCCTCTACGTCGGCGGCCGCCCGGCCGGACACCACACCCAGGCCTGGTTCCATCCGCCGCAGGCGGGCTGGGGCCTGGTGTTCGACGAGCACCTGGAACTGGGCCAACCCAACCTGGTGGTGACCAGCTACCTGTACGGCGCCGGCGGCACCGCGCGCTGGAGCCTCGGCGTCACCCGCGACATCGCCGCCGGAGCCATGCAGCAGGTAACCTACCGTGTGCACTGTCCGGGCTGCCCCTCCTTCCTCGACTTCGGCAACTTCCCGCTGCCCGCCGGCAACCTGATGCGCAGCTTCAGCAGCCGCACCAGTGGTACCGCGCAGCCCGAGGTGACCTGGCCCGATGCCATCGGCGGCAGTTTCATCCGCACCCAGCCGCTGCCGATCGAACCGCTGGCCCCACCGCAATGAAGGAAAAGCGATGAGCACCCGCGAGATCATCCTGATGCGCCATGCACACGCCGGTCACGGCAAGGCCGGCCAGGCCGACATCGACCGCACGCTGTCGCCACGCGGCGAGGCCGAGGCCGAAGCCGCCGGGATCTGGATCAAGACCCACGTACCGCCACTGGCGCGGGCGCTGTGTTCGCCGGCGCAGCGAACCCGCCAGACCCTGGCCGGCGTGCTCGATCAGACCGGCTACGTCGAGGCCGCTTTCGAGTCGGCCATCTATGACGCCACGCCGGGGGTGCTGATCGACCTGCTGGCGGCGCAGCCGGAATCGGCCAGTCCGTTGCTGCTGGTCGGCCACAACCCGGGCCTGGAGCAATTGCTCGCCCTGCTGACCGAGGGCGCCTCGGATGCCGGACGCGGCATGCCGACGTCGTCCGTGGCGCGCCTGGCGCTGCCGCTCGAGGCACCGGTCGAGCCGGGTGTCGCGCGCCTGCTGGCGTTCTGGTTTCCCTAGCAGCCTGTCCGCATGCTTCACAGTTCTCACACGCCGTCGAGCGAATTCACGAAACATGCGGGCTGATGTGCGGACGGTCGCAATATTGCTGGTGGCTGCGGCAACCGCCGCGATAGGCGCAGGGGAGCCTCCGATCAAGGTCGATCCCGCTCGCTCGCACGCCGACTTCGACGTCAACGTGCTGCTCCTGTTCCGCGGTCGCGGCAACTTCGGCGCGATCTTCGGCGAGGTCAGTGTCGACGCCGACGGCCATGCCACGGTGCAGGCACGCATTCCGATCGCCAGCCTGGACATGCGTCGCGAGGACCAGGAGCGCTGGGCCAAGGGTCCCGACTTCTTCGATGCTGCACGCTGGCCGGAGATTCTGTTCCGTTCCGACCCGGTGCCGCTGGCGCGTCTGCGCGATGGCGGCCCGCTGCCCGGCCGCCTGACCATCCGCGGCACCGAACGCAGCCAGGTGTTCGAGCTGGCGCCAGCGGGTTGCGAAAGGCCCGGCCACGACTGTCCGATCGCCGCCAGTGGCTCGATGCGACGCTCCGATTTCGCGCTCGGCGAAGGCCGCCGCACGCTGTCGGACCGCGTGCGCCTTCGCTTCGAGATCATGCTGGAGCAGGACTGATTCCGGTGACGGCCGCCGCTGTTGTAGAGCGGAGCTTGCTCCGCTCCGTGAGCCTTGAGCGGAGCAAGCATGTCCTGAGCCCCGTCGAAGGGCTCCGCTCTACACAAGCCAACCGTCTGGCACTGGCCGTGTTGTGCCTGTTCCTCGCCGCCTGCGGGCCGTCGCGCAGCCTGCTGCGCGAATCCGCCGATATCGTCGATCACGCACGTCCGCATGCGCTCACCTGCGATCGCGTCGACCGCTGTGCAGTGGCGTCGCCGCTGCTCGACCTTGCCGGCGACGGCCGTCATCGCGTGATCAGCCTGGAAGGCGGCGAGTCCTCGCTGCTGATGCGCATCCACCTGATCCGCGCCGCGCGCGAAACCATCGACCTGCAGAGCTACATCTTCGACACCGACGTCTCCGGACAACTGGTGCTGGATGAATTGCTGGCGGCAGCGCGGCGCGGCGTGCGCGTGCGCGTGCTGCTCGATCAGCTCTTCTCGCTGGACGATCCGGCGCTGCTGGCCTATCTGTCCAGGGCACACGCCAACTTCGAGATCAAGCTGTACAACCCCACCTTCGGCGAGGCTCGCACGCAGAAGCTGGAGTTCGCTGCCAGCCTGTTCTGCTGCTTCTGGCGCTTCAACCAGCGCATGCACAACAAGCTGCTGCTGGTCGACGGTGCCGCAGGTCTGACCGGCGGTCGCAACGTGCAGGACCGCTATTTCGACTGGGATCGCGAGTTCGACTTCCGCGACCGCGACGTGCTCTTGATCGGCCCGGAGGCCGCCGAGATGCAGTCCTCCTTCGATACCTACTGGGCGTACGACCGGTCGGTGTCTGCGCACGCCCTGGGCGACGTGGCGCGGCGTGTGGTCGACGATATCGCCAAACCGCCCAGCGTGCCCGGCGATGCCGCGCAACTGCCGCGGGTGAAAGCGCTGCTGGCCGAGGCGGTCGACGCCGACGCCATTGCCGCACGCTTCGGGCCACTGCTGTTCGAAGTCGAACGCGCGCAGTACTTCTGGGATCGACCGAGCAAGCCTTACCAGCGCGAAACGCCGGCCGAGCGCGACACGACCCGCCAGATCAAGGCCATGATCGCCGGCACCCGCGTGTCGCTGTGGCTGCAGACCCCCTATCTGGTGCTGAGCCGCAATGCGCGCGCCCTGTTCCAGGACCTCGCCGACCGCGAGGCGCCGCCGCGCATGGTGGTGTCCACCAACAGCCTGGCCGCCACCGACGCCTTCTTTGTCTACGCCCTGTCGCACAAGTACAAGCGCATGTACGTGCGCCGCTTCGGCTTCGAGATCCACGAGTGGAAGCCGTACCCCGCGGATGCCGCATGGCGGCTCGACGCCTGGGACTGGCTGGTCGAAGGAATCGCCGAAGCCAAGCCGGCCGACGGCCCGCGCATCGGCATGCATGCCAAGAGCCTGGTCATCGACGACCACATCGTGATGATCGGCTCGCACAACTTCACGCCGCGCTCGGCCGACCTCAACACCGAGTCGGGCGTGATCGTGTGGGACCAGACCTTCGCCCGCCACATCCGCGCCGAAATCGAGCGCGACATCGCGCCGGGCAACGCCTGGACCATCGCCCGCCGCCAGCGCAGCCCGGTCATCGGCCTGTTCAGCGGCACCATGTCGGGCATCTCCGAGAGCCTGCCGATCTTCGACCTGTGGCCCTGGCGCTATACCACCAGCTACGAGTTGAACGAGGGCTGCGACCCCAAACCCCCGGCGCATGCGCGCTTCTTCGAGTGTTACCACGAAGTAGGCGACTTCCCCGAGGCCGCCTCACCGCTCAAACGCCTGCCGACCGCCCTGGTGACCGCGTTCGGGCTGGGGCTGGAGCCGATTCTTTGAGGAGCCGGGACTCGGGACTCGGGACTCGGGACTCGGGGCAGCGGTCGTCATCGTGGAGTCGCCTTGCCGTTTCCACGCGCACGCTTTGGTCGCGCCGCTCGCAGGCAAAAGCGTACCGCGCGCCGGGTGTTGTGCTCTTCCCGGGTCCCCGGTCCCGGCTCTCGGTTGAACGATGAAGACGCAGGCACAACTTTCCTCGGTCCCAGAGGGTGCACCGTCGGCTTCTCCCGAGTCCCGAGTCCCTGCTCTCCAGACATTGACGCCCCCACCCCCCCGGCGTAGGCTCGCGGGCCAGACTTTCGCAGGGATTTTCGGCATGTCCATCAAGATCCAGTTCGAGCTCGACGAGACCGACCTCAAGCACTTCCGTGGCGTGATGAAAAAGGCGCGTGCGGCGCAGGCGCATCTCGACGACGATGCCATCGTCAAGGCCGCGAGTGGCATGCTGGAGGGCACGCGCAAGAGCAAGCTGCCGAACTTCATTGCCGAGCGCCTGGTGAAGCTGGAGCAGATGATCGCCATGGTCAACGATGCCGGCTGGGCCCTGCCCGACGCCGAGCGCAAGCACGTGCTGTCGGCGCTCACCTACTTCGCCGATCCGCAGGACATGATCCCCGACGACGTGCCGGTGCTCGGCTTCCTGGATGACGCCATCATGATCGAGCTGGTGGTGCGCGAGCTCAAGCACGAGATCGAGGCCTACGAGGACTTCTGCCGCTACCGTGCCGCCGAAGCCGCACGGCGCGGCGAGGACGCCGGCAAGCTGGGCCGTGTCGAGTGGGCGGAGAGCCGACGCCTCGCCTTGCTGTCGCGCATGCGCCGCAGGCGTCGTTCCGAGCGCGGCGGTTCCGGCGGTGGCGGCGGGCGCGGCTCGGCCTTCACGCTCTGGTAGCCGCGATCGCGCTTCCGGCAGGAGCGGCGACAGCCGCGATACACGCTGCGGGCTTGCCCCGCCACCCTTCGCGGCTGTCGCCGCTCCTACCACAAGCAGGCTTACCGTGGCGCCATGTCCACGCTGCTCCTCGCCCTGACCCTGGCCACCAACGCTGAAGCGCTCGATCGCATCCGCGTCACTGCACGCGACGATGTGGCGCGCGAGTCGCGCGTCGAGGCGGTATCCGCCATCGACGCCGAAGCCATCGCGCTGATCGGCGCCACCCATCCCAACCAGGTGTTGTCGCGCGTGCCCGGCGTCTGGATCAGCCGCGGCTCGGGTCAGGAACAGCTCACCGCCATCCGTTCGCCGGTGCTGACCGGCGTGGGTGCCTGTGGTGCCTTCCTGTTCCTGGAGGACGGCGTGCCGATGCGCCCGGCCGGCTTCTGCAACGTCAACCAGTTGTTCGAGCTGAACACCGAACAGGCCGCGCGCATCGAGGTGCTGCGCGGGCCGGGGGCGGCGGTGCATGGTTCCAACGCCCTGCACGGCGTGGTCAACGTGATACCGCCCGCCGACGGTCCGCGTCTCGGCGGCGGCGTGGAGGCCGGCAGCGCGCGCTATCGGCGCGGCCAGTTCACCGTGTCCAGCGGCGCGGGATCACTGGCATGGCGCGTCGACGGCTATGCCGTGGATACCGGCAGCTTCCGCGAGGACGAGGGCTTACGCCAGCAGAAGGTGAATGCGCGGGTCCAGGCGGTGGATGCGCCGGGTGCGCCTGATCTGCTGTTCAGCGCGGCGCGGCTGCGTCAGGACACCGCCGGCTTCGTGCAGGGCGAGGATGCCTATCGCGATGCGCGCCGCTTCGGCAACGACAACCCGGAAGCGTTCCGCCACGGCGAGGCGGCACGCATGCAGGGACGCTGGCGTTTCGATCTCGACGGCGGGCGCCTGCTGGAGCTGCGCCCCTATGCGCGCCACGACCGCCTGCGTTTCATCCAGCACTTCATTCTCGGCAAGCCGCTGGAGGAGACCGGCAGCGACAGTGCCGGCGTGCAGGCGCTGCTGACGACCGGGAACTGGCGCCTCGGCGTCGACGCCGAACATGCCCGCGGCAGCGTCCTGCAGTTCCAGCCCGAGACGCTCACCGAGGGTGCGCCGCTGCAGCAGGCGATCCGCCCGCAGGGCCGTCACTACGACTACCGCGTCACCGCCGACAACCTGGCGCTGTTCGGCGAGTACGAGCACGCGCTCGGCGCGCGCAGCCACCTGCTGTTCGGCCTGCGCCTGGAATCGCTTCGCTACGACTACGCCAACCGCATGGCGGCCGGCAATCTGCGCGAGGACGGCAGTCCCTGCCCGGCCGCGGGCGGTTGTCTGTTCAACCGCCCAGACGACCGCAGCGACGACTAC
>DAOMOD010000030.1:15923-19381 GCA_035444205.1 Lysobacteraceae bacterium
GCCGCGCAGATTGGCTGGCGCCATCGCCTGGGCGACGCCTGGCAGGCGCGCGGTCGCGTGGCGCGCGCATTTCGCGTGCCGCAGGCGGGCGAGCTGTACCGCCTGCAACGCGGCCAGGATGTGGCCGACCTGCGCCCGGAAGTGCTGGATGGCGTCGAACTGGGACTGAGCGGCGCCGGCCACAATTGGGCATTGGGGCTGGACGCGTACGTCTACGACAAGCGCAACGTCATCATCCGCGATGCCGAGGGATTCAACCTGAGCGACGGGCGAACCCGTCACCGGGGTGTCGAGATCGAGGGCAACGCCCATCTCGCGGCCGGCTGGTGGCTGTCGGGCAACGCCGCGTACAGCGTGCAGCGCTATGCCTTCGACCGCGCCATCGCCGGCGGCGAGACCATCGTGCGCGGCAATGAGGTCGATACCGCGCCGCGCCGCCTCGGCAGCCTTCGCCTCAACCGCCTTGATCCCCGGCTGGGCCGTTTCGAGCTGGAGTGGGTGTACCAGGGCGGCCATTACCTGGACGCCGCCAACACCCGACGCCATGGCGGCCACGATCTGTGGCATCTGCGCTGGCAACGAGACCTTCGCGCGGGACTGGGCCTCAGCGCACGCCTGACCAATCTCGCCGACCGCCGCTACGCCGAACGTGCCGACTTTGCCTTCGGCCAGTTCCGCTATTTTCCCGGGGCCGGGCGCCAGATCTTCGTCGCACTTCATTACCGCAGTCCCTGAGGAGGGGTTCGGAGGCGGGACACGGCGACACCGGAACGCTGGCCTGATCGGCCGCGGACAGGCAAAGTGTCGTCCGACCGGGCAATGGCGGGCATCGTGAGCGAACATGACTTCATCGAGGTCTACGACGAGGCGCTCCCCGCCGAGACCTGCGCGGCCCTGATCGCTCGCTTCGAGGCCAGCGGACAGTCGCAGCCCGGGCGGGTGGGTTCGGGTGTCATGCCGGAACTCAAGGATTCCTCCGACATCGAGATCAGCGGCAAGACGGACTGGAAGGATGCCGAGCAGGCGCTCAACAGCGCCGTGTTCGCCGGACTCAAGCGCTACGTGAGCAGGTATCGCTATGCGCTGATCGCGCCGCTGATGCTGGAAATTCCCGACCCTGTCAGCGGGAAGCCCCGGCGCATTCGGGCCGAGGATTTCGACGGCATGGACGATGCGCTGCTGTCGCAACTGCTGGGCACCGTGCTGCGCCCCGGCAACATCAACCTGCAGCGCTATCGCGCCGGCAAGGGTGGCTACCCCTACTGGCATTGCGAGCTGTACCCGCGCAGCCCGGATGCCGACACGCTGCACCGTGTGCTGCTGTGGACCATCTACCTGAACGACGGCTTCGGCGCCGGCGAGACCGAGTTCCTGTATCAGCAGCGCCGCATCGTGCCGAAGACCGGCAGCCTGCTGATCGCACCCACGGCATTCACCCACACCCATCGCGGCAACACGCCGGCGCATGGCGACAAGTACATCGCCACCAGCTGGGTGCTGTTCCAGCGCGCCGAGCGCCTGTTTCCGCATGCTTGAAGGAGCGCAGTTGCGCCTTGCAGCACACGGGTTGCGGGGCCCGGTCGCCCACCAGTGGGCGACCGGGCGGTAACGCTCAGTCGGCGATGACCTCGTCGCTTCGCTCGGGCTTGACGAAGCGGATGGTCATGCGATCGGACTCGCCGATGGCGAGGTACTTCTCGGGATCTTCGTCGCCCACGCGCAACACGGGCGGCAACGTCCACACGCCGTTGGGGTGATCCTTGGTGTCGTTCGGATTGGCGTTGATCTCGGAGGAATGCTCGTAGACGAAGCCGGCGCCTGACGCCAGCTCGATCACCTGCTCCTCACTGACGTAGCCGTTGCCGGTGTATTCGGCTCCGGATGCGGCACGGTGCTGCACCACGCCGAGCACGCCGCCAGGTTTCAGCACGTCGAAGGCGGCCTTGAAGGTCGCCTCTGCGGTGCCGGCGCCGACCCAGCCGTGGACGTTGCGGAAGGTAAGCACCAGGTCGACCGATTCTTCTTCGCCGAACACCGGCGCGGCCGGATCGATCTCGATCAGTTCGGCGTGATCGTAAAGATCCGGGTGCTCGGCCAGCTTGTCGCGCAGAGCCTGGTTGGTCCGCGCGAAGTATTCCTGGGCACGTTCATTGGCAGCCTTGTCCGGATCGTTGAGGGCGCCGATGTAGCGGCCCTCCTCTCGCACCAGCGGCGCCAGGATTTCGGTGTACCAGCCACCACCGGGGGCGATCTCCAGCACGCTCGCATCGCTGCGAATTCCGAAGAACAGCAGGGTCTCCCTGGGGTTGCGGTAGCGGTCGCGCGCGGCATGGCCTTCGGCGCGGTGCGTGCCTTCCAGCAACGCTTCGATACGTGCGGCGACGGAGTCTTCTGCGCTGGGCACGGGTTCGTCGACGAGCGGTTCGGGTGGTGCCGGCGGAGGCGCCGGCGGCGGTGGTTCCTGGCCACAGGCCGTCAGCGTCAGGGCGAAGGTGGCGGCAAGGATCATGCGGATCATCGGATTCTCCGGGTTCGATGGGTGTCCATCGCCGGCGCGCAGCGCGCGCCCGTGCGATGACCCTCCATTCTATGCCTATCGAGTCAGGTCGCGGGCATGCTCAGAAACGCGGTGGCGATGCCGAAGTAGATGAGCACGCCGGCGACGTCGGCAATCGAGGTCACCAATGGACCCGAGGCGGTGGCCGGATCGAGATTGACGCGCGACATGATGAAGGGCAGCGACATGCCGATCAGGCTGCCGACGATCACCACCAGGATCATGGTGGCGCCCACCACCAGCGCGATTTCCGGTCCACCACGCCAGATGCCGATGCCGTAGATGGCCAGCGCCATGGTGACGCCGAGCACGGTGGCGACGACGAACTCACGGCCCAGCATCCGCGCCCAGTCGCGCATCACCACGTCGCCGGTGGCCATGGCGCGCACCATCAGGGTCGAGGCCTGGGTGCCGGCGTTGCCTGCGCTGGCGATCAGCAACGGCAGGAAGAACAGCAGCGCCAGATGGGCGGCGATGGTGTCCTCGAAGTAGGCGATGCCGGCGCCGGAGAAGATGTTGCCGAACACCAGCAGTACCAGCCAGAAGATGCGCTTGCGGTAGAGCAGACCGACGCTGGCGTCCTTCACGCTGACGTCCAGCGGACCAACGGTGCCGACGCGCTGGAAGCTCTCGGTGGCCTCCTCCTCGGCCACGTCCATGGCGTCGTCGGCGGTAACGATACCGACCAGACGGTCGCCTGCGTCCAGGATCGGCAGGGCAATGAAGTCGTAGCGGGCGATCTTCTCGGCGACTTCCTTCTGGTCGTCGTCGACGTAGGCGGTGACCACGTTGGTCTCCATCAGGTCGACGACGCGCGCGCTGGGTGGCGCCGTGATCAGGCTGCGCAGGGTGACCACGCCCTGCAGCTTGCGCTCGGCGTCGAGCACGTTCTGGAAGCTGA
>DAOMOD010000030.1:19391-26721 GCA_035444205.1 Lysobacteraceae bacterium
GCATCGAGCACGTAGGCGTTGTAGATGGTTTCCTTGTCGGGCGCCACCCGGCGCAGCTCTTCCATCGCCTCGCGCGCGGTCAACTGCGCGCCGAGCGCGGCGTAGTCCGAGGTCATGATGGCGCCGGCGGTGTCCTCGGCGTAGCTGGCCAGGCGCCGGATGTCCTCGCGCTCGGCATGCGCCAGGGTCGGGAGCAGGCGTTCCTGCTCGGCCTCGGGCAGCTCGTTGAACAGGTCGGCGCGCTCGTCGGCTCCCATGCGGTCGAACAGGTCGACCACGGCGTCGCGCTTCAGGTTGGAAATCAGCTCGACCTGGCGCGCCAGCGGCAGGTAGCCGAACACGCGGGCACGTTCCTCGCGATCCATCAATGGCAGGACGGCGAGAAGCTGCGGCAGTTCGAGCAGATCCAGCGCCTCGGCGATGTCTGCCGCCAGAGTGTCCTCGAACCAGGTGCGCAGCGTGGTGTGGTCGCCCTGTTCAAGCAGGGCGGCGATGGCGCGGGAGGCCAGTTCGGCGTCGAAACGGTCCTCGCCGTCGGCCGCCTGGAGCGCTTCGGCAGGTGCCGTCACGGCATCGATGTCGACCACGTCATCGCGCTTGAATTCGGTCATGTTCGCCTCCTTGGCCGTCCGCAGCGGTTGACGGACCGGGAGGCGATCGCCGAGACCCGGTCTAGCAGGTCTCCGCGGACGCCCCGCGCCGCCATGGGCTGCCATGGCCCAGGGTCACGGGTTGAAGTCGGGATCGTCGACTGGGAACGTCCATAGGAATTGCGAAAAACCCATTCGAAACGCCCCTTGGAGGGGCGCGGCGAAGCTTAGGCCGATGCCCGGTTCCGGTCAACGTCCATGGAGCCGGGAACGGAGACCGCAACGCAGGGCAACATCGCGATGATTGCCGCCAACATCGGCGAAACCGCTCCGACAGTCGAGTACGCCGCGCGCCGTTCAGGCCGCGTCCAGCTTGCGGTGACTGTGGGTTAAGGCGCGATGGGTTGAACTTTCAACGGCCAGACGGCGGCCGAATCGAGCGGCTGCCGCTCAACGCGGTACATCCACCGCAAGGAGATGAACCCATGCTGCACTATGCCGTGGTCTTTTTCATCATCGCGCTGATCGCAGCGCTGTTTGGCTTCACCGGTCTCGCCGGTGCGGCCGCGGGGATCGCACAGATCCTGTTCGTGATCTTTCTGATCCTCTTTGTCGTGTCGCTGCTGGTTGGACGCCGCCGTCCACTCCTCTGAGCAGGGGACACGCATCCTTCGCCCGCAATCGGCGGGCGCCACCCCAACCCCAAGGAGGTTCCTCATGAATACGACCATGATCCGTCGTAATGTCTTTTCCGTAGCCCTGGCCGCCGCCTTCGCGCTTCCGTTTGCGGCGACCCAGCCGGTGCTGGCAAGCGACCAGCCCGAAGCCACCCAGCGCATGGAGAATGCCGCCATTACCGCGTCGGTGAAGACTCGCCTGATCGCCGACGAACGCACCCGAGGGTTCGACATCAATGTCGACACCAAGGGTCAGGGCAAGGTCGTACTGCGCGGCACTGCCCCCAGCGAGTCGAGCCTGAAGGCCGCCGAGGAGATTGCACGGTCCGTCTCCGGCGTGAGCGAAGTGCAGAACGACCTGATCGTGGCACCACCGGGCAGTGTGGCTGAGCGAAGTGCACCGCCGGCCACCGCCACTCAGCACGTACGTCGCGCCGCGCAGGACGCCGGCGAGGCTGGTAGTGATGCCTGGATCACCACCAAGGTGAAGGCCGCCCTGCTGGCCGACCGCGAGGTCAGTGGCTTTGCCATCCAGGTCGAGACCCGCGATGGTGTGGTTCACCTTGAAGGCGAGGTCGACGACGAGCGCATCGAAGCTCGTGCCGTCGAGCTGGCAGCCAATGTCGCCGGCGTGCGCCGTGTCGAGACCGACAGGCTCAGGACCAAGAGCTGATCCGCAGCCTCTCGGCTCCCGCTACCTGGCCCGCCCGGGCGACCGGGCGGGCCTTTTCGTTGTCTGCGCATGCGTGTCGCCGATCGAGCACGGAGCCCATGCCGAGGCGATCGCCGAACGTGTCACACGCTCCGCACCATCCCGCACGACACCCGGAGCGCCACCGGATCGCGTCGCGACGGGCGTTGGAGCAAGGTTTCCGGTCACTGACCAGCCCTGCCGCGGACAGGCCTGCGCCGAGACAGTGAACGATGGATAAAAGCCTGGATCCACGTGGAAACGGCAGCGTTTCGGAACAAAAGATCGTGGATCGTCCAGTATCGTTTCGCTCGGGAGGGCGCGTCCACGGCTCCGTCCGATCCGGGCTTACCCGCGATTCAGGTGGACAGGCGTTGACTGGCCGTGTCGGCGCAGCTTGACGACGAGCGCACCGGCGAATCGTCCATTCCTCCATGTTCACGCCATGTCCCACGGCCCATTCAAGTCCATCCTGCAAGCGGTAGCGAGTGCCGCCGTGCTGCTGGGTCTGACGGCGTCGCCGGTCCCCACCGACGACACCACGGCGACCATGCAACGTGAGGAGCAGGAATGGGATCAAGCTGCTGTCGAGAGCGGCAGACTGCTTGAGCAGTACGCGCCCGAGCTGGGCAGCGATGAAGCGATCACCCACGAGGTGAGCGAAGTCTTGAACGGCGATCCCGCGATTCGCGGGATCGATATCGAAGTACGCACCGAGGCCGGTGTGGTCTATCTCAAGGGCGAGGTGCCCGATGAGCTGGTCCTGTCCCGCGCCATCGAGCTGGCATCCACCGTGCCAGGCGTGCGCCGTGTTGACAGCGTCGGACTGCACATCAAAGTCTGACGCTGGGTCCGGGGGGGCCGGCCCGCCCGGCGCATAGCCGGGCGGGTCCATTCCACGAGCGCGGGCGTCGCGGCGATCCTTTGGCCCTCCGATGGCACGCACCTGGCGGCCTGTGCCGTGGAGCCGCATTCCGAGAGCGCTCGCGTCGTAGCCAACGCGCCATCCTGGCTCCATCCACCGGTCAGATCGTTGCCACATCGGTGAACATGCCATGAATCACGGAAGCCAGCGTATTGCGACGCGTCAACGGCGAAAATGCGGCTCGATCAGCCTGCCATCGGGCCCGGCCAGGCCACAGACCGTCGCCTGCCGCGGATCGCGCTTATCGCAGGTTCATCCGCGCAGGCGTTGACTGGTCATGTCAGCCTGGTCGCAAGCCAGGCGCTGGACGCACGACACCAACAACATGCTGTATCTCCCTGCTCCCTTCGCCGCGTTTTCCTGCGCGGCTGCATTGACCCACCGGCCGACCGCGACGATCGCGAGTGGCCACTGCCGGTCGTTACGCGCCGGCGCACTGCCTGCTGCTGCTCCGTCCTACCGCTTGGTTCCGGTCGCCATTCACCCCGGCGTTCCGCCGTGGCGACCGCTCCCCGCCCGCCGGGTCAGGCGGGTATTTCCCAGCAACACAGGAGGAAGACATCCATGAAAGTCCACAACACATTCAGGATCGCCCTGCCCGCCGCTGCCAGCGCGGCACTGGTGCTCGGCCTGGCGACATCGCCAGTACTCGCCGACGACATCCGCACGGGCGCGCAGTTTGCCGAACAGACCACGGACAGCGACAGCGGCCGGATGCTCGTGCAGTACGAGCCGGAGGCAGGCACCGATGAAGCCATCACCAGCGAGGTGCAGGAAGTGCTGAACACCGATCCGGCCATCCGCGAAGCGGACATCGAGGTGCGTGCCGAGGCCGGCGTGGTCTACCTCGAAGGCGAGGTGCCCGACGAACAGGTGCTGTCCCGTGCCATCGAGCTGGCCTCGACGGTCATGGGCGTTCGCCATGTCGACAGCAGCGGGTTGAAGATCAAGGCCTGACGCGGCAGCGGACGGATCCAGGCCCGCCCGGCAGGTCCGGGCGGGCCCATCCACTTCCGGGGACCAAGTACGTTCGCCACCCGCCACCTGCCCTGCACGGGTGGCGCACAAGCAGAAGGAGAGGTCGACGACCCGCGCAGCGAAGCGCGTGCCGTCGAGCTCGCCACCGGCATTGCCGGAGTACGCCGCGTCGAGACCGAAGGAATCAAGGTCAGGAGCCGAGGCTCATCGAGCGCTGCGTCAAGGCCCGCCCGGGTGCCCGGGCGGGCCTTTCTTGCAAGTCTGCCGGGCGCGGACGGGTGCTCAGACCATGGCCGCGATCAGCAGATCGCCGAACTCCGAGCACTTCACCTCACGCGCGCCCTCCATCAGGCGGGCGAAGTCGTAGGTGACGGCACGGTTGCCGATGGCCGTGTCCATGGCGGCGATGATGGCGTCCGCGGCTTCCGTCCAGCCCATGTAGCGCAGCATCATCTCGCCGGACAGGATCACCGAACCCGGGTTCACCTTGTCGAGACCTGCGTATTTCGGCGCGGTACCGTGGGTGGCCTCGAACACGGCGTGGCCGCTGACGTAGTTGATGTTGCCGCCCGGTGCGATGCCGATGCCGCCGACGCAGGCCGCCAGCGCATCGGAGATGTAGTCGCCATTGAGATTCATGGTGGCGATCACGTCGTACTCGGCCGGGCGGGTCAGGATCTGCTGCAGGAAGGCGTCGGCAATCACGTCCTTGACCACGATCTCGCGCCCGGTCTTCGGGTTCTTGAAGGTCAGCCACGGCCCGCCATCGAGCTCGACCGCGCCGAACTCGCGCTTGGCCAGTTCATAGCCCCAGTCGCGGAAGGCGCCCTCGGTGAACTTCATGATGTTGCCCTTGTGCACCAGGGTCATCGAGCGGCGATCGAAGTCCACCGCGTACTGCAGGGCGGCACGCACCAGGCGCTCGGTACCCTCTCGGCTGACCGGCTTGATGCCGATGCCGGAAGAATCCGGGAAGCGGATCTTGGCGTAGTGCTTGGGGAAGGCCTCGGAGAACACCTGGCGGAACCTTGCCGCCTCCTCGCTGCCTTCCTGGAACTCGATGCCGGCGTAGATGTCCTCGGTGTTCTCGCGAAATATCACCATGTCGACCTTGCCCGGATCGCGCACCGGCGAGGGCACGCCGTTGAACCAGCGCACCGGACGCAGACAGGTGTAAAGGTCCAGCATCTGCCTGAGCGCCACGTTGAGCGAGCGGATGCCGCCCCCGACCGGCGTGGTCAGCGGGCCCTTGATGCTCACCAGGTATTCGCGGCAGGCCTCGACCGTGGCCTCGGGCAGCCAGTCGCCGAAGCGGTTGTGGCTTTTCTCGCCAGCGTAGACCTCCATCCAGTGAATCTTCCGTTTGCCGCCGTAGGCCTTGGCAACCGCGGCATCCAGCACGCGCACCGACGACGCCCAGATGTCGGGGCCGGTGCCATCACCTTCGATGAAGGGAATGATGGGGTTGTCCGGCACATTGAGATTGCCGCCGGCGATGGTGATCTTGGCGCCGCCTTCCGGCACCACGGGTCTGGGGTCTGCCATGGATCCTCCCGGGAAAGAAGGCTCCGCAAGGGGCGGAGCCGGAAACAAAGTCGCTCATTGTCGCCTTTTGCGGCCGCCGGTTGAAGGGGCGGCGCACTGCGGCCTGGTTTGGCTTGGGTTCATTCACTTGCGGGGAATTCAGCGTGGGCTTGCTGCAATGGCCTTGCTGTTGCCGTTACCAAAGAAGGAACTGCGCTGATGCGCGAGGAACAGCGCGAAGCCGGCTACAAGGTGCGCTACCGCTTCTAGGATGAGGAGCGCATGGTGGTGCTGGACCACGATCCGGGTTGCCGCCTGCACGTGGACGAGGACGGCCATCCGATCGACGGCTCCTGACGGTGCGCCCTGGCTCGCGCGGTCCACGGACGGTCCGCGCGAGCGGTTCCAGCCCCCATCTCCCCACCCTTGCCGGATCGCGTCCGGGACCGGTACTGGTTCGGACGGTGGTGAGTAAGGGGGCTGGATTGCTGTCCGCTCCGGTGACGCGCCACGCAGCGCCTGATCCCCCGTCATGCATGTTCGGCACGCCCGCCTGTGCCATCCTTGTGCATTCCAGGTGGAGGGCGGGGACATGCTGGAACAATTCAAGAACATGGTGGAGGTGATCGGCTGGACCCTGGAGGGCGTCGGTGTGCTCGCCGTGGTGCTGGGCAGCCTGGTCGCGCTGACGCGCTTCGCGAAGGAGATGCGTCTGGACGATGCCGGGCGCTCCTACCACAACCTGCGCAAGCGGCTCGGGCGCTCGATCATCATCGGCCTGGAGTTCCTCATCGCCGGCGACATCATCCGCACCGTGGTGGTCGACCACAGCCTGACCAGTCTGGCCTCGCTGGCCATTGTGATCGCCCTGCGCACCTTCCTCAGCATGACCCTGTTCCTTGAAGTCGAGGGCCGCTGGCCGTGGCAACGGCCGGTGGAAGACCAGGCGACGTGATGGGGCGTAGGGCACAGGGCACAGCACATCGTAGGTTGGGGTAAGCGAAGCGCACCCCAACAAGAACCGACACGCGGAATAGTGCGCGTTGGGGTGCGCTTCGCTTACCCCAACCTACGAACTGCCGCTGGCCTCTGCACCCTGCACCCTGTGCCCTGTGCCCTGTGCTACAACGGCGCAAACAGCTCGCCCAAATCCTCCTCGCTGAAGGCGAGCTTCTGCGTGCTGCCGCCTTCCAGCACCGCCTGCGCCAGATCGGCCTTGCGTGCCTGAAGACCCTGGATCTTCTCCTCCACGGTGCCGCGGCAGATCAACCGGTAGACGAACACCGGCTTGTCCTGGCCGATGCGGTGGGCGCGGTCGGTGGCCTGTGCCTCGACCGCCGGGTTCCACCACGGATCGTAGTGGATGACGGTATCGGCGGCAGTCAGGTTCAGGCCTACGCCACCGGCTTTCAGGCTGATCATGAACAGCGGGACGTCGCCGCCCTGGAAGCGGCGCACCAGATCGGCGCGCTCGGTGCCGGGAGTATCGCCGGTCAACTTCAGGTACGACACCTTGCGCGCATCGAGCGCCTCGCCGATCAGGGCCAACATGCTGGTGAACTGCGAGAACAGCAGCACCCGGCGATCCTCGGCAAGCAGGCCTTCGATCATCTCCAGCGCGGCTTCCAGCTTGGCCGACTCGTTGACCTTGCGGGCGGCATCGAGCTTGACCAGGCGCGGGTCGCAACAGGCCTGGCGCAGCTTGAGCAGCGCATCCAGCACGACGATGCCGGATTGCGCCAGGCCGCGTTCGGCGACGGCTTCCTTCACGCGTTCGTGCTGCGCCAGGCGCAAGGTCTCGTACAACTCGCGCTGGCCGCCTTCCAGTTCCAGGTGATGCACGATCTCGGTCTTCGCCGGCAGATCGCTCAGCACATCCTCCTTGCGCCTGCGCAGCAGCAGCGAGGCGATCCGGCGGTTGAGGCGTTCCTGTGCATCGGTATCG
>DAOMOD010000031.1:0-22018 GCA_035444205.1 Lysobacteraceae bacterium
CCTGGATGCGGACATTGAAGTCCACCACGCGCTTGTAGGCGACGAGGATTTTCATTGCGATCGATCTCTGCAGCGTGGGTGGGCGACCGGCGGACCAGGCCCCGGATCAGGGCTTGGCGTCGAGCTCGGCGAGGAAGGCGTAGAACGGATCGTCCGGCGTGCGACCGACGAAGCTGTCGGCGGCGGCGCGGGCGAAGCTGCGGTCGGCGCGCGGGACCACTCGCTCGAGCGAGTTCAGGCCGCGGCGGCGCGCGATCTTCCACACGCCGTCGCGCTTCTCGAAACGGTCCAGGTAGCGGCCGCCGAGGAAGTAATCCTCCTCGTCGGTGCCTTCGGCGTTATTGCGGCGGTGGTGGGCGAAGAAATAGCAGTCGGCGACCGCCGCGTCTCCGCGCAGCTCGATGAACACGTTGGAGATGGCGTGGCTGGTGCTGCGGGTCTTCGCCACCACCGGCAGGGCGATGGTGATGAAGTCCTGTGACTGGCCCTTGTAGCCACCGTGCTGGTGCTGGGCGTCGTCGAAGAAGCACGAGCGCAGCATCTGCTCGTCGAGCAGGTCCCAGCCGCGGGCGTAGCGGTAGAGGACATCGGTGATCTGCTGGCGGGCTTCGAGTTGGTCCAAGCGCTTTTGCAGCGCGGCCGAGTCCTTGTCCTGCGTGCCGCGTGCAGCCTGCGCCGGGGACGGCGCGAGTGCTGCGACGGCAGCGGCGGCCAGGGGCAGGCCGAGCAAGGTGCCGACGGCTTTGCGGCGATGGTCCTGGTCAGATGTGCGCATGGGGCGTCTCCGTGGGTGGGCGGGTCAGATCAGGCCTTCGGCCTGCAGTTGGTCGAGTTCGCTGGCCGGGTAGCCCCAGTCCGACAGGGCTTCCCGGCCATGGACGCCGATCGCCGGCGGTGGCGACTGGATCGCCCCCGGCGTGGCGGAAAAGCGCGGCGTGACTGCGGGCTGGCGCACGCCGGCGATCTCGACGAAGCTGCCGCGCGCCTGGTTGTGCGGGTGCAGCGGCGCCTCGCGCAGGCTCAGCACGGGCGCGAAGCAGGCGTCGGTACCCTCCAGCAGCTCGCACCACTGCGCGCGGCTGCGCTGCGCGATCACGGCCGCCAGCCGGCTCTTGAGCTCGGGCCAGTGCTCGCGCGCCATCTGCTGCCGGAACAGCGGGTCGTCGATGCCGGCCTTCTCCAGCAGCAGCGCGTAGAAGTGCGGTTCGATCGGACCCAGCGAGATGTGTCCGCCGTCGGCGCAGCGATAGGTGTTGTAGAAGTGGGCGCCGCCGTCGAGCACGTTCCTGCCGCGCTCGTCCTTCCAGCGGCCGGTTTCGACCAGGCCGTAGAACATGGACATCAGCGAGGCGGCACCTTCGCTCACCGCGCTGTCGACGACCTGGCCCTGCCCGGTCTGCCGCGCGTGCAAGATGCCCGCAAGCAGGCCCAGCGCCAGGTACAGCGAGCCACCGCCGAAGTCCCCGACCACGTTGAGTGGCGGCGAGGGTGCGTCTTCGCCGCCGATGGCGTGCAGCGCGCCGGACAGGGCGATGTAGTTGATGTCGTGCCCGGCCGCCTGCGCCAGCGGGCCGGTCTGGCCCCAGCCGGTCATGCGGCCGTAGACCAGCTTCGGGTTGCGCGCATGCACCGCGTCCGGGCCCAGCCCCAGGCGCTCCATCACGCCGGGGCGGAAGCCTTCGAACAGGCCATCGGCCCGCTCCAGCAGGCGCAGGCAGATCTCGACCGCGGCGGGCTGCTTCAGGTCCAGCGCGATCGAGCGCCGGCCGCGCGCGGTGACGTCGGTGGGGTGGCCGCCAGCCGCGCCCGGGCGGTCGATGCGCACGATGTCGGCGCCCAGGTCCGACAGCAGCATGCCGCAGAACGGTGCCGGGCCGATGCCCGCGAACTCGACCAGCCTGATGCCCTTGAGAGGTCCCTGTGCCATGTCATCTGCCTCTGTCGAAGGCGCGCAGCGGGAGGTTCGGCGCCTGCCGGACCTCCCCGCCGTGCGGGTGTCGTTGCGCGCAAGCGCGGTGGCATATCCGGGTGTCCATCGCCGGTCAGCCGCCGTTGCCGTCGAGCAGGCGTCGTGCGATCACCTGCGCCTGGATCTCGCCCGCGCCCTCGAAAATGTTGAGGATGCGCGCGTCGGCCAGCAAGCGACTGACCACGTATTCCTCGGCGAAGCCGTTGCCGCCGTGGATCTGCAGCGCATTGTCCGCCGCCGCCCAGGCCACGCGCGCGGCCAGCAGCTTGGCCATGCCGGCCTCGAGGTCGCAGCGGCGGCCGGCGTCCTTCTGCCGGGCGGCCTGGTAGGTGAGCTGGCGCACGCCAAGCAGCTCGGCGGCGATCATCACCAGCTTGTTGGAGACGCGCGGGAACTCGAAGATCGCCCGGCCGAACTGCCTGCGGCCCAGCGCATAGGACAGGCCCACCTCCAGCGAGGCCTGGGCGACGCCGATCGCGCGCGCCGCGGTCTGGATGCGGGCGCTCTCGAACGTGGCCATCAGCTGCTTGAAGCCCTGGCCCTCGTCTCCGCCGAGCAGGTGCGAGCGCGGCACGCGAAAGCCGTCGAAGCCGATCTCGTATTCCTTCATGCCGCGGTAGCCGATCACGCGGATCTCGCCGCCGCCCATGCCCGGCGCCGGGAACGGATCGACCTCGTCGCCGCGCGGCTTGGGCGCGAGCAGCATGGACAGGCCACGATAGTCGCTGCTGTCCGGATCGGTTCGCACCAGCAGCGTCATCAGGTCCGCGCGCGCGGCGTGGGTGATCCAGGTCTTGGCGCCGGTCACCGCGTAGTCCTCGCCCTGGACGAGCGCGCGGGCGCGCAGGGCGCCCAGGTCGGAGCCGGTGCCGGGCTCGGTGAAGACCGCGGTGGGCAGGACGCTCGCGTCGGCGATCCGCGGCAGCCAGTGGGCTTTTTGCTCATCGGTGCCGCCGCACAGGATCAGCTCGGCGGCGATCTCCGAGCGTGTCGCCAGTGAGCCGACGCCGATCCAGGCGCGCGAGAGCTCCTCGGACACCACGCACATGGCGATCTTGCCCATGCCATGGCCGCCGTAGGCCTCGGGGATGGTCAGGCCGAACACCCCCATCTCGCCCAGTTCCTGCACCAGTTCGAGCGGGATCAGCTCGTCGCGCAGGTGCCAGCCGTGGGCGAACGGCGTGATCTTCTTTTCGCCGAAGGCATGGAACTGGCTGCGGATCGACTCCAGCGCATCGTCCAGGCCGCTGCGCTCGAGGATCGGTTCGCCCTGCGCGGCGGCCAGCAGCTGGGCGATGCGCGACTTGACCGCCTGCGAGGTGCCGGCCGCGCGCAGTTCGCCGAGTTCGGCCGCATCCAGCGCCGAGGCCGCCGCGACCGTGCCGAAGTCCGACAGGCGGATGGTCTCGCCCTGGCTCATGGCTATGCCGCCGCGCAGCTGCGCCAGGTACTCGCCTACCAGCAGCTGGGCGAGCAGGGCGTCGATTTCGCGCAGCTGGCCGGCGCTCTCGAGCTGCTGCGCCCACTGCGCCACCTGCCCGATGACGTCGGCATAGGCGGCGTACCAGCCCAGGCCGTGCACCAGGTGTTGCTGTTCGTCGGCGAGCGCGCGGTCGATCCGGCCGTCGACGCTGGTGCGTGCGACGACGATCTCGCGCAGGGCCGCGACCAGCCCGCTCGCGGCGTCGGCCGCGGCGCTGAAGCGGCCGATCAGGTCCGGCATGATCAGCGGAGCACTCACTGCGCCGACTCTTCCCCGGCCGCGGACTTGTTCGCCTGCGCCATTGCCTTCGCGTCCAGCCCGGCGACGAGGTTGCCGCTGACCACCTGGTTGTGGGCATGGGCGAGGTGGTGCATGTGGAAGATCGCGTCCATCGACGCGCGCTTGCCGCGCTGGTCCTCGATGAAGTTCATCGCCTGCTTGGTCAGGGTCAGGCCGAACGGCGGCTGTTGCGCGATCTGCTGCGCGATGGCCGCGACCTCGGCTTCCAGCTGCTCGCGCGGCACCACGCGGTTGACCATGCCGAACTGCGCGGCCCGCTCGGCGCCCATGCGCAGGCCCAGGTACATGAACTCGCGCGCGATCTTCGGCGGCAGGTCGATCATGTGCGCGCAGTACTCGACCCCCGGCACGCCCATGCGCACCACCGGATCCTGGAAGAAGGCGTCGTCGGAGGCGACGATCAGGTCGCAGACGTTGGCCAGCATCAGCCCGCCGGCTACGCAGGCGCCCTGGACCATGGCGATCGCCGGCTTGGGGATCTCCTGCCAGCGACGGCACAGGCCGAGGTAGGCGTCCTGCTCCAGCACGTACTGCGCCTCGGCACCGTCGCGGCGGAGGTGGTCGGGCCAAAGGTGGACGCGCTCGCGCGGCAGGTCGCGGTCCTTCTCCGGCGTACCGATGTCGTGGCCGGCCGAGAAATGCTTGCCGTTCGCGCCGAGCACGATCACCCGGACCGCGTCGTCCTCCACCGCGCGCCGGAACGCCGCGTCGAGCTGGTTGAGCAGGCGGTAGTTCTGGGCGTTGCTGTACTTCGGGCGGTCGAGCCGGATCCAGGCGACGCTGTCCCGGACTTCATAGGCGATGTATTGAGGATTGGCGTCTGCGCCGGAAGGGGTCTGCATGGTCTGCTCCGGAGGCGGCGGCCGGACGGGCCGCGCCTGCAATTAGTGCACTATAGTGCAAAAATCAGCTGTGCTCAGCGCGGCCCCATCCGGATCGCGCCATCGAGGCGGATGTTCTCGCCGTTGAGGTAAGTGTTGGTGATGATCGACAGCGCCAGCCGGGCGAACTCGTCCGGCAGGCCGAAGCGCTTGGGGAACGGGACGCCCGCGGCGAGCGACTGCTTCACGGCGTCGCTGGCGCGCGCCATCAGCGGCGTATCGAAGATGCCCGGCAAGATGCCGTTGCAGCGGATGCCGTCGTTCATCAGGTCGCGCGCGACCGTGAGGGTCAGCGAGGTCAGGCCGCCCTTGGAAGCCGAGTAGGCGGCCTGGCCGATCTGGCCGTCATGCGCGGCGATGCTGGAGGTGTTCACGATCACGCCGCGCTCGCCATCCTCAAGCGGCGCGAGGTCGAGCATGCCCTGGGCCGACTTGGCGATGCAGCGGAAGGTGCCGACCAGGTTGATCTGCAGGATGCGGTCGAAGGCGTCGATCGGGAAGTGCCGGGTCGCACCTGTCTCCCGGTCGCGGCTGGCGGTCTTGACCACGTTGCCGGTGCCGGCGCAGTTGACCAGGATGCGCTCTTGGCCGTGCGCCGCCCGGGCCTTGGCGAAGGCGGCGTCGATGCCGGCCTCGTCGGTGACGTTGGCCTCGCAGAACACGCCGCCGATCGCGGCAGCGACGGCCTTGCCCGCCTCGGCGTTCATGTCGAACACCGCCACCTTCACGCCGTGGGCGGCGAGCGCGCGCGCGGTGGCTTCGCCGAGTCCTGAGCCGCCGCCGGTGACGATGGCGGCGATGTCGTTGCCGAGTTTCATGGTGCTTGTCTCCCTTGGTCTGTCGATGCGGCGGTCTGCCGCGGGGATGTCCCGGTGGCGCGGCTCAGCCTGCGATCGCGCCGTCGCGGCGCAGCCGCTCGCGCTGTTCCTCGTCGAGGCCCAGCCATTGCCCGAGGACTTCCCCCGTGTGTTCGCCGACGTGCGGTGGCGGGCGCTCGAACTGCGCCGGGGTGAGCGAGAACTTGCCGGGGAAGGCCACGGACGGCACTTCGACGCCGTCGCCGCGGCGGAAGCGATGGACCACGCCGCGCGCCTCGATGAAGGGATCTTCGAAGATCTGGCCGATGGTGTTGACCGGCCCGCAGGGCACGTTGCGCGCGCACAGCGTGTCGATCAGCGCGTGCACCTGATGGGTGCCGATCGCCGCCTGCAGCGTGGCTTCCAGCGTGTCGCGATGGATCACGCGCTGGCTGTTGATGGCGTAGCGTGGATCGGCGGCGAGCTCCGGCAGCTCCAGCACCGCGCACAAGGTGCGGAACTGGGCGTCGTTGCCGACCGCAACCACGACCGAGCCGTCGGCGGCGTCGAATACGCGGTATGGCACTACGGTCGGGTGCGCGTTGCCCAGCCGGCCCGGCGACACCCCGCCGACCAGGTAGCTCAACCCCTGGTTGGCGAGGGTGGCGATCTGGGTGTCGAGCAGCGAGCAGTCGATGTGCTGGCCTTCGCCGGTGCGTTCGGCGTGGCGCAGCGCGATCAGCACGCTGACCGCGGCGTACATGCCGGTCGACAGGTCGGCCATCGCCACCCCGGGCTTGATCGGCGGGCCGTCCTTCTCGCCGGTGATGCTCATCATCCCGCCCATCGCCTGGGCGACGAAGTCGTAGCCGGGCCGGTCGGCATAGGGGCCGGTGTGGCCGAAGCCGGTGACCGAGCAGTAGACCAACCGCGGGTTGATGTCGCGCAGGCTGTCGTAGTCGAGGCCGAACTTCTTCAGCCCGCCGAACTTGAAGTTCTCCACCAGCACGTCGGCCTCCGCCGCCAGCCGGCGCACCAGCGCGGCGCCTTCCGGATGCGCGAGGTCGATCGCCACCGAGCGCTTGTTGCGATTGCACGAGAGGTAGTACGCGCTCTCGCGTGAGGATTCCCAGCCCGGTTCCGCCGGCAGGTCAGGCGGTCCCCAGCCGCGGGTATCGTCGCCGTGGCCGATGCTCTCGATCTTGATGACGTCGGCGCCGAAGTCGGCCAGGATCTGGGTGCACCACGGACCGGCGAGCACGCGCGAGACGTCGAGTACCTTGATGCCGGCCAGCGCCTGCGGCGCGGCGGTGGGGAGGGGCGTGGGCTCGGACATGGTCGTGTTCACAGGCGTTCGACGATGGTGACGTTGGCCATGCCGCCGGCCTCGCACATCGTCTGCAGGCCGTAGCGCTTGCCGTGCGTACGCAGGGCCTGCACCAGGGTGGTCATGAGGCGGGCGCCGCTGGCGCCCAGCGGATGGCCCAGCGCGATGGCGCCACCGTGGACATTCAGGCGCTCCGGGTCGGCGTCGAGCGCCTTGAGCCACGCCAGCGGCACCGGCGCGAAGGCTTCGTTGACCTCGTACAGGTCGATGTCGGCGATCGACAGGCCGGCGCGCGTGAGCGCCTTGTGCGTCGCCGGAATCGGGGCCTCGAGCATGATCACCGGGTCGTGTCCGAGCACCGTCATCTGGTGCACGCGCGCCAGCGGAGCCAGTCCGAGCGACTTGAGGCCGCGCTCGTTGGCGACCAGCAGCGCGGCGGCGCCATCGCAGATCTGGCTGGCGTTGGCGGCGGTGGTGGTGCCGCCCTCCTGCAGCAGCTTGACTTGGGAAATGCTGTCCAGGCTGGCGTCGAAGCGGATGCCTTCGTCCACCGCGTGCTCGACGGTCGAGCCGTCCTCCAGGGCCACCGGAAGCGGCACGATCTCGTCCCGGAAGCGGCCGGCCTCGGTGGCCGCGATCGCGCGGCGGTGGCTCTCCAGCGCGAAGGCGTCCAGCTCGGGCCGCGAGAAACCGTACTTCCCGGCCATCAGCTCGGCCCCCTGGAACTGGCTGAACGGCGTGCCGGGATAGCGCGCCTCCACGCCCGGGCTGCGGTGGCTGCCGTAGCCGTGCTTGGCGGCCAGGGTCCAGGGCAGGCCCATTGGCACGCGGGTCATGCTCTCCACGCCGGCAGCGATCACCACGTCCATGGCGCCGGACATGACGGTGGCGGCGGCGAAATGCAGCGCCTGTTGCGAGGAGCCGCACTGGCGGTCCACGGTGGTGCCGGGGATGCTTTCGGGCAGCCCGCCGGCCAGCACCGCGTTGCGGGCGACGTTGGCGCCCTGCTCGCCTGCCGGACCGACGCAGCCCATGATCACATCCTCGACCAGGGCCGGGTCCGCGCCGCTGCGCTCGAGCAGCGAGCGCAGGACCGAGCCGGCCAGGTCCACCGGATGGGTGCCGGCCAGCCGGCCGCCCCTGCGCCCGCCGGCGCTGCGGCCCACGGCCACGATGAAGGCTTCGCTCATTGTGTTCACTCCTGCCTCGAAGGGCCCGGCGCGGCGCCGGACGGCCCGGTGTGCCCGGTGGCCCCGGAGGGCAAACCGGACGAAAATTTCAATGTAGGTCAAAATCTCATTGTCAAAGCGTCTCGTCAAGTGCATTATCCAAATGAACTAATTCTTCGGCGAGGGCTCCCGGCATGATCAGCGGCGTCAAGTTTGGTACCAACCTGTACCGCTTCCCTTCGTTCGGACCAGAGCTCGAGCCCATGGTCGAGTTCGTGAAGCTGTCCGAACAGCTGGGCTTCGACCGGCTGCGCCTGCTCGACCACGTGGTCGGCATCGTCGCCGAGCGCCACGGCGGCATCGCGGAAACGCCCTACACCGACAAAAGCACGATCCGCGAAGTGTTCACGCTGATGGCCTATCTGTCGGCGATCACCACCAGGATCCACTTCGTCACCGGCGTGCTCGGCCTGCCGCAGCGGCAGACCGTGCTGGCGGCGAAGCAGGCGGCAGAGGTGGACATCCTGTCCGGCGGCCGCCTGACCCTGGGCGTGGCAGTCGGCTACAACCCGCTCGAGTTCGACGCGATGGGCGCGAGCTTCCCCGACCGCGGCAAGCGGTTCGAGGAGCAGATCGACGTCATGCGCCGGCTATGGACCGAGCCGGACGTCAGCTACGACGGGCAGTGGCACAAGTTCGCCGACGTGAGCCTGTCGCCGCGCCCGGTGCAGCGCCCGATCCCGCTGTTCTTCGGCCTCGGCCGCAAGATCGCACCGATTCCGCCGGACGTGGTGCTCAAGCGCGTCGGCCGCCTCGCCGACGGCTGGCTGCCGATCTTCAAGCCGGGTCCGGAGGGCAAGGCCGCGGTCGCGACCATGGAGCAAGCGGCCGTCGAGGCCGGCCGCGACCCCAAGGCGATCGTGATGGAAATGACCCTGGACGTGAGCGGCATGGACCGCGACGCCGTGCTCGACCACGTGCGGACCATGCGCGACTTCGGCGTGCACCACGTCAACTTCAGCCTGCCCGGCGCTAGCGCGGCCGAGCACATCGATGCACTCAAGCGCCTGGCGGACATGCTCGCCGGCGCCCGGGACTGAGGACAAGGCGATGTTCGATCTGCTCAAGGGCGTGCGGGTGCTGGAGTTCGGCGTGCTGGTCAATGGCGACCACCTGGGCATGCTGCTCAGCGACCTCGGCGCGGAGGTGATCAAGGTCGAGGAGCCCGGCAAGGGCGACTACATCCGCGACATCCTCGGCACCATCGTGCCGCGGCACAGCCCGGCGCACCTGCAGGTCAACAAGAACAAGAAGAGCGTCACCATCAACGTCAACACCGAGGCCGGGAAGCGGGCGTTCTTCGAACTGCTCAAGACGGTCGACATCTTCGCCGACGGCCTGCGCGGCGGCGCCTGCGAGGCGATGGGCGTCGGCTACGAGGCGCAGAAGGCGGTCAAGCCCGACATCATCTACATGGCCAACACCGGCTTCGGCATGACCGGGCCGTACTCGCGCCTGGCCGCGCACGGCTACTCCATGGTGGCAGTGGCCGGCGGCCTGCATGCGCGCAAGGACGAGGACGGCTTCGTCGAGCGCTGCGGCAACGAGAGCGACCTGTTCGGCGGCATCAAGGGCGGTCCCGGCGCGCCGTTCGCGGTGATGGCTGGCCTGGCGGCGCTGTGGCGGCGGCAGCGGACCGGCCAGGGCGCCTTCATCGACGTTGCCGCATCGGACGCCAACCTCGCCATGTCGTGGCTGGCGGCGGTGACCAACCTCAACTACGACCGGATCACCGACCTGACCGGCATGGCCCCGCGCGGCGAGCCCAACGACGGCTGGCCGGCCGGCTCGGTCTACTATGCGCTGTACGAGGCGAAAGACGGCCGCTACATGATGTTCTGTGCCATCGAGCCCAAGTTCTGGCGCAACTTCTGTGACGCGATCGGCCGCGAGGACCTGCGCGACAAGATCGACGACAGGCTGTCGGTGGACTACGGCGTCGACAAGCCGGAGATGCGCGCGGTGCTGGCCGACATTTTCCGCACCCGCACTTCCCAGGAGTGGACGCAGCTGGCACTGGAGAAGAACGTGCCGATGTCGGTGGCCAACACGCTCGACCAGGTGCCACATGACCCGCACAACCGCGCGCGCGGCATCCTGGAGGAGGGCGCGCATCCGGTCGCCGGCCCGTTCACGTACCTGCGCTATCCCGCGATCATCGACGGCTCGCATAGCGCGGTGGTCGAACCCGCCCCCACGCTCGGCGCGGACACGGACCAGGTGCTGTCCGCCGTGGGCCTGACGCCGGAAGACATCGCCGCGGCGCAGGTCGTCGCGCCACGACGCAAGAAGAACTGAACCGATCCGGGTGCGCCGCTGCAGGCGCCGCCCGACACGCACACGAGGTGGACACCATGGTCGAGCAGCATGATTTCGCGGACATCCGGGAGTCGGTCAGGCGCATCTGCGCCGAATTCCCGGGCAGCTACTGGAATGCCCTGGACCGGGAGCGCGCCTACCCGAAGGAGTTCGTGCAGACCTTGACGGAAACCGGATTCCTCGGTGCCCTGATTCCGGAGGAGTACGGCGGCTCGGGCCTGGGCCTGGGCGCCACCGCCGCGATCCTCGAGGAGATCCACCGTTCGGGCTGCAACGGCGGCGCCTGCCACGCGCAGATGTACACCATGGGCACGCTGCTGCGGCATGGATCGGCCGAGCAGAAGGCCAGGTACCTGCCCGCCATCGCCTCGGGCGAGCTGCGCCTGCAGGCGTTCGGCGTGACCGAGCCGACCAGCGGCACCGACACCACGCGCATCTCCACCTTCGCCCGGCGCGAGGGTGACCACTACCTCGTCAGCGGCCAGAAGATCTGGATCAGCCGCGCCGAGCATTCCGACCTGATGATCCTGCTGGTGCGCACCACGCCGCGCGACCAGGTCGCCAAGACCACCCAGGGCCTGAGCGTGCTGCTGGTGGACATGCGCGAGGCGGTCGGCAACGGCCTGACCATCCGCCCGATCCGGACCATGCTCAACCACGCCACCACCGAGCTGTTCTTCGACGACCTGAAGGTGCCGGCGGAGAACCTGATCGGCGAGGAAGGCAAGGGCTTCTCCTACATCATCGACGGCATGAACACCGAGCGCGTGCTGATCGCGGCCGAGTGCATCGGCGACGGCCGCTTCTTCATCGACCGCGCCAGCGCCTACGCCAAGGAGCGCTCGGTCTTCGGCCGCCCGATCGGGCAGAACCAGGCGGTGCAATTCCCGATCGCGCGCGCCTACGTGCAGGTCTCGGCGGCGGCGCGGATGGTCGAGCACGCCTGGCGCCTGTGCGAGGCGGGCAAGCCTTTCGGCACAGATGCCAACATGGCGAAGATGCTCGCATCCGAGGCCTCGTGGTATGCGGCCGACATGTGCGTGCAGACGCACGGCGGTTTCGGCTTCGCCGAGGAGTACGACATCGAGCGCAAGTTCCGCGAGACCCGGCTGTACCAGGTCGCCCCGATCTCGACCAACCTGATCCTGAGCCACGTGGGCACCCACGTGCTCGGCCTGCCGAAGTCCTTCTGATGGCCAGGCCGATGCCGGCCTGGCGCTCGCTGCTGTTCGTCCCGGCGAACGATGCGAAGCGCTGCGCGAAGGCCTGTACGGTCGGCGCCGACGCGGTGATCCTCGACCTGGAGGACGGCGTGGCGCCGGCGATGAAGGACGAGGCGCGGCGATGCCTGCCCGCCGCCTCGACCGCGCTGCGCGAGGCCGGCGTGGCCGTCGTGGTGCGGATCAACGCCGGCTGGCGCGAAGCATTCGCCGACCTCGACGCTGCGGTCGCCGTCGGCGCCGAGGCGGTGATGGTGCCCAAGGCCCGGCGCGCCTGCAGGTGCTGGGCGAGCTGCTCGGCGAGCTGGAAGCCGCGCATGGCGCCGACACGGGCGCAACCGGGATCGTGGCGCTGGTCGAGAGCGCCGCGGCGCTGCCGGTGCTGGACGCGCTATCCGCGCAACCGCGCGTGGCCGGGCTGGCGCTGGGCACCGAGGATTTCTGCATCGGACTCGGGGTCGCGCCGACGCCGGCCGTCCTGGAGCTGCCAAGCCGGCAGATCGCGCTGGCCGCGTCGGTGCGCGGGCAGATGGCGCTGGCGGTGCCGCTGTCGATCGCCGCGTTCCGGGAGGTCGACGCCTACGTCGCCGCGGTGGCCGCGGGTGCGGCCTGGGGCGTGAACGGCGCGATCTGCGTCCATCCGCTACAGGTCGGCGCGGCCAACACCGGTTTCGGCGCGGACGCGGCGGAACTCGACGGTGCCCGCCGCGTGGTCGCGGCCTGGGATGCGCGCGAGGCGGGCGCGGCGGTGGTGGCGCTGGACGGTCGGATGATCGACCTGCCGGTGGTGGCGCGCGCGCGGCGGCTGCTGGCGCGCGGGCCTTCGCGCTAGGTTTCGTCCGGAAACGCCGCGGGTCGATCCATCTTGAACATGTCGCCGCTGGCGCGGGTGTACCAGCCGCTGCCGTGCAGGCGGCCGATCAGCTTCATCGCCGGGGTGTCGAGGTAGAGCCTGTCCGGGTCGAGGATGAATTCGTCGGGGATGTGCGCGACCAGGATCTCACCCAGCACCACGGTCTGGCGCGGGCCGATGTCCAGCGTGGCCAGCTTGCGGCACTCGAAGCCGACCGGGCTGGAGGCGATCCGCGGCGGTTTGACCACGCTGCTGGGCACCATGTCCAGGCCGGCCCAGGCCGCTTCATCCACATCGGCCGGTGCGTCCACGCTGCACAGGTTCATGCGCTGGGCGTCGTGTTCGCCGACCAGGTTCACCACGAACTCGCCGGTGGCGACGATATTGCGCGCGGTGTCCTTCATCTGCCCGGTCACCGGGTGCTTGAGCAGGCCGAGCACCAGCATCGGAGGGTCGTCACCGACCGCGTTGAAGAAGCTGTAGGGCGCGGTGTTGCCGACGCCCTCCGCACTGAGCGTGGTGACCCAGGCGATCGGACGCGGGGTGACGGTCGAGTTGATGATCTTGTAGCGCGCCGGCAGCGGCAGCGTGCGCATGTCGAACTGCATGTCACTCTCCCCGGGGCCGGAATCAGGTGGTCTTCTTCCGGGCCGCCGCCCGGTCGGCGAAGGCCGCGCGCGCACGCTGCAGCTCGTCGCCGCGCTGCAGGATCGCGCAGTAGGCAAGCTCCAGCGCGTGGCTGGCCTCCAGCGAACCGCCGTCATCGGCGGCGTGCAGCAGGCGCCGGGTCAGCTCCACCGCGTGCCGGTTGCCGCCGCCGATCGTGCGCGCAAACTCCACGGCGGCCTCGACCGCAGCGCCGGCGGGGCAAAGCCGGCTGACCAGCCCCAGCGACAGCGCTTCGGTGGCGTCGATGTTGCGTCCCGAGAGCAGCAGTTCGGCGGCGCGTCGTCGCCCCAGCTGGCGGCCAAGCAGCCAGCACGACCCGCCGTCCGGGGCCAGGCCGACGTTCACGAATGGAGCGCCGAAGCGGGCGTCCTCGGCCGCGAATACCAGGTCGCAGGCCAGCGCCAGGCTCCAGCCAATCCCCCAGGCGCCGCCCTCGATAGCGGCGATCACGGGGATCGGCAGGCGCCGCAGCCTTGCGATCACGCGTTGCCCCCACTCCAGGCGCGCGGCCGGGGACAGTGCGCCCTCGCCGCGGGCGGGCGGGATCTTCATGTCGCCGCCGGTCGAGAAGGTGCCGCCGGCGCCGGTCAGCACCAGTGCGCGCACGGGGGTCTCGCGCTCGAGCTGGTCGAGCAGGCCTGAGAACCCCTGCCACATCTCGAACGACACCGCGTTCCTGGCCTCGGGGCGGTTCATCGTGACCAGCAGCACGCCCTCGTGCGGGCTCTCTACCTGCAGTCGGTCGGTGCCGCTGCGGAAGAGTACGGGAGGATCGGCCATCGCGCGGGTCCCCTTGCGAAAAGTAGATATTACACTTTAGGTTAATATCTGGAAGGGCGCCAATGCGGTGCCGCGACGCATCGCTTGGCGGCCGCTTGCGCGCGCAGGCCGCCGGAGCGCTGCGTGAGCCGGCTTGGGGACAAGGTCCGCCCGCGGACGGAGGTCAGGCGGACTTGCTGCGTGGCTTTCGCGCGGCCTTGGGTGCCGGCTGCGGTGGGCCGATGGCGGGGATCCCGCTGGTCTGGAACTCCAGCAGCTTCTCCTCGATCTGCCGCCGCGCCGCGCCACGCGTGGCACCGGCCATGCAGGTGAGGTGACCGGTGACCACGTGCAGCACGATGTCCTCGTCGTCAATCCGGTTGCGGCACCAGTCGTAGATGATCGCGTACTCGATCCGGACCACGTCGTCAGCCAGCCGCTGGGGGTCCACCCAGGGCTGCAGCTGGCGCTTGGCGCGCAGTGATTCGATCCACTCCATGTTCGGCTCGACCGCCATCGAGTGCATCGTCTCCCAGATCGAGTCGTCGGCGTCGGGGCTGAAGTAGACCGACATGATCGCGGTGATGTAGTTGCGGATCTGCCGGTTGCGCTGGATCACGAACACCATGCGCTCGATCGTCCCCTGCAGCGTTCCCGGGGGCGAGGTATAGGGGATGCGGGAGATGTAGCGATCGAAGTACTCGTGGATCGCGATCGCGATCATCCGCTCCCGGGTCTGGTAGGCGTTGTACAGGGTCCGCTTGGCGACGTTGGCCCGCTTGCAGATCTCGTCCATGCTGAAGCCCGACAGGCCGCGCTCGGCGATGAGCTTGCGGGTTTCTTCGAGGATTCGACGGCGGCGCGCGTGGATTGCGGGACTGGAATAAACCAGTGTCTTGTCCGGTTCGACTAGCGCCACGCATCTTCCTCCATTGGCTCGGGTGGCCCCGGCTTCGTGCGCCGGCGCCGGGCATCCATCATTCGGGTGGACAGGCGTCCCCCGGACGGTGCGGTGCAGCCGGGGTCTCGGGGCTACCGGGGTGTTGACCGGCCAATTATGCACCACATCCTTTTTTTCGGAACCGCCAAGGGCGGCTGTACGGTGGCGGGCGCCCCGTGCCGTGCCGTGCCGCCGTCCGGATCCGGGCGATGGCGAGGTATGCTTTGGCCCAAAAGTAGTCTAATATGCAATTTTAGGGTTGCCGGACCGGACGGCTGGCGGGCCTCGAAGGCACCAAAATGACGGGAGGGTGCGTCGTGAACGATGTCGTCATATCGCAGGACCAGGCGTTCGCCGCGGAGGTGGCGCATTGGCTTGCGGAGAATTTCCCGCCGTCACTGGCCCACAAGAACCCCTACCCCTACATCAACGACGCCGAGGTGGCCGCGGCCGACCCCGACTACGGCGTCTGGCTTGAGCGCATCATCGCCAAGGGCTGGGGCGCGCCGACCTGGGCGGTCGAGTACGGCGGCGCAGGGCTGACCCCGGCGCAGGACAAGATCCTCGCCCGCGAAATGGCGAAGATCGGCGCCTTCAACCCGAACCGCAGCTACGGGCAAATGATGCTCGGCCCGACCCTGCTGGAATACGCCAACGACGAGCAGAAGGCGCGCTTCCTGCCGCCGATCGCCCGCGGGCAGGTGCGCTGGTGCCAGGGCTTCTCCGAACCCGGCGCGGGCTCGGACCTGGCCTCGCTGCAGACCCGCTGCGTCGACGACGGCGATGCCTGGCTGGTCAACGGCCAGAAGATCTGGACCTCGAACGCGCACCAGGCTGACTGGTGCTTCTGCCTCGTGCGCACCGACACCAGCCGCAAGCAGGGCGGCATCAGTTTCCTGCTGATCGACATGCGCTCGCCGGGCATCGAGGTGCGTCCGATCGTGCTGATCAGCGGCACCCGGCACTTCTGCGAGGTCTTCCTGACTGACGTGCGGGTGCCGAAGGAGAACTTGATCGGCGAGATCAACCGCGGCTGGGAGATCGCCAAGCGCCTGCTGCAGTACGAGCGCGACAGCCTTGCCGGCAACCGTGCCGAGCTGCCGGGACTGGCGGAAGTGGCGAAGACGTACCTGGGCGTCGACGAACGGGGCCGGATCGCCGACCCGGTCCTGCGCCAGCGCCTGATCGGCCATGCGATGCGCGCCGAGGCCTACGGGCAGACGTTCCGCCGGGTCCAGGACGAGTCGCGCGGCGGCGGCTTGAGCACGGCGGTATCGGTGCTCAAGAACCTCGGCGCATCGGTCTCGCAGGAGCGCGCCGAGCTGGTGCTGGACATCGTCGGCAACCATGGCCTGGGCTGGGCCGGCGACGGCTTCTCCGAAGACGAGATCGAGGCGACGCGCGCGTGGCTGCACAGCCGGGCGTACTCGATCTACGGCGGCAGCCAGGAAATCCAGAACAACATCATCGCCAAGCGGGTCCTGGGCCTGCCGGACATGGCCGGGCGCTGAAGAGCGGACAGGGAGCGAACGGAAATGGCAAGGCTCAGCGAAGAACAGACCATGCTGCGTGACGCCGCGGCCGACTGGGTGCGCGAGTGCGCGCTGGTCACCGAGTTCCGCAGGCTGCGCGAGATCGATGACGGCACGGGCTATTCGACCGAGCTGTATGCGGCGATGGCGCAGATGGGCTGGACCGGGATCCTCGTCCCGGAGCGCCACGGCGGAAGCGAGTTCGGCTGCCTCGGCATGGGGCTGGTGCTCGAGCAATTGGGCCGACAGCTGGTCGCGTCGCCGCTGCTCGACTCGGCGGTCGCCGTAGTCTCCGCGCTGGTGCTGGGCGGGAGCGAAAGCCAGCAGCAGCGATGGCTGCCGAGGATCGCGTCGGGCGAGGCGGCCGCGACGCTGGCGGTGGACGAGGGGACGCGACACGCGCCGCACGCGATCGCGACGACCGCGGCGCGTACGGCGCAGGGATGGCGGCTGGACGGGACCAAGCGCCCGGTGTCGCACGCGATGGCCGCCGACCTGTTGGTGGTGGCCGCGCGCATGGTCGCGCAGGACGGGACGTCGGCCGGGACGGGACTGTTCCTGGTCGACGCCGCGGCCGACGGCCTGCACCGCACGCGCCTGCACGAGATCGAGCCGCGCGGCGCGGCGATCGTTGAATTCGACGGGGTGACGCTGGCGCCGGACGATGTGCTGGAGGGCGGCGACGAGCTGCTCGAGCGCGTACTGGACCGCGCGCGCGCCTGCGCGGCGATGGAGATGCTGGGCGCGGCCCAGCAAGCCTTCGAGACCACGCTGGAGTACCTGAAGGTGCGCACGCAGTTCGGGCAGATCATCGGCGCGTTCCAGGCGCTGCAGCATCGCGCGGCCGCGCTGTACGGCGAGCTGGAGCTGACCCGCTCCGCGGTCGAGGCCGCACTGCAGGCGCTCGACGCCGACGCCGGGGACGCGCCGGCGAAGGTGTCGCTGGCCAAGGCGCTGGCGGGCGAGACCTTCCGCAACGTCGTCGCCGAGATGATCCAGCTGCACGGCGGCATCGGCATGACCGAGGAACACGATGCCGGGCTGTACTTCAAGCGCGCGCGCACCGCCGATGCGAACTACGGCGACGCCGCGTTCCATCGCGAACGCTATGGGGCGCTGCATGGCTACTGACCCCGCGGCGGTAGCGCCGGTGGCGATCTCGCGCGAAGTGCGGCTCAAGCGCAGGCCGGTCGGCACGCCGTCGCCGGAAGACTTCGAGCTGGCGGCGGTGGACGTGCCGTCGCCGGGCCCCGGCGAGGTCCAGGTCCGCAACACCTGGATGGCTGTGGATCCGGCGATGCGCGGGCGCATGAGCGAGGCCAGGAGCTACGTGCCGCCGTTCGCGCTGGACGCCCCGATGGAGGGCCCGGCGATCGGACGGGTGGTGGCCTCGAACGATCCGGGCTTCCGCCCCGGCGACGTGGTCTGGTCGCGGCTGGGCTGGCGCGAGAGATTCAACGCGCCGGCCTCGGCGCTGAGCCTGCGTGACGCCTCGATGCTGCCGGAGCACGCGCTGCTGGGGATCGGCGGCACCACCGGGCTGACCGCGTGGATCGGCCTGCTGCAGGTCGCCGCGCTCAAGCCGGGCGACGTGGTGTTCGTCTCGGCGGCCTCGGGCGGCGTCGGCTCGATCGTCTGCCAGATCGCCAAGCTCAAGGGTCACACCGTGGTCGCGTCCGCCGGCGGCGAACGCAAGACCGCGTTCCTGCGCGACGAACTCGGGGTGGATGCCGCGATCGACTACAAGGCCGAACCCAACCTGACCAAGGCACTGGCGCGCGCCGCGCCGCAGGGCATCGACGTGTACTTCGACAACGTCGGTGGCGAGCACCTGCATGCCGCACTGGCGATCGCCAATCCGCACGCGCGCTTCGCGCTGTGCGGGATGATCTCGCAATACAACAGCACCGAAGCGCCGACCGCGCCGCGCAACCTGATGCAGGCGGTGGTCAAGCGCGTCCGCATGGAAGGCTTCATCGTGCTCGACCACCTGCATCGCGAGCAGGAGTTCCTCGCCGACGTCACCGCGTGGTACCGCGATGGACGGCTGAAGCAGGCGCAGACCGTGCATGAGGGCATCGGGCACGCGCTGGACGCGTTCTCGGGGCTGTTCAGCGGCGACAACCTGGGTCGCATGTTGGTGAAGCTGGCATGAGTGCGGTGTCTGGCGAGCGCGGGCGTATTCATGCGCGGGCACTGGCGCCCTGCCGGCGCGATGCCCGGCCAGGCAACAGGGAGCAAGGCACATGTACGAGCTGCTGAAGGGCCTGCGCGTGGTCGAGGGTGCGGCGTTCATCGCCGGTCCCTCCAGCGGCCTGCATCTTGCGCAGATGGGCGCGGAGGTCATCCGCTTCGACAACATCGGCGGCGGCCCGGATTTCCGCCGCTGGCCGCTCGCGCCCAACGGCGACAGCCTGTACTGGGAAGGCCTGAACAAGGGCAAGAAATCGGTCGCGATCGACCTGTCCTCGCAGGAAGGGCGCGAACTGGCGCTGCAGCTCGCGGCCGCGCCGGGCGAGAACGGCGGCCTGTTCGTGACCAATTATCCGGTCGAGGGCTTCCTGTCCTACGACAGACTGAAGGCTGCGCGCGGCGACATCGTCTGCGTGCGGATCATGGGCTGGGCCGACGGTTCGCCCGCGGTCGATTACACGGTCAACGCCGCGGCCGGCGTGCCGTACATGACCGGTCCGGCCGATGCCGCCGCGCCGGTCAACCATGTGTTGCCGGCCTGGGACCTGCTGGGCGGCGCCTATGCCGCGTTCGCGCTGCTGGCCGCCGAACGCGGGCGCCGGGACAGCGGGACGGGGCGCGAGATCCGCATACCGCTGTCCGACCTGGTGGCGTCGAGCCTGAGCCATACCGGGATGCTGGCCGAGGTCCTGGTCTCGGGCGCCGACCGACCGCGCATGGGCAACGACCTGTTCGGCGCCTTCGGCCGCGACTTCGTCACCGCCGACGGCGAGCGGGTGATGGTGGTGGCGATCACGCCGCGGCAGTGGAGCGGCCTGCTCAAGGTGCTCGACCTGCAGGCGCAGGTCGAGGCGCTGGAGGCCGAGCTCGGTGTCTCGTTCGGGCGCGACGAGGGCCTGCGCTTCGTGCATCGGGCACGCCTGTTCCCGCTGTTCGAGGCCGCGTTCGCCGGCCGCGACCTTGCCGCGCTGCGACCGGCGTTCGACGCCGGCGGCGTGACCTGGGCGCGCTACCGCGGCCTGCACGAGGCGGCGACGAGGGACGAGCGACTGTTCACCGCCAATCCCCTGTTCCAGCAGATCCTCAACCCGAGCGGGCTGCGCTACCCCGCGTCCGGCCCGGCGGCCACGCTGGCCAGCGAGGCGCACGGCAACGTGTTGCCCGCGCCGCGGCTGGGGCAGCACACCGACGAGGTGCTGGCCGACCTGCTTGGCCTGTCGACCGCGCAGATCGGACGACTGCACGACCGAGGCATCGTTTCCGGAGACAAGGCATGAGCAGCGCGATCGGCGCCGGCGACGTGGCGCATTGGCAGGGCTGGATCGGGCGCGAGGAGGTGCGCGAGCAGCGGCTCGACGCGGAAAGCCTGCGCCGGTTCGCGGCAGCGACCGGGGAAAGCCTCGAGGTGGAGCGGGCGCCGCCGGCGCTGGCGCACTGGGCCTGGTTCCTGCCGGTGGCCGCCGCCTCGGAGATCGGCGAGGACGGTCATCCCAGGCGCGGCGGCTTCCTGCCGCCGGTATCGCTGTCGCGTCGGATGTTCGCCGCCTCGTCGATGCGCTTCCCGGCGCCGCTGCGGCTGGATGATGTCGCCACGCTGACCAGCACCATCGCCGAGGTGAAGCATCGCAGCGGGCGCAGCGGCGACCTCGTGTTCGTCGAGGTGGAACGGCGCATCGTGCAGGCGGGCGAGGTGCGCGTCGAGGAACGCCAGACCATCGTCTACCGAGACGCTGGCGGAACACAGCCCGCGATTGCGCAGGTGCCGGATGCAGGCGCGGCGCAGGCCTGGCTGCCGGGGCCGGTCGACCTGTTCCGATTTTCCGCGGTGACCTTCAACGCCCACCGCATCCACTACGACCGACCTTACGCGACCGGCGTCGAGGGCTACCCGGACCTCGTCGTGCACGGCCCGTTCACCGCGGCGAAGTTGTTTGCCCACGCCCGCGACCGCGCCGGCCGCACGCCGACGGCGTTCTCTTTCCGCGCGCAGGCGCCGCTGTTCGTTTCGCAGCCGGTGCGCCTGGTCGCGGGCGACGCCGAGGGCGAGTACCGCGCGCTGCGCTGCGACGGCGAGGTGGCGATGGCCGCCACCGCCGCGTTCTAGAACCGCGTCCGATCACGCGCCGAATATTTGGGAGACACCATGGACATCGAGACTTTCGGACTGCTGCGCGAATCGGTGCGGCGCTTCGTCGACGAACGGCTGATCCCGGCCGAGGACAGGATCGAGCACGATGACGAAGTGCCCGCCGAGATCATCCAGGAGATGCGTGAGCTGGGCCTGTTCGGACTGTCGGTACCCGAGGCCTACGGCGGCATTGGCCTGACCATGTCCGAGGAAGCGGCGGTCGTGCGCGAACTCACCCGCGCCTCGGTGGTGTTCCGCTCGGTGATCGGCACCACGGTCGGGATCGGCTCCCAGGGCATCGTCATCGACGGCACCGAGGCGCAGAAGCAGGCCTGGCTGCCGCGGCTGGCGAGCGGCGAGGTCAGCGCCAGCTTCGCCCTGACCGAGCCGGACGCCGGCTCCGACGCCGCCTCGCTGCAGACCGCGGCCAAGCGCGACGGCGACGTCTACCGCATCAGCGGCACCAAGCGCTTCATCACCAACGCGCCGCGCGCCGGAATGTTCACCCTCATGGCGCGCACCGAGCCCGACGTGAAGGGCGCCGGCGGGATCTCCGCCTTCATCGTGCCGGCCGACACCCCGGGCATCAGCTTCGGCAAGCCCGACAAGAAGATGGGCCAGAAGGGCTCGGTGACCTGCGACGTGATCTTCGACGACTGCGTCGTGCCGGCGGAGAACATCATCGGTGGCGTGCCCGGCATGGGCTTCAAGACCGCGATGAAGGTGCTCGACCGCGGCCGCATCCACATCGCCGCGGTGGCGCTGGGCATGTGCGACCGGCTGATCGACATGAGCCTGCGCTATGCCGCCGAGCGGCGCCAGTTCGGCCAGCCGATCGCTTCGTTCCAGCTGGTGCAGGCGCTGCTGGCCGACAGCAAGGTCGACGCGCTTGCGGCCGAGGCGCTGATGCAGTCGGTCGCGGCGAAGTTCGACCGTGGCGAGAAGATCGGACTGGAGGCGTCGTCGCTGAAGTATTTCTCGACCGAGGCGGTGGGCCGCGTCGCCGATCGCGCGGTGCAGATCCACGGCGGCGCCGGCTACATGGCCGAGTACAAGGTCGAGCGCTTCTATCGCGACGTGCGCCTGCTGCGGATCTACGAGGGCACCTCGCAGATCCAGCAGATCATCATCGCCCGCGAGATGCTGCGCGGCCTCGACGCCTGACTCGTTCCCCCTCGTCAACCATGCTGCGCTCGTGCGCCGCCATTCCACCGGAGTTGGACATCATGCGCAAAGTCGCCATCGTTTCGCCGCTGCGCACCGCGGTCGGCAGGTTCATGGGATCGCTTGCCGGGCTGCAGGCCGGCGAACTCGGCGCGACGATCATCAGGGCGCTGGTCGAGCGCACCCGGATCGATCCCGAGCGCATCGACGAGGTGGTCTTCGCCCAGGGCTACGGCAACGGCGAGGCGCCGTGCA
>DAOMOD010000031.1:22030-24357 GCA_035444205.1 Lysobacteraceae bacterium
CTGGCCGCGGGCCTGCCGCTCTCGGTGCCCGGCTACCAGCTCGACCGGCGCTGCGGCAGCGGCCTGCAGGCGGTGATCGACGCGGCGATGATGGTGCAGACCGGCGCTGCCGACGTGGTGCTGGCCGGCGGCGTGGAGAGCATGAGCAACATCGAGTACTACAGCACCGACATGCGCGGCGGCGCGCGCTCGGGCTCGGTGACGATGCACGACCGCCTGACCCGCGGCCGGGTGATGTCGCAGCCAATCGAGCGCTTCGGCGTGATCACCGGCATGATCGAGACCGCCGAGAACCTGGCCAAGGACTACGGCATCACCCGCGAGCAGTGCGACGAGTTCGCGGTGATGAGCCACCAGCGCGCCACCGCGGCCTGGGCCGAGGGCAAGTTCGACGACGAGCTGGTGCCGGTGTCGGTACCGCAGAGGCGCGGCGAGCCACTGGTGTTCGCGAAGGACGAGGGCTTCCGTCCGGATGCGACGATGGAGACGCTGGCCGCGCTCAAGCCGATCGAGAAGGGCGGCGTGGTCACCGCCGGCAACGCCAGCCAGCAGAACGACGCGGCGGCGGCCTGTTTCGTGGTGGCCGAGGACAAGCTGTCCGAACTCGGGCTCGAGCCGATCGCCTGGTTCCATTCCTGGGCCGCCGCCGGCTGCGATCCTTCGCGCATGGGCATCGGCCCGGTGCCGGCGGTCGAGCGCCTGTTCGCGCGCACCGGACTGGGCTGGAAGGACATCGACCTGGTGGAACTCAACGAGGCCTTCGCGCCGCAGGTGCTGGCGGTACTCAAGGGCTGGGGCTGGGACGACCGCGACAGGCTCAACGTCAACGGCTCGGGCATCTCGCTCGGCCATCCGATCGGCGCGACCGGTGGCCGCATCCTCGCCAACCTCGCGCGCGAGCTGCATCGCCGCGACGGCCGCTATGGCTTGGAGACGATGTGCATCGGCGGCGGCCAGGGGCTGGCGGCGGTGTTCGAACGCGCCTGAGCGCGGCGCCTCAGGCGCTTTCCCGGCAATCGTGGCCCGGCAGCAGTCGCGCCGCCTCGTCGGGCAGCGCGTCGATGTCGGCGGGCGTGTCGATGTCGGTGGCGATCCCGGGCCGGTGGATCGCCTCGAAGCCGAGGCCGGCGAGGCAGGCGGCCTCGCGATGCAGGCGCCGGCTGTCGGCGCCGTAGAGGTAGGGGATCGCGCCCGGCGGCGACATCAGCAGTGCGTTGGTGCCCGAGCAGGCCTGGTCCGATCCGAGCACCACGCGTCCGGGCGCGGCGCGCGCGATCAGCGCGCGGACGTCATCCGGCGAGAGCAGCGGCAGGTCGCAGGCCAGCGACAGCACTGCGTCGGCGCCCTGCGTGGCGGACAGGGCGGCCGCCTGCTCCAGCGCGGGATTGAGGCCGCCGGGCGGGTCTTCGGCCAACGCCTGCATGCCGTGCGATTCGGCCAGCGCCAGCACCTCCGGCGAGCGGCTGACCACGATGCAGTCGCCGGCCGGCACCACCGCCAGCACCACGTCGAACAGGTGCCGGCACAGGCGTGCGCTCAGCACCTGCCGCTGCAGCGGCGACAACCGAGTCGAAAGCCGTCGCTTGCCGTCCTCGAACGGGCGCACCGGAATCAGCACGCGCAGGTTCATGCGGCCGTCCCCCGGACGGGCAAGGTGTCGACGAAGGCGAGCGTTTCGCGCGCCAGCCGCACTTGGTCGTCGCGGTCGCGCATCAGCGTGTCGGTGGCCAGCACCGGCATGTTGGCGCGTTCGGCGAACGCCGCGTCGCGGGCGTCGACCACCAGGGCGTCGACCAGGCCGTCGTAGCAGCCGAGCAGGCCTTCGGGGGACACCGGCACGCCGAGCTCGCGCAGGATCTTCGCGGCCGGCCCCTTGACCGCGTCGCCGCCGACGAAGGGCGAGACCGCCACCACCGGCACCCCGCGCGCGCGCAGGTGCGCGTCGACGCCCGGCAGCGACAGGATCGGGCGCAGGCTCAGCAGCGGGTTCGACGGGCACAGCACGACGGCGCGCAGTCGTGGGTTATCGAGCGCGTCGAGGAAGCCGCGCGCCGGCCGCGCGTCGGCAATGCCGTCGAAGCGGATGCCGCGGAAGGCGGGCCCACAGCGACGGCGCACGAAATAGTCCTGGAACGGCAGGTCGCCGTCGGCGGTCTCGACCACGCTGCGCACGGGATCGTCGCTCATCGGCACGATGCAGTGGCTGATGCCCAACTGCCGTGCGAAATCAGCGGTGACCTGCGACAGCGTGTCGCCGGCGCGCAGGCGCTGGCTGCGCAGCAGGTGGGTGGCGAGGTCGTGGTCGCCCAGCGCGAACCAGTCCGGTC
>DAOMOD010000031.1:24367-26508 GCA_035444205.1 Lysobacteraceae bacterium
CGCGCGGCGCCTTCGGCCGGGGAAACAGGTCGGCCGGTCCGCCGAGCCGGGTGACCGCGGCCATCGCGTTCCAGGTCTCCCCGGCCAGTCCCCAGCCGCGCACCGGATCGTTGAGACCGGCCATCGCATAGGTCACGCTGTCGATGTCGGGGCTGACGTGCAGGCCGAGGTGTTCGAAGTCATCGCCGGTGTTGACCACCAGCGTCAGGTCCGCTGGTGGCAGTGCGGCGGCCAGTCCGCAGGCGAGCTTGGCGCCGCCGACGCCGCCTGCGAGCGCGAGCACGTGGGTCGCGGCGCTCAAGGGAACAGGTCCAGGGCGCGATCACGGACCAGCTCGGCGGCGCTGCCGTCGCGCGTCGGCGCCGGCAGTCCGCGCAGCAGCACCGCCGGCAGGCCTTCGTCGGCCTGTCCCATCAGCAGCGAGGCGGCGGCGGCGATTTCGTCGGCATAGCCGAGTTCGGAGGTCCGCAGCGGGCGGCCGAACAGGTCGGGCTGCCCGCGCAGGTCGAGCAGGCCGGGCAGGCCGCTGGCGCCGATCGCGGTGCCGACGGTGCCGTTGCGCCAGGCGCGGCCGAGGCTGTCGATGATGACCACGGCGAAGTCGGCGCCGGTGCGTTCGCGCAGGCGCGCACGCAGCGTGGCGCACGAGGCGTCGGGGTCGCATGGCAGCAGCAGTGCGACCTCGTCGCCGTCGACGTTGGAGTGGTCGATGCCGGCGTTGGCCAGCACCAGGCCCAGCCGGTGGCGGACGATGATCACGCCGGGACGCACGCGCATCACCTCGTCGGCTTCGGACAGGATCAGCTCGACCAGGCGCGGGTCCTTGTCGGCGCGCGCGGCGATATCGATCGCGGCCGCGGACGGTTCGATGCCCGCCAGCGGCAGCGCGCGGCCCTCGGCCTTGGAGACGATCTTCTGCGCCAGCACCAGCACGTCGCCGGGCGCGGGCGCGACACCGGCGCGCGCCAGTGCGTCGGCGAGCAGTCGCGCGAGGTCGTCGCCCGGGGACACCATCGGGATGTCCGGCAATGCGGTGAGCGACAGCGCGCGCGCGGCGTAGGTCATGGTGTCGGCGTCCGCGTCCCTCAGCCGATGCCGGTGATGCGGATGCCCGAGCCGGGCACCTTGTAGCGCTGGTTGAGCGAGATCAGCACCGAGGTCAGGCCCTCGGCGACGACCGAGTTCGCCAGCGGGCCGGCGAACCAGGCGCGCATGCCGATGGCCTGCGCGAGTTCGACCACCTGCTCGCCGGCGGCCTTGTCGTCGGCGCAGACCAGCACGTCGCAGTCGATGTCGTGGCCAAGCTTCTTCAGGTGGTGCGCGGAGATGTTCTGGAACGCCGACACCACCCTCACCCCGTCGCCGAGCAGGGTCTGGATCGCCTCGACCGCAGACTTGCCCCCGGGCAACTGCACCCGGCCTACCTTCGGCGGCACCAGCGGCACGGTGACGTCGATCAGCAGCTTGCCGGCGAGTTCGTCGCGCACTTCCTCGACGGTCGCGCGCTGCGCCGCGAACGGCACCGCCAGCACCACGACCTGCGCTTCGCGCGCGGCGGTGCGGTTGTCGGCGCCGCGGACGCGGACCTCGCCGAGCAGGCGGTTGAGTTCGTCCGCGGCTTCGGTGGCGCGTTCCGGCGACCGGCTGCCGAGGACGACCGGATGGCCGGCGTCGGCCCAGCGCAGGGCGAGGCCGCTGCCCTGCTTGCCGGCGCCGCCGAGGACGGCGATCGTCGGGCGTTCAGGACTCGACGACGGCGGGTTTGGCGCGGATGGATTCGACATGGATCGGGATCTCCGGGGTTGGATGCCCGGCCACGGCCGGGCGAAGGGGCTTGTCGCGGCGGCGCGGCGGCGTCTGCACCAGCGGCGCCAGCGGCGCGGCGCCGAATGCGCGCGCGTGCCGTTCCGGCGCCACCTCGCCGTAAAGGGTGCTGCGCTGCCGCGGGACGCGGCCGGCGGACAGGATCAGCGCTTCCATCGCCTCGGGCGGCATCTCCTGTCCGTGCTGTGCGCCGGCGGCGCGCGAGATGCTCTCGTTCATCAGCGTGCCGCCGAGATCGTTGACGCCGCCATCGAGGCAGATGCGCGCGCCGGCCGGGCCGAGCTTGACCCACGACAGCTGGATGTTGCCGATCAGCG
>DAOMOD010000032.1:0-547 GCA_035444205.1 Lysobacteraceae bacterium
CGCAGCCCGCCACCAGCGCCGATTCCTCACGCAATGCCGCCTCGATCAGTTCACCGTGCAGGGCGCCGCCCGGCGTCAAGAAGCCGTCATCATCCAGGGCAGCGGCGAGCAGCTTCTGCAGTCGTCTGCGCGTGGTGCCCTCGACGGCCTGCAGGCGAATCGCGCGTGCTTCTTCATCCAGGTCGAGCAGCTCCTCGAGAAGGCGATCCAGCGCATGCGCGTCCGCCGCGCCGCCCGATGCGCGCGGCCCGGCAGAGTTCATGGCGATAACTCGACATCTCCGAACACGGCGCTGCGGGTTCGACCGCCAGCGGCGCGGGTCAACGGTCGATTCATGCTGCGCTCCCTGGTCGCGGCAATGGGCCCGGATTCTCGATGAACATCATCACGTCGCGCCCAAAGCGGACACCGCAGAACGTCTGTGTCTGGCCACATGGCATTCCAGACCGAATGTCCTGCACGCTACCTACTGCGGGCGGCTGCTGGCAGCGCGCGCCTGCAAGGCTTCGAGCGCAGCGTGCGCAGCGGCGAACTCGGCCGGGTCGCC
>DAOMOD010000032.1:576-9015 GCA_035444205.1 Lysobacteraceae bacterium
GAATGGCGAGCACGCGGCGCCACAGCGCTTCGGCGCGATCAAGTTCGTCCGCCGCTTCGAGAATCTGCGCGAGGTACTCCAGCGAGGGTACGAGCATGACGTGGCCGTCGCCGATCCGTCGCGCCAGATGGGCAACGCCGCGCTGCAGGTAGTGGCGCGCGTCGTCGTGGGCGCCCATGGCGAACAGGGCCTCGCCCAGATTGGTTTCGACCAGGGCGATCATGACGTGGTCGTCGCGCAGCCGCGGCGCCAGCTGTGCGAGCGCTTCGCGATAGCGCTCGGCGGCATCTTCAGGACGGCCGCTCGCCCATTCGACGGTGCCAAGGTTGTTGAGAATGGTACCGGGATGGTCGGGGCGATGGCTCCGATAGGTGAGCAGTGCACGTTCCAGATGTGGGCGGGCCGCCTCGTGGTTGCCGAGATCGGACAGCGCGATGCCGAGATTGTTGACCGCCTTGGCGACGCGGAAATCGTCGCGACCAAAGTGTGCCTCGAAGATCGTCAGCGCGCGCTCCAGCAGCGGAACGCCAAGCGCTGGATCGTTCTCGCGCTTGTACTGGTCCGCCAGTCCGACCAGGGCTGTGGCAACGGCCGGGTGTGCGGGACCGAAGCGCGCTTCGACCAGGGCCAGCGCGGCCTCGCGATGAGCGCGCGCTTCGGCCAGGTCGGCATGCGTCGCCAGCGCGTTGGCAAGGTACAGGTGCAGGTCAACCTGCCGATCCACTTCGCCGTGTGCCCGCCACAGCGCAAGTGAATCCTTGAACGCATCGATCGCTGCCGGGTCGTCCTGGGTGAGCAGCAGATTGCCCTTGGCCTCCAGGGCGCCGTCAAGGCGCCGCTCCTCGCCGGCTTCGCGATACGTCCGCTCGGCGCGCGCGATCAGCGGCGCAGCTTCGTCCATGGCGCCGCGCTGCGTGAGGGTGCGGCCCAGGGCAAGCGCCGTATCGGCGCCTTCGATCGGCCGCAGCTGCGGTTGCGCATCGCGCAGGCGCAGACTCTCGCGCACCAGCGGCTCGGATTCATCGAGCAGACCGAGCAGGCGGTAGATGCGCGCCACCTCATCGAGCAGGCGCGCCCGCACCAGCGGCTGGTCATTCAGCGCGTGCTCAAGGCGACCGGCCGACTGATCGAGCAACGCGCGCGCGCTCAGCTCGGCGACAGGGGTCGGTTCGGTCGGACCGTAGGGATCCCCGCCACGGAACAGGTCGGTGAGGAAGGCGACCACCTGTTCGGTCTCGATCCGGGCGCGCTCGGCGTGCTCGGCTTGCAAGCGGGTGGCATCGCGTTCGTTGGCGAGGCGGACGGTGAAGACGGTCACCGTACCGATCAGCAGCAGGGTCGCCACGGCGATGGCAGTGCTTGCCATACGGTGACGTCCCACGAGCCGACGCAGGCGGTAGGCGGCCCCTGCGGATCGTGCAGATACCGGACGCCCGGCGAGCAGATGTTCCAGGTCTTCGCGCAGGCGGTCGGCGCTGGCGTACCGTCGCGCGGGGTCGTCAGCGAGCGCTTTCGCGAGGATGGCCTGCAGATCCGCTTCAGGGACGCCGGCGCATGCACCGTCGCCAACCGCCTGCAGCCGGGCATCGCCATCAGCAGCGGGCTGCGACTGCCGCCCATGCAGCAGTTCCCGCAGCAGCAGTCCAATCTGATAGACGTCGGACGCGGTGGTGGTGGCCTCGCCGGCGCGCTGCTCGGGGCTGGCGTAGCGCGGGGTGTGAAAGGCGCGAACTTCGGTCTGCGCGGTCGCGGCCTCCTGGGTGGCTGCCGCGCTTGCGCCTGGCCCGGCTTCTTCCGTGTCGAGCATGCCGGCAATGCCGAAATCGAGCAGCTTCACCTGACCCGCAGTGTCCACCAGCACATTGGACGGCTTGATGTCGCGATGCACGATCAGCTGCCGGTGCGCCGCTTCGACCGCAGCACAGACTTCCATCACCAGGCCGATGCGCTGGCGCGCGTCGAGGCCGCGGCGCGCACTCCAGACGTCGATCGGCTCGCCGTCGACGTGCTCCATCACCAGGTAGGGCGCACCGTCGTCGGTCACGCCGGCGTCATACAGCCGCGCGATATGCGGATGCACCAGCGCGGCAAGCAGGCGCTGCTCGCGCTGCACCCGCGCCAGACTGGTGGCGGCGCCGTCCACGTGCACCAGCTTGATCGCGACCTGGCGATCGAACAGCCCGTCGGCGCGCTCGGCGAGATAGACCCGTCCCATGCCGCCGGCACCGATCTCCCGGACAATGCGCCAGGGCCCAAGTTCGCAGCCCGCCACCAGCGCCGATTCCTCACGCAATGCCGCCTCGATCAGTTCACCCTGCAGGGCGCCGCCCGGCGTCAGGAAATCGTCGTCGTCGAGGGCGGCTGCGAGCAGTGCCGCAAGCCGGCGGCCCTGCTCCGGCGGCAGCTCGGCGAGACGCGCCTCACGTGCCGCCGGGTCGAGATCGAGCAGCTCCGAAAGCAGTGCGTCGAGTTGGCGCTGACTCGGGTTTGCCGATGCATCCGGGTTCATGGTTCGGGACCATCGTCTGGAATCATGCCGAGCGCGTCCTTCAGCCAGGCTCGCGCGCGCAGCCAGTCGCGACGCACGGTGCGCTCCGAGACGTGCAGCGCGGCGGCCGTTTCCTCCTCGGTCATGCCGGCATAGAAACGGCACTCGACCACTCGGCACAGCCGCTCGTCGATGCCCTGCAGGCGCTCAAGCGCCTGACCCACGCTCAGCACTTCGGCGAACGGCATCGATTCGGAGGCGCTCTCGCGTCCGTCGAGCGTCACCGGCCGTTGGCCGCCGCCGCGCTTGTCGGCCATCCTGGAGCGCGCGGCATTGATCAGGATATGGCGCATCGCGCGCGCCGAGGCGGCGAGGAAGTGGTTGCGGTCGACGAAATCCTCAAAGCCCACCAGTTTCATGTAGGCCTCGTTGACCAGCGCGGTGGTGTCCAGGGTCTGGCCCGGACGCAGGCGCCGTAGCTGGCCGCGGGCGATGCGGCGCAGCTCCGGATAGAGCGCCGCCACCAGGGCATCCAGCGCCCCTGGTTCGTCGCCGCGGGCGGCGGTCAGTGCATCACGCACGCGGGACTCGGTCATGGTCGAGCCTTCGTCAACGGTTTGGCATGCATTGGCAGGCGTTCGAGCACGATTGTTGTTAATTCACAGGCTTGATGAGGAATGCGATCGCCATGCCCAGCCACAGCGCCAGGCCGATCCACTGGTTATTGAGGAAAGCCTGAAAGCAGCGCTCAGGGCTGCGCTTGCGCGCCCACCACAGTTGCCATGCGGCAAGTGCGAGCGCTACCGCCAAGCCGCTCCAGTAGGGCCAGCCCAGGCCTGCCTGCTGTCCGACGAAGAGCATGGCGAGCAGGAAGCTTCCGTGCAGGATGCCGATGGCGGTCAGGTCGAGGTCGCCGAACAGGATGGCGGTGGACTTCGCTCCGGCGCGGATATCGTCCTTGCGGTCGACCATGGCGTACAGGGTGTCGTAGGCCACCGCCCAAAGTACCACCGCGCAGAACACCAGCCAGGCCAGTTGCGGCACCGTGCCGGTGACTGCCGCGAAAGCCATCGGTACCGCCCAACCGAAGGCGGCGCCCAGCCACGCCTGCGCCAGGTGGCTGACGCGCTTGATGAAGGGATAGGTGGCGGCCAGGAAGGCGCCGGCAACGCTGAGGTAGAGCGTCAAGCGGTTGGTCAGCAGCACCAGGCCGAAAGCAAGCGCGATCAACGCCAGGAACAGCAGCAGCGCTTCCCAGGTGCGCACGCGGCCCGCCGCCAGCGGACGCTCGCGGGTGCGCGCCACCTGCGGGTCGAGACGGCGGTCGGCGACATCGTTGATCACGCAACCCGCGGCGCGCATCAGCACCACGCCCAGGGTGAAGATCAGCAACGGCACGATGGGCGGAAAGCCCTCCGCCGCCAGCCACAGCGCCCACCAGGTCGGCCACAACAGCAGCAGGGTGCCGATCGGCTTGTCCACGCGCATCAGGTAGGCGTACTGGCGCCAGGGGTCGGGCAGCCGCGCGACCTGCGCGGCCCACCATGCCGGTGCTGGCGGTGCTGCCGCGGGGCGGCGGTCTACGGGTGCGTTTCGGCGCACGGCCTGGACGGGGCGGGAAGGGTTTTTCATGCAGGGCGTCGGGCAGTACTGGCATTCTCGGCGGTCGCCATGACGGCGTCCGCCAAGTGTGCCGCATCCCGGCCGGCATTTCTCGCCACCGTTCAGAGCGATCAGCCTTCCCGCTGTGGTGCGCGGAGCGTTCACGTTCCGATGCCGGCGTCACGTCCATGACGCATCGCAAGCGCACCGATACAATCGGACCATGAAGGACGCCGATCCATCGCCCTCCATCGATGACATCACCCGGCTGCTGGGGCAGTGGCGGCAAGGCAGCGAAGTCGCGCTGGGACGGCTGATGCCGATGGTCTACGCAACGCTTCGCGAGATGGCGGGCAAGCGCCTGCGACGTGTTCACGTGCAGCCGCTCGACCCTACCGAGCTGGTGCACGAATCCTTGCTGCGCATGCTCGGCAATAGTTCGACCGAGGCCAAGAACCGCTCGCACTTCATGGCCCTGGCGGCGCTCAACATGCGCGCCGTGCTGGTTGACCTGGCGCGTGCGCAGTCGGCCGCCAAGCGCGGCAGCGGAGCCGATTTCGTCACCCTTACCACGCATCAGGCAGGCGGTGCCGGCGATGCGCTGGCACTGGTCACCCTGGACCAGGCGCTGTGCAGCCTGCAGTCCCAGGACGCGCGCGCCGCCCGGGTGGTCGAGATGAACTTCTTCGCGGGCATGGAGCGTGCCGAGATCGCCGATGTGCTTGACGTGTCGCTGGCCACCGTCGACCGCGACCTGCGCTTCGCCCGCGCCTGGCTCAACCAGCACCTGGAACGGACGCTCTAGCGCGATGTCCACCGACCGCTGGGCACGCCTTCGGCAACTGTTCGACGAGGTGTGCGAGCTGGCGCCCGCGGTGCGCGCCGAGCGTCTTGCCGAGCGCACCGACGATGCGGCGCTGCGCGCCGAGGTCGAGGCCCTGGTGGCGGCCCAGACGGCTGGGCTCGAGCGCGCTTCGCAACCCATGGCGCGCATGCTCGACACGCTGGTGGAAACCGAACTCAAGGAAGGCGACCAGCTCGGCCCCTGGCGGCTGCTGGAACGCCTGGGCAGCGGGGGCATGGGTGCGGTGTTCAAGGCCGAACGCAGCGATGGCCGCTTCGAGCAGCGCGCCGCGGTCAAGCTGCTGCGTGGCCTGCCCAGCGAGCAGGCGCATCGCCTGTTGTCGCGCGAGCGCCAGATCCTGGCAAATCTCGAGCATCCGAGCATCGCGCGCCTGTTCGATGGCGGGGAGACGCCGCACGGTCTGCCCTACCTGGTCATGGAGTTCATCGAGGGCGAAAGCATCGACGACTGGTGTCGCGCCCGACAGCTTGGACTGCGCCAGCGCCTGGTGTTGATGTTGCGGATCGCCGACGCCCTGGCCTACGCGCACCGTCGCCTGATTCTGCACTGCGATCTCAAGCCGTCCAATGTCATGGTGCGCGACGGTGGACAGCCGGTGCTGCTCGATTTCGGTGTCGCCCACCTCCTCGATCAGCCGGGCGCATCGCCCGCGGCGGCGCTGACACCGGGCTATGCGGCACCGGAGCAGCTTGCCGGTGAAGTGGCTACCGTGGCCACCGACGTGTACGGCATGGGCCGCCTGCTTGCCGAACTGGTACTGGGGCGCCGCCTCGCGGGTGTCGAGAGCCATCCACCGCTGCGCGTCGCGCGTCTGGCACGTGCCGACCTGCCGTGGCGCAACCGGCTGCGCGGCGATGTCGATCTGATCATCGCCACGGCGACCGCGCAGGATCCGGTTCACCGTTACGCCGACGTCAAGGCGCTGGCGACCGACCTGCGCCGCTACCTCGACCACGAGCCTCTGGTCATTCGCGGGCGCGCCCCTGCGTACCGCCTCGGCAAGCTGCTGCAGCGGCGTGCACCTGTGGTGGTGGGTGCCGCGCTGGCTGCCGTGGTCGGCACGATCGCGACCTGGCAGGTGGTCGACGAGCGCGACCGCGCCCTCCATGCCGAGATGGAAGCGACCGAGCAGGCCCGCGCAGCCGAGGACATCACCGGATTCCTGGTGTCGCTGTTCGAGTCCGCGCATCCGGGCAATCACGGTGGCGCCGAACCCAGCGTGCGTCAGGTGCTCGATGTCGGCGCGGCGCAGTTGCTGGAGGCCGACGATCTGCGCGCGCTGCCGCGCGCGCGCCTGGCGCGCACGCTGGCCAGCGTGTACGACGCCGTAGGGCTGCCCGATCGCGAGGCCGAACTGCTCGACGTGGCCTTGGCCTTGCAGGCGCAGGGTGGCGCGAGCATCGAGGAACGCATCGCCACGCTGAGCGCGTTGATCAGGGCCGACGCCAACCGGCTGCGCCTGGAGCGGGCCGAAACGCAACTGACCGAGGCGCATCGCCTCCTGACGAACCTCACCGAGCCGTCGCCGCTGCTGCAAGCCGAGCTTGCCAACAGCGAGGGCCTGTTGCGATTCAGCCAGCGCCGACTGGCCGATGCCGAGACCAAGTTCCGGTTTGCGCTGACCACGCGCCAGCAGCATCTCGGCGACGACCATCTGCAGGTGGCGTCGGTCCTGCACAATCTGGGCTTGCTGGCGCTGGAGCAGCACGAGCCGGGTGCCGCGGTGGGGCATTTCCAGCGCGCGCTCGACATCAAGGCCGGAACGATCGGCGAACGTCATCCGAGCTACCTGCTCAGCCTGGAGTCGCTGGGCCGGAGCTGGCGCGATGCTGGCGATGCCGGCCGCGCGCTCGCGCTGCTGGAGCACGCCGCCGAATTGCGCCTGGCGATCCACGGCGAGCGCAGCATCGGCACCCAGCGCGCCTTCAACGAGCTGGGCGCGGCCCTGCATGACGCCGTGCGTCTGGACGAAGCCGAGCACGCCTACCAGCGCGCACTGTCCATCGCTTCGGCGGTGGCGGGGGAGACCAGCTTCGAAGTGGCCGTGGTGATGAACAACCTCGCCTTCTGCCTCATGGACATGGGGCGCATGGACGAGGCGGAAGCGCTGTACCGGCGCTCACTCGAACTGCGCGAGGCACTGCTGCCGGCCGATGACGCCCGTGTCCTGCGCTTGCGCTCGAACCTGGGCTGGCTGCTGTTGCAGGCGGGCCGCAGCGAGGATGCCGAGCCCCTGCTGCAGTCGGTGCGTGAGGCGTTGCGTGCGGATCATCCGCAAGACCGGGTGGAACGCGCCAACGTCGAGCTGCGACTGGCCTACCTGGCGCTGCATCGGGACGACCTGGACCGCGCCTGGACCTGGTTCGATGCGGCGCGCGAGCTTGATCCGACCTGGAGCAGGCGCAATCGCGACCTGGCGCTGCTGGTGCAGACACGGATGGCGCTGGCCGCTCGCCAGCCGGATGCGTTGGCGCTGGCCGAGCAGGCGCTTCGGGCGCGTACCGAAACGCTCGGCGCAAGCCATCCCGGCCGCCTGCCCTGGCTGTTCGCCGCGGTGCAGGCGGCACGCGATGCTGGACAGGATGCGCGCGCCCGCGAGTGGCTCGACGAGGCGGCATGGGTGGTCGAACAGACCCAGGCCACGGCATCGCCCGCGCGCGCGCAACTGGCCGATCTGCGCCGGGAGGACTCAGGATCCTGATCGCGGGACATCGAGGCGGGCGCGTATGCCGGAAATCCGGTACAGCCACGTCATCAGCAGGAACCAGGCGGTCAGCAGGGCCCCGAGATTCCATTCCAGAACGTTCTCCACGGCGTCCTTGAGCGTGCGGTCGGCGATCGCCGCCGAAGCCCAGGTGCTGACCAGACCAAGCACGAGCATGGAGACGCATATCGCCACCGCCAGCGGCAGCATGGCGCGTGGCAGGGACAGGCCGGGCAGGCGGTGCAGCAGGGCAAGCTGGGCAAGGTAGGTCATCGCGAAATAGACGATCACCCCGTAGCGGCGCAGGAGCTGGTAGATGGCGCCCTCGGTGCCGAGGAAGTTGGCGTAGAGAATGAGGAACATGCCGGCAATCAGGCCGAGCCAGGGCATCGACACGCCGGCGCGCGGATCGTGATGCACCTGTCTCAGCCAGCCGCGCGCACTGGACCAGAACAGCATCTGGAGCACCGCGCAGGGCAGCATCAGGAACTGGAATACATGGTTGCCGAGCCCGTGTCGTGCCGCGCGGCTGATCGAGGTGCAGCCCTCGAAATAGGGAATGCAATACGGCACGTAGCCGTCGCGCACCGACAGCCACCAGGCCACGTGCACCGCCAGCACCGGAATCAGCGCACAGGCCAGCGGCAGCCAGAACAGGGGAAATCCGCGTGCTTGGCTCATGCACCCGATGGTAGCGCGGTCGCAATCGGCAAGGCACGCGACTCACCGCCAGCATCGTGGCGGAATGCCGTTGGGGCGCGCTGCGCTTACCCCAACCTA
>DAOMOD010000032.1:9025-26502 GCA_035444205.1 Lysobacteraceae bacterium
CGCTTTCGTAGGTCGGGGTAAGCGCAGCGCACCCCAACGGCTTCGGAGCACCCAAAGAAAAAGCCCGACCGTTGCCGGCCGGGCTTTTCCTGGGGGCCCCGGAGGGTTCGGGGATCAGTAGAAGCTGTAGCGTGCGCTGAGGTAGTAGTGGCGCGGCCAGCCGTAGTAGGCGGTCTGGATGTTGCCGACACTGGAAAACTCCTGGGCGTCGACCTTGTACACCTTGTCGGTGGCGTTTCTGACGCCGCCCTGGATGCGCCAGTTGCGGTCGGCGCTTTCGTACACACCGAACAGGCCGACCAGCGAATACGCTTCCTGCGTCAACACCTCGCGGTTGTCGACGGAAAGCCAGGTCTTGTCGCGGTAGCTGACATCGCCGCCCAGGGTGAAGCCGGCGCCACCGGAAAGGTTGAAGGTGTGGGTCAGCGCCAGGCGTGCGTTCCACTTGGGGCTGAACGGCACCTTGTCGTTGGTGCGGTCGGCGCCGGCGAAGCGCTCGTCGAAGAACTCGCGGTACTTGGCGTCCTGGTAGCCGACGTTGCCGCTCAGCCGCGTGCTGTCGCCGAGCAGCGCGGCGCCCTCGAACTCGATGCCCTGGATGCGCAGCTTGGCCGCGTTCAGCACCGGGAAGGCGAACGTCGGGATCTCGGCGGTGGGGTCGACCACCTCGGCGATGCGCGCCTGGAAATCCTTGTAGTTGGAGTGGAAGATCGCCAGGTTGCCGACGAAGCGACCGTCGCTCGAGCTCGCCTTGTAGCCCAGTTCGTAGGTCCACACGTACTCGGGATCGAAGATGCTGACCTCGCCGGGGCTGTTGGCGCGCCCGTTGAAACCGCCCGACTTGAAACCGCGATTGGCTGAAATGTAGGCCATGCTGCGGTCGGACAGGCGCTTCTGCAACGCAAGGCTGGGTGTAAGCGCGCTGAAGCTTGCGTCGGCAGTGAAGGCAAAGGTGCCGTTCAGCGGCGGAAGCACAGTGGAGAAGGTGCTGGTGGTGCGGAAGTAGTCCTTCTTTTCTTCCGTGTAGCGCAATCCTCCCGACAGCGTCCAGTCGCGTCCGAAGTCGTAGCTCATGTTGAAGAAGGCGGCGTAGCTCTTGTTGCGCAGGTCGTCGTCGACGGTGCGGGTGAAATCGATCGGGGTGCCGGCCAGGGCCAGGAAATCGTCGGCATAGGCTTCCTGGTGACTCGGCACCTTCTCGCTCAGGTAGTAGAGACCGTACACGCCGCGCAGATTGTCGCGGTTGTCGTAGAGCAACTGGAACTCCTGGCTGAACTGGCGCTGGTCGAGTGCCACCCGAGCCGAGGTGATCTCGAACTCGGTGCCGTCGAAGTCGATCCAGAAGTCGGTTTCCAGTTCGCGGTGGGCGGTGATGCTCTTGAAGGTGAGCGTGTCGCTCCACTCCCACTCCAGCACGCCCGACACGCCCCAGTGGTCGAGTTCCTGGCCCTGGTCGGGACCGAGTTCGGTGCTTGCGCGGTAGTCGAAGCGTCCGACCGGTGCCGGGACCAGGATCTGCGGGCCCAATGCAAGATCCACCTGTAACAGCGGCGCCTCGGCGCGGCCAAGCGAAAGCGCGTTGTCCTGGCGGATGTAGTCGGCACTGAAGGTGAGACTCACCGTGTCCGCGGGCCGCGCTACCAGCTTGGCGCGCAGCGCCTGTTCGCTGTTGTCGTTGAACTTGCGACCGCTCACCGGATCGCGCACGTAGCCGTCGTTGTCGGCATGCAGGCCGGCGATGCTGAAGCTGACGTTGTCGGAAGCCGCACCGGCGCCGTAGAAGCGGCCCTCGAAGCGGCCGAAGTCGCCGACCGTCACCTCGGCATCGATGCGCGGATCGAAGCCGGGCACGCGGGTGATCACCTTGAGCGCGCCGCCGGCGGTGTTGCGTCCGTACAGCGTGCCCTGCGGACCGCGCAGCACTTCCACGCGTTCGACATCGAACATGTTGGTGAGCCCACCCTGGATGCGCGACATGTAGATGTCGTCGACGTACACGCCGACCGCCGGATCGAAGGTCTGCAGCGCATCGGGCTGGCCGACGCCGCGGATGAACACGTTGATGCTGGAAGCCGAGGCGCGGCCCTGCACCACGTTGACGTTGGGGATGGCGCCCTGCAGGCCGTCGAGGTTGCGCGCCTGCAGCTCGCGCAGTTCCTCCTCGCTGAAGGCGGTGACCGCGACCGGGACGTCCTGCAACGACTCCTCGCGGCGGCGCGCGGTGACGGTGACGGCATCGAGACGGGTGGCATCGGTGTCCTGCGCGCCATCCTGGGCCACGGCCGTGCCGGCGTGGGTCAGGCCAAGACCGAGGGTGATGGCGGCGGCCAGGACGTGCAGCTTCAGGTGACTCATGGTGGTTCTCCCCCAGTGGTGGGCGCAACTTGCGCAATGCTGACGGCGACACACTAGGCCACGGCGCGTCGGGTGTGACCTGTACCTTGGTCCAGTTACGGTGACATCGCAGGCGGCCAAGAATCCTCCGACGAGCGCACCCATCCCGCGTGCGCCGCGGAGCGAGGGATGCTGAGCCTCATCGGTCTCATCGGCGCACTGGCGCTGCTCATCTGGCTGACCATGCGCGGCATGAGCCTGTTCGTGGCGACGCCGCTGTGCGCGCTGCTGGTGGCGCTGACAGCGGGCCTGCCGCTGCTGCCGCCCCTGGCCGTCGATCCGGGGATGGATCTGGTCAGCCGCTATATGGCGGGCTTTACCGGCTTCATCGCAAGCTGGTTCTTCGTATTCCTGCTGGGCGCACTGTTCGGCAAGCTGATGGAGTCCTCCGGTGCCGCCGAGAGCGTGGCGCACTGGATCGTCGGGCACCTCGGCGTAAAACGGGCGGCGCTGTCGATCGTCGCCGCCTGCGCGGTGCTCACCTACGGCGGTGTCAGCCTGTTCGTGGTGGCGTTCTCGGTGTACCCGCTGGCGCTCAGCCTGTTCCGCGACGCCGACCTGCCGCGCCGCTTCATCCCGGCCACGCTGGCCTTCGGTTCGGTCACCTTCACCATGACCTCGGCCGGTTCGCCGGAGATCCAGAACTGGATTCCGATGGAACACCTCGGTACCGGTCCGCTGGCAGCGTGGCAGGCAAGCCTGGTGGTGGCCGTGTTCATGGCCGCCTTCGGTTACTGGTGGCTGACACGCATGCTGACTGCCGCCAGGGAACGCGGTGAGCACTTTGAAATGCGCGCCGACGATCCCGAGGGCGGCCGCGGCGACCTGCCGCATCCGGCGCTGTCGCTGATCCCGTTGCTGCTGGTACTGGGCTTCGCCTTCGCCCTGCACGACAGCTTCGGCACCTCGGCACTGATCGTCGCCCTGCTGGCCGGCTGCTTCGGTGCGGCGCTGACCAACCCACGGCATCTGCATGCGCCGGGCGCGGCACTCGCCGCCGGCGGCACCGGCGCGCTGATCGCCATCGGCAATACCGCGGCCGTGGTCGGCTTCGGCACCGTGGCGAAGGCTTCGCCGGCCTTCGAAGCGGCGGTCGATTTCGTCACCGGCATGCCCGGTGCCGGCCTGGTGTCGGCGGCGATCGCGGTGAGCGTGATCGCCGGCATGACCGGCAGTGCCTCCGGCGGCCAGGCCATCGCGCTGCCGATCCTGGGGCCGCACTTCCTGGAACAGGGCGTCGACCCCGAGCAGTTGCACCGGGTGGTGTCGATCTCGTCCGGCGCGCTCGACTCGCTGCCGCACAACGGCTACGTGGTCACCACCATCCGCGCCATCTGCGGCGAGACCCACAAGGACGCCTACCCGGCCATGGCCGCGCTTACCGTGGTGGTGCCGACGCTGGGCCTGATCCTGTGCCTGGTGCTGTTTGCGCTGGGGATGTGAGGGGTGAGTTCCAGTAGCCGGTTCCAGTAGCCAGAAAGGAAGCGCCGAGGGCATGGCCGAGACTCTCGGAATATCGGTCACTGGCCCGCTGGGAATCGCAAGGTCGGGTTCTTGCCGGCCCTTCTGGCCACTGAAACGGGCTACTGGAACTCGACACCACGTTGCTGACGGTCACGACCCTTGCTCTGTCGGGTAACGGAGGCCAACCCCGCTCCAGTACACTCCTGCCCATGGAACGCTACGAACGCATCGTCACCCTGCACCGCATCCTCAAGGTGGCGCGCTACCCGGTCAGCCAGCAGCGGTTGCTGGACGAGTTGTCCTGCTCGCGAGCCACCTTGTACCGCGACATCGCGTTCCTGCGCGATGCCCTGGGGGCGCCGATTGAGAGCGATACGGAGTTGCATGGCTTCCGCTATGCGCGCGATGAGGGCGAGCGCTTCGAGCTGCCCGGTCTGTGGCTCAACTCCGATGAGTTGAAGGCGCTGATGGCATTGCAGCAGCTCCTGCCGCGCGGCGATGCGGAGCTGATTTCCGGCGCGCTGGAGCCTCTCAAACCACGCATCGACGCCCTTCTCAAGGAACAGGCCGGGGGGCGCGAATGGCCGATCAACCGGGTGCGGGTGATCCAGTCGGGTTCGCGCCGTTTCGACCAGGCGGTGTTCCGCACGGTGGCCGGCGCGGTGCTGGAGCGCAGGCGTCTCGCCTTCCGATACCGCGCGCGCTCGACCGACGAGGTCAACGACCGCGAGGTGTCGCCGCAACGGCTCACCCACTACCGCGACAACTGGTACCTCGATGCCTGGGATCATCGGCGCAAGGGTCTGCGCAGCTTTTCACTCGACCGCATCCAGCGGCCGCAGGTGAGCGAAGGCGCATGCGAGGACATGGGTGAGGAGGATCTCAACGCCCATCTCGCCGCCAGTTACGGCATCTTTTCGGGCGCCGCCAAGGCCTGGGCCACCATCCGCTTCTCCCCGCACGCCGCGCGCTGGGCCGCGGAAGAACACTGGCACTCGCAGCAGCAGGGGCAGTGGCTGGCCGACGGCCGCTACGAGTTGAAGGTGCCCTACAGCCACTCGCGCGAGCTGTTGATGGACGTGCTGAGCTACGGCCCCGATGCCGAGATCATCGAGCCGGTACCGCTGCGCGAGCAGGCGCGCAGCCTGCTGGAGAACACGCTGGCGGGCTATGCGCGCAGTGACTGATCTTCGGGCCGGACTTGAGGAAGCCTTGAGTACGCAAGGGACGCAAAGGACGCAAAGAGGAGACAGGGAAAGGTTGCCCGCGAGCGGTCTACAGGGTACGGCTTTCGTAGGAGCCCACCTCGTGGGCGACCAATCTCAGGCGACGGCCACCCTGGGCGCCTCCTCGGCCATGCGGGTGAGCGTGGCTTCGATGCGGCGGAACACTTCGGTCAGCACCGGCGCTTCCGGCAGCAAGGTGATGCGGAAGTGGTCGCGGCGGCCGAAGTTGAAGCTCGAACCGGGCACGATCAGCACGTCCTGTTCTTCCAGCAGGCGTAGCGCGAAGGCATGGTCGTCGAATCCCGGCAGGGCCGCAGTGTCGATGCCGGGGAAGGCGTACAGGGCGCCCATCGGCGTCTGCACGTGAAGGAAGGCGCTGGCAGCCACGGCATCCAGCACGGCCTGGCGCGACTGAAACAGGCGTCCGCCGGGTGCGGTCAGCGCGGCTGCGCTGTCCGGACCGTGGATGGCCGGGGCCACTGCCCATTGTGCCGGTACGTTGCTGCACAGGCGCAGCGCCGCCAGCAGGTCGAGGCCGCGCTGATAGCTTTCCATGCGTCGGGCGTCGCCACCGACCACCATCCAGCCGATGCGGTAGCCACAGGCGCGGTGCACCTTGGACAGGCCGCCGAAGCTCAACGTCGCCAGATCCGGCGCCAGTGGCGCCAGCGGCTGGAACACCGCGCCATCGAAGGTCAGGCCGTCGTAGATCTCGTCGCTCATCAACACCAGGTCGTGGCGGCGGGCGACATCGACCAGCGCCTCGAGCAGCGCGCGCGGGTACACCGCGCCGGTGGGGTTGTTGGGGTTGATCACCACCAGCGCGCGCGTGCGTGGTGTGACCAGCGCCTCCACCGCCTCGATGTCCGGCAGGAAGCCGTGTTCGGGCCGGCAGGGGTAGTGCACCGGGCGGCCGCCGTTCAACGCCACCGCCGCGGTCCACAGCGGATAGTCCGGGCTCGGCACCAGCACTTCGTCGCCACGGTCGAGCAGGGCGCGCAGGCTGAGGTCGATCAGTTCGCTGACGCCGTTGCCGAGGAACACGCGATCGGCGTGCGCATCGGCAATGCCGCGCGCGCGCGCCTGCGTGGCCACCGCCTCGCGCGCCTCGGTCAGGCCCTGCTCATGGCAGTAGGCTTCGCTGTCGCCGAGACGCGCGGCGACCGCCTCGCGCAGATGCGCCGGCGTGCGGAAGCCGTACAGGCCCGGATTGCCGATGTTGAGGCGGATGATGTCGCGCCCTTCGGCATCCAGCTCGCGCGCGCGGTGCGCAAGCTCGCCGCGGATCTCGTAGCGGATGCCGTCGAGGCAGGGGCTGGGCGCCAACAGGGCTGTCATCGCATATTGCACCGCAATAAAAGTCCGCATGCTAACCAAAGCCGCAGATTTCACAAGGGGTGTCACAAGACGCCCGCGCCCTGCCACCCGGCCGCCGCCGCATCGCCCGCCAGTCGCCTCAGTATGACCGCGCGCTGAACGATGCCTGTGGCATATGACTGATGGCGGGTTCACTGGCGCCCGATTCCGAGTCCAATGGCTCCCCGCTGCAAGCCCCCTCTTGCATGCCCCCTGAACTAGTGTTATGGTTCACTACAACACTAGGCAACAACAACACGAGGCTCCCCCATGTACCGCCGCCTGATTCCCCTGCTGATCGCCACCCCGGCCCTGATCGCGCTGGCCGGCTGTGGCGCCTCCGCCCAGAACCCCGTGGCGCGCAAGGCCGAAGGGCCCGCCGCGGTCACCGTACAGACGGCCACCGTGCAGAGCGGTGCCATCCAGGCCCGTCATGCTGCCACCACCACGCTGGAAGCCGAGCGCGAGGCGCGCGTGGTGGCCGAGGTCGGCGGTATCGTGCTCGACGTGCTGGTGGAGGAGGGCGACCGCGTTCGCCAGGGCCAGGTGCTGGCGCGCCTGGACCCGGACCGTGCGCGTCTGGAAGTGCAGCGGGCCGAGGCCACCGTGGCGCGGCTGGAGAACGAGTACCGACGCAACCAGACCCTGTTCGAGCGCAAGCTGGTCAGCCGCGAATTGTTCGAGCGCAGCCGTTACGATTTCGAGACGCAGCGTGCCGCCCTGGAACTGGAGCGCCTGCGCCTGCGCAAGACCGATATCGTGGCGCCCTTCGAGGGCGTGGTAACCGAACGTCTGGTCAAGCAGGGGCAGTTGCTGGAAACGCACCGTGCGGCTTTCGTGGTGGCCGACTTCGACCGCCTGCAGGCGGTCCTGCATGTGCCCGAGCGCCTCAGTCCGCGGCTGCGTGAAGGCCAGGCGGCGCGTCTGAGCTTCGATGCCCTGGGCGGTGCCAGCGTGAACGCCAAGGTCGCCCGGGTCAGCCCGCGCGTGGACCGCAGCAGTGGGACCGTGCCGGTCACCATCCTGGTCGACAACCGCGATGGGCGACTGCGTCCAGGCCTGTTCAGCCGCGCCGAAGTCCTGGTCGACAGCGTCGATCTGGCCACCCTGGTGCCACGTCAGGCCCTGTTGCCGCAGGACGGCCGCATGGCGCTGTTCGTGGTGGCCGACGGCCGCGCCGAGCGGCGTCAGGTCGAAGTCGGTTTCAGCGAAGGCGACCTGATACAGATCACCTCCGGCGTCGAGCCGGGCGCCGAAATCGTCGTGATGGGCCACAGCAGCCTGACCGATGGCATGCGCGTGCACGCACTCGCCCCGACTGGCTGATTCGCCTCCCCCGTGTCCGAGCGGGACCCGGAGCTCTTCCCCCGACCCCCAACGCTCCGGGTCCCGTTTCGGGCTTTTCACCCGCTTGCAGCGGGAAAAAGCCAGAGCCCCGTGAGGTCCACTTCGATGCGGCAGCCCGCGACGGTACTTCAGGATCGCGTGCCCGCTTCGCTGGAGTCGGCGCGTCCCATCAGTCCGAACAGCGCCCACAGTGCCGCCCCGGCCACTGCCAGCTCCACCACCAGGGCGAAGACCAGGTAGAGGGTCAGGGCGCCTTCGACCACCATGCCAAACAGGCGCGCCAGGCCGACCGCACCGAAGATCAGCGCGGTAAGCGCCAGCCCGTCCTTCCAGCGACCGCGGCGCAGCGCACACCATGCGACGGCCAGACCCAGGCCGCACTGCAGGCCGCCGTAGTAGGCGCGTATCTCCGTCGCCGCCAGGCCTCCCTCCAGTTCGATGGCGGCAAGCGCCAGCGTGCCCAGCGGGGCGAACAGAAAGGCGCTGCCGAATACCAGCAGGGTGAGCGCCGAGATCCACAGCACGATGCGAGGCAGCGGGTTCATTTGGGTATCCTCCCGGGAAGCGTGTCGATACAGCGTGCATGCTCGCGCCCCGGAGTACAATCCGGGCAATGTCATCGTCCGACGAGCGCCTTCGCAACATCGGCTGGAAGCCGGAAAACGGCGACGGCGCCGCCGCGGGTGATATTGCACGCGTGGTCGAGCAGCATCGCGCGAGCTACCGCGTGCACGACGGCGAACATCTGTTCGCCGCACGCCTGCCGGCGTCCAGCAGTCGCCTCGATGCCGAGGCGAGGCCCGCGGTGGGCGACTGGGTGCGCCTCGACCGCACCGCCTCGCCACCCCTGATCGTCGACATCCTGCCGCGGCGCAGCGTACTGAAGCGCAGCGCCGCAGGGGAGCGTTTCGACACCCAGTTGATCGCCACCAACATCGACACCGCCTTCGTCGTGTGCGGCCTGGATGGGGACTTCAATCCGCGCCGTATCGAGCGCTACCTGCTGCTGATCGATGGCAGCGGCATACGCCCGGTGGTAGTCCTGACCAAGGCCGACAGCTGCGACGACGTGAAGGCGCGTGTCGCCGAGGTGCAGGCGGTGGCCGGCGACGCCGCGGTCGTCGCAATCAACGCGCGCCATGCCGACAGCGCCGCGGTGCTGGCGCCTTGGCTCGGCGAAGGCGAAAGTGCCGTGCTGGTCGGCTCCTCGGGCGCCGGCAAGTCGACCTTGACCAATACCCTGCTCGGTCAGGAATACCAGGCCACCGGCGCGGTGCGCGACAACGACTCGCGCGGTCGCCACACTACCACCTACCGCTCGTTGATACCGCTGCCGGGCGGCGCCTGCCTGATCGACACGCCGGGCATGCGCGAGCTCAAGCTCACCGGCGAGGAAGATCTCGGCGACATCCCGGCGTTTGCGGATATCGAAACGCTGGCCGGCGGTTGCCGCTTCCGCGACTGCCAGCACGGCCGCGAGCCCGGTTGCGCCATACAGGCGGCGATCGCCGCCGGCGAACTCGACGAGGATCGCTGGCGCAGCTACCTGAAACTCGCCGCCGAGATCGAGAACGCCCGCGAAGCGCGCGCACTGGACATTGCGCGCAAGGCCGAGGAGCGTGTGTTGACCAAGGCGCTGCGTACGCGCCTGCGCGACAAGTACGGCGCGGATCGATGAGCGCCGTTGCCGCTTCCCCGATGCACCACGCCGAGCTCGACCGGCGCATGGTTGCGGCGGTGAAGGGGTTGCGATTGCTGTCGCTGGCGAGTTGGCCGCTGGAAGTGCAGAAGGTGTTTCTGGACGCCTGGCACCGCGGCGACGTGCGCATGCCCGAGGTCGCCTATCCAGCGCTCGATTTCAGCGACACTCGCCGCGAGCTGGCCGCCATCGCCGCCGCCTGCGACGGCGACGACCCGGTCGGCCAGTACCTGCTGCGCTCGGTCGAGAGTTGGGATCTGTGCGCAGCGCTGCTGGAGCGCCTGGGCACCGCCGCGGCCGGGGCGCTGTCCGTGAGCCTGTTCGGCAAGCCCGGCGACATGCTGCCCGGCAGCGAAGTACACAACCTCGACGCCGCCGAACACTTCATCGGGCTGGCGGGAGAACTGGCCGCCGAAGCCGTGCTGTCCGACAGCGACTACTGCATCCCAGCCGAAATCCTCCGTGCCGAGCTGCAGGACGAAATCGACCGCACCTTCGTCCACCACCACGTCAGCGTCGAGATCGACCCGCAACTGGTAGCCAAGGCCGCCGCCGGCCCGACCCGCATCCGCCTGCGCGGCGCTACCTGTTTCACCGAGTACGACCGCCGACAGCTGCTGGAGCACGAGGCATTCGTGCACACGCTGACCGCCCTCAATGGACGCGAACAGCCCCACCTCGCCAGCCTGGGTCTCAGCTCACCGCGTACCACCGCCACCCAGGAGGGGCTCGCCACTTTTGCCGAACTGATTACCGGCTCCATCGACATCCAGCGCATGAAGCGCATCAGCCTGCGTATCGTTGCCATCGACTGCGCGCTGGGTGGCGCCGACTTCATCGAGGTGTTCCGCATGTTCCTCGAATCCGGCCAGAACGAGATCGAGAGTTTCACATCGGCCATGCGTGTGTTCCGTGGCGTGCCGCTTACAGGCGGCAGCGCCTTCACCAAGGACACCGTCTATCTGCATGGCCTGCTCAGCGTGCATACGTTTTTCCGCTGGGCGCTCAGGCAGCGCCGGCTGAAGCTGTGCCAGCACCTGTTCGCAGGCAAGATGACGCTGCACGACGTGCTCACCCTGGAACCCTGCTTCGACTCGGGTTTCGTCGCCGAACCGATGTACCTGCCGCACTGGATCCGCCGCGCCAACGGTCTGGCCGGCATCCTCGCCTTCTCCCTGTTCGCCAACCGCATCCCCCTCGACCGGGTGGTGGCGGAGGATCTGGTTCTTTCGGTGTGACCTGTGCGCCGGCGTTTTCACGATGATCCATCCGGAGACGTACTGGGAACGGCGCCATGACGCCTGAAGAACAACGCCTGTGGCGCGAGGCCGACCGCGCCTTCGACCGATTGCTCGACCTGCCGCGTGGTGATCGCGAGAGCGCCGTGGCGGCGCTCGACGACGCCCTGCGCCCGCTGGTGCAGCGGCTGCTGCGCGGCCACGACAGTGGCGCGCTCGACGCAACGCCCGGCCCGGACGAAGGCGTCATTCCGCGCGTGGTCGGGGGATGGGCGCTCGACGAGGAGATCGGCCGTGGTGGCATGGCCGTGGTGTACCGCGCGCGGCGGCGCGTGCACGGCGCCGAACAGCGCGCCGCGGTGAAGATCATGACGGTCGGCGCCCTGGCTGCGGACGGTCGCCGACGTTTCGACCAGGAGCACGCAGTGTTGGCGCGCATGGCCCATCCGCGCATCACCGCACTGATCGACGCTGGCGCGCTCGACGACGGCACGCCATGGCTGGCCATGCCGCTGGTCGAGGGCGCGCGCATCGACGACTGGTGCCTGCAGCGGCAGCTGACGCCGGCTGCCGTCGTGCGCCTGTTCCTGCAGGTCTGCGACGCGGTCGCGCACGCCCACCGGCACCTGGTGGTGCATCGCGACCTCAAGCCCGGCAACGTGCTGGTGGATGGCGACGGCCACGCGCACCTGCTCGATTTCGGCATCGCCCGCCTGCTCGACGACGCGGGCGAGGGCACAGGCACGCGCTGGCGCGCCCTGACCCCGGAGTACGCCGCGCCCGAGCAATTCCACGGCGAGGACAGCGGCGTCGCCATCGACGTGTTCGGCCTGGGCGCGGTGCTGTATCTGCTGCTTACCGGGCGTCCACCGCGCCGGCCAGCCGCTGGCCACGATACCCGCATCACCCGCCCCTCGCGTGCCGCCGCCGAAGACGGGCGACTGCCCGCCGACCTGCGTCTCATCTTCAGTCGCAGTCTGCGCGGCGATCTCGACCTGATCCTGCTCAAGGCGCTCGCACACGAACCGTCGCAGCGCTATGCCGACGTCGCGGCGATGGCCGACGACCTGCGCGCATGGCTCGATCACCGGCCGGTACGTGCCGCGCGCGCCGATCGCCTGTATCGCGCGCGCAAGTTCGTAGCCCGGCACCGTGGCAGCGTCGCCGCCAGCCTGCTGATCGTCGCCGCCGTGCTGGCCGGGGTGATCGGCACCGTCTGGCAGGCGCAGCGTGCCGAGCGCGAGGCGGCCAGCGCCAGGATCGAAGCACAACGGGCCGCCGCCATGCGTGATTTCCTGGTCTCGCTGTTTGCCGCCAGTGATCCCGAAGCAGAGGGAGGCGCGATTCGCGACACCCACGAGATCCTTCGGCTGGGTGCACAGCGACTGCAGGATGACCGCGACCTGCCGGTCGACGACCGCGCCGATCTGTTGCGGCAGGTCGGCATCATCCAGCTTCGTGCCGGCGACCCCGGTGGGGGCGAAACCACGTTGCTGGCGGCGCTCGCGCTGTTCGAGACGCGCGACGATGCTCTGACCGAGGTCGCACGAACGCGACTGCAACTGGCGGAACTGGATTACCGGACCGGTCGCTTTCGCGCCGCGCACGAACGCAGCTTGCAGGCACTGCGCGAACTGGAAACGCAGGCGGACCCGGACAGACGCCTGGTGATCGAGGCAATGGCCCGTGCCGGCACCGGCCTCGCGGCGGTCGACAGGGGAGACCCACGCATTCTCGACTGGCTTCAGCGCGCGCTGGCACTGGCACGCGAGGCCGTCCCGCGCGACCTGGAAGTGGAAGTTCGCATGCTGCACTCGCTGGGCCAGGTGTACCGCGAACTGGGGCGCTGGAACGAGGCCGCCACCCTTCTGCGCGAGGCGCTCGATCTTGCCGCCCAGATTCCCGCCTATCCGCAGGTGCGCCAACTGTCCACCTACTGGGAGCTGTCGTCGGCCCTGGTGAAACTGCAGGACGCAGATGGCGCGCGGGAGGCTGGCAGCCGCGCCCTGACCATTGCCAGGGACATCTACGATCCCGGCCACTATCGATGGGCCCAGGCATTGTCCAGCCACGGTCTGCTGCTTGCCCAGTTCGGCGATTTCACCGGCTCGGAACGCGACCTCCGGGAGTCGGTGCGCATCCTGCGCCAGGTCGAGGGCATGTCACCCTCGCGGCTGGCGACGCCGCTGTTCAATCTGGCCACAACGCTTCAGGAAACCGGCCGGTTCGACGAAGCCGCTGCCATGATGGCCGAGGTGCAGGCGATCGACGAGGCCGAACTCGGCCCCTTGCACGGTTTCGTATTGAGCGGCCTGACCTGGCGCGCGCGCATTCTCAGACAGAGCCAGTCCGACGATGCAACGGCCCTGTTTGCCGAGGCTGACGCACGACTGCGCCGGATCGACCCTGCCGCCGCCTGGGACATCCATGTCGAGACCGCAGCGATACGCCTCGCCGACGACCTGTTGGACCGGGACCGTCCCGGCGAAGCGTTACCCTGGGTGCAGCGCGCCATCGAGCGCCACCATGCGCGTGGCGATGGCGCCAACCCGACGCTGGCCTGGGCGCAACTGGTCGAGGCCAGGGCGCTGGCGGGCAGCGGACAGGGCGACGCGGCACGCGCCGCGCTTGCCGGGACCGTGCAGACCAGCGATGCCTGTGCCGACGACTTCATCCTCGATCTGGTGCGCCCATACCTGGGTGCAGTGGAGCTGGCTCTGGAGCTCGAGGAACCGGCCATGGCACGACGCGCATGGGACACCTTCGAAAGTCGGCGCGGCGCGCGGCCGCTGCAGGCCATGTGGCGTGAATGGCACGAACGGCTTGGCGTACACATGACGCCTTGAGTTTCACTGCCCCACCATCCGCCGGCTGCGCGCCACTCCGTCTTGTTCCAGGGGTCGCTGGCGGTACACTGCGACTTCCCCACCGAGCGACACCGCCACCATGCCCGACCAGGACCTGAAGCAAGCTGCCCTCGAGTATCACCGCCAGTATCCGCCGGGCAAGATCAAGGTCACCGCGACCAAGGCCATGGTCACCCAGCGCGATCTGTCACTGGCGTACTCGCCAGGCGTGGCGGCGGCCTGCGAACTGATCGTCGAGGATCCCAGGGAAGCCTCCTCCATGACCGCGCGCGGCAACCTGGTGGCGGTCATCTCCAACGGTACCGCGGTGCTCGGTCTCGGCGACATCGGGCCGCTGGCCTCCAAGCCGGTCATGGAAGGCAAGGGCGTGCTGTTCCAGAAGTTCGCCGGTATCGACGTCTTCGATATCGAGATCGACGAGAAGGATCCGGACAGGCTGGTCGACATCATCGCCAGCCTCGAACCCACCTTCGGCGGCATCAACCTGGAGGACATCAAGGCGCCCGAGTGCTTCATCGTCGAACGCAAGCTCCGCGAGCGCATGAAGATCCCGGTCTTTCACGACGACCAGCATGGCACCGCGATCATCGTCGGCGCCGCCGTGATCAACGCACTGGAAATCGTCGGCAAGGACATCGGCCAGGTCAAGGTGGTCACCACCGGCGCCGGCGCCGCCGGCATCGCCTGCCTCGACATGCTGGTCGCGCTGGGGCTTGATCCTGCCAACGTCATCGCGCTGGATCGTTCCGGCGTGATCCACACCGGTCGCAACGACCTCGACGAGGCCAAGCGGCGGTACGCCCGCGACACCAGCGGGCGCACGCTCGACGATGTCATCGGCGATGCCGACATCTTCCTCGGTCTGTCCGCCGGCGGCGTGCTGAAGCCCGACATGGTCAAGCGCATGGGTGCGCGCCCGATCATCCTCGCGCTGGCCAATCCCAACCCGGAGATCCTGCCGGAGCATGCGCTGGCGGTGCGCCCGGACTGCATCATCGCGACGGGCCGTTCCGACTACCCCAACCAGGTCAACAACGCGCTGTGCTTCCCCTACCTGTTCCGTGGCGCCCTGGATGTCGGCGCCACCACCATCAACGAGGCCATGAAACTGGCCTGCGTCAAGGCCATCGCCGCGCTGGCGCGCATGGAAGCCAGCGACCTCGGCGCCGCCTATGGCGGCGATACGCCGAGTTTCGGGCCGCAATACCTGATCCCGCGCCCGTTCGATCCGCGCCTGTTCGTGCACCTGTCAATGGCGGTGGCGCAAGCCGCCATGGATTCCGGTGTCGCCACCCGGCCGATCGGGGACTTGCCCGCCTATCGCGAGAAGCTCAACCAGTTCGTGTTCCGCACCGGTTTCATGATGAGGCCTGTGTTCGAGGCTGCGCGCGCCGACCCCAGGCGCGTGGTGTTCGCCGAGGGTGAGGAGGACATCGTGCTGCGCGCGGTGCAGACCGTCGTCGACGAAGGCCTGGCGCGGCCCATACTGATCGGGCGCCCGGCGGTGATCGAGATGCGCATCGAGCGCGCTGGATTGCGCCTCAGGGCCGGCGAGCATTTCGAACTGGTCAACCAGGACGAGGACCCACGCTTCAACGACTACTGGCAGCTGTACCACCAGCTGATGGAGCGGCGCGGCGTTACCCCTGCCGCGGCCAAGGCGGTAGTGCGCACGCGCAGCACGGTGATCGCGGCGCTGATGGTGCAGCGAGGTGAAGCCGACGCGCTGATCTGCGGCGTGGTCGGCCGATATCACAACAAGCTGCGCTATGTGCGCGATATCCTCGGCTACGATGGCACCGCGCAGACCCTGGCCGCGATGAGTGCGGTGGCCAACGATCGCGGCGTGTTCTTCTTCTGCGACACCCACGTCAACCCGGATCCCAGCGCCGAACAGATCGCTGAGGCGACCCTGCAGGCCTCGCTGCGCCTGCGTCTGTTCGGCATCGAGCCGAAGGTGGCCCTGCTCAGCCATTCCAACTTCGGCAGCCACGAGACCGCGTCGGCATGCAAGATGCGCCGGGCGCGTGAACTGATCCTGCAGCGTGTGCCGACCCTGGAGGTCGAGGGCGAAATGCAGGGCGACTGCGCCCTGAACGAGGCGGTGCGCGACCGGCTGTTCCCCAACTCGCGGCTCAAGGGATCGGCCAATCTGTTCGTCATGCCCAACCTCGATGCCGCCAACATCACGCTCAACATGGTGCGCGGCCTGACCAACGGCGTGGTGCTCGGCCCCATCCTGATGGGCATCGCCAAGCCGGCCCACGTACTGACCCCGGCGGCGACGGTACGACGCATCGTCAACATGACCTCGATCGCCGTGGTGGAGGCGCAGATCCGCGAACAGGTGCCCGGAGCGTAGCTGCATGCACCGATGTTTATCTCCGCCCGCTTGCCTGGGAGGGGTAGGGAGGGGCCGATCGCAGCGCTCCGGCGTGGGCCCGAGGCGAACTGTCACGTGGCGTGCCCCCATCCTGGCCTTCCCCCGCAAGTTGGGGAAGGAGAAAGGCAGGCGTACCCGCCCTCTCTTTTGTAGGAGCGCACCCTGTGCGCGACCCTGCGGGATGGTCGCGCACAGGGTGCGCTCCTACGCCTTGGCGTGGCACACGGCGAACCGCCGCAGCAGGTGCCGCGCCCACGGCGTGGGCCGCACGGCGGCCAGCATCGCGCCGACCTCGCGCCCTTCCTTCGCCAGCACTTCGCGCCGGCCTCGGATGTAGCCGCGCATGACCGCCGCCGAGAACTCGGGGTGGAACTGCAAGCCCCAGCATGTCTCGCCCAGACGGAATGCCTGGCAGGCGTCCTGGGCCGAACGCGCCAGGATCATGGCGCCTGGCGGGGGTTCGAGCACGCTCTGTTCGTGCGTGGCATGCGCGCGAAAGGACGCCGGCAGGCCGTCGAACAGGGGGTCGGCAACTTCGCCCCGTTCGATCATCACCGTGCCCATCTCGCGACCCGCAGGGAGGTAGTCGACGCGACCGCCGAAAGCCTGGGCCAGCAGCTGGTGGCCGTAGCAGATGCCGAGCAGCGGCAGGCGCTGCGCGTGGGCCTGGCGCAGCCAGTCCGCGGTGGATTCGCTCCAGTCGAGACGTTCCGTGACCATGCTCGCCGAACCGGTCACCAGGACCGCAAGGTAGTGCCGTGGCGCACGCGGTTGCTCACCGAGGTGCGCAGCACGAACCTCGATGGCATCACGCGGCAGGCCAAGCCCACGCCGCATCCATTCGGGGAAATCGCCGTGGCGGGCGCGGATGGCCGGCAGCGTGGTGCCGGTCTGGACGATCAGCAGGGGCAGGGGCATGAGGCACAAGTGGGTCGAACCGGGCCGCTATACTAGTGCAGTGCTTCGGGGAGAACGCATCCACCTCGCTTGATCTTCGGCCCCGACCCTGCGTTGCTCGTCGTCGCCATAGCGCTGCTATGGCTCCTCCTCGCGCCTTGTTTCGGAGCCGAATCCACGTCGCGATCCGGGCACGTTCTCCCCGAAGCACTACACTACCCCGCCTTTACCGAGCAGCAGCGAACCACCATGTCGCAGGGACCCACCTTCCAGCAGCTCATCCAGACCCTCAACGACTATTGGGCGAAGCAGGGCTGCGTGCTGATTCAGCCGCTCGACACCGAGGTCGGCGCCGGCACCTTCCATCCCGCCACCTTTCTGCGCGCGTTGGGCCCCGAGCCATGGTCCGCCGCCTATGTGCAGCCGTGTCGGCGTCCGACCGATGGACGCTATGGACAGAACCCGAACCGGCTGCAGCGCTACTACCAGTACCAGGTGGTGATGAAGCCCAACCCCGACGACATCGTGGAACGCTACTTCGGCTCGCTCACCGCGCTCGGCATCGACCCGCTGGTGCACGACCTGCGGCTGGTCGAGGACAACTGG
>DAOMOD010000033.1:0-5136 GCA_035444205.1 Lysobacteraceae bacterium
ACCATGATCGCGGTGGGCGTGGCCAGGCCCAGGGCGCAGGGGCAGGCGATCACCAGCACGGCGATCGCGGCCAGGGTGGCCACCTGCAACCTGCCCAGCTCGGGATCGACCCAGGGCAGGAAGGCCGCGCCCCATTCGAGCACCGGACGCAAGGACTCGGCGAACAGCAGCCACACCACGAAGCTGCCCAGGGAGATGACGATCACCGCCGGTACGAAGCGCGCGGTGAGGCGGTCGGCGAACTCCTGGATCGGCACTTTCGAGCCCTGCGCCTGCTCGACCAGGCGGATCACCTGCGACAGGAAGGTGTCGGCGCCGACCCTCGTGGCGCGCACCTTGAGGCGACCCTCCTTGTTGACCGTGGCACCAAGCACGCTGTCGCCAGCGGCCTTGGCGACCGGCAGCGACTCGCCGGTGGCGATGGATTCATCGACGTGGCTGGCACCCTCGACCACCTCGCCATCGGTGGGGATCTTGTCGCCGGGGCGGACCACCATGAGATCGCCCACCACGAGTTCCGCGATCGGCACCTCGACTTCTTCCCCGTCGCGCAGCACGCGTGCGCTCTTGGCGCCCAGGGTGAGCAGCTTGCGGATCGCCTGCGAGGCGCGCCCCTTGGCGCGGGTTTCCAGGTAGCGACCCAGCAGGTGGAAGGTCATGATGGTTGCCGCCATCTCGATGAACGAGGTCATCGGGTAGATGAAGCCGACCAGACCGATCAGATAGGGCGGCAGGCTGCCCATGGAGATCAGCACGTCCATGTTGGCGGTGCGGTTGGTCAGCGAACGCCATGCCGACACGTGGGTGGCCCAGCCGCCGCGCAGGAACACCACGGGGAAGGCGAGCAGGGCGACGATGAGCAGGTAGCCCGGCAGCGGCCGCCAGAACATGTGCAGGCCCATCAGGATCATGATGAGGGTGGCCGGCACGGCGGCGATCCAAAGGCGCGTGAGCGCCTCGCGCAGATAGCCTTCCTCGATCTCCGCAGTGCGGTCTTCGCCACCGCCGCCGGGCGCGTCGACCTGCATGTCCGCCACTGCGTAGCCGGCGCGCTCGACCGCTGCGCGCAAGGTGTCGGCGGGCGTCTGCCCGCCATCGAAAGTCACAGTGACGCGATGATTCGCTATGTTCGTATCGATCGACCCGACGCCCGGCAGGCGCTTCAGCGAGGTCGACACGATGCCGGCGCAATGATCGCTGCCCATGCCCGGCACGATCAGACGCGCAGTGTGGTCCGTGGTGGCCGGCGGCGCCGGGGACAGCGACGATGCCGGGTCGGTCTGTCGAGGCTCATGACTCATTGCGGCTCTCCTGTTTGCGTCGATTGTTCGGGATCAGTACGCGCGGACCGATTCATGGATGACTCGTAGCAGATCATTTCGCCCACCACAATCCGAGCACGGGCAGGATCAGCCACTGCAACACGGGCGTGAGTCCGATGCCGAGCACGGGCAGGCGCGGCATGGCTCCGGCATACGCCCAGCTTTGTCGAAGATCGACATTGAGCCATTCGCTGAACAGCGTATATGCCAGGCCGAGGGCAACGGCGAGCGCCGCGACCGGGAGGTAGCGCTGCTGCGGCCAGGTTCGACCGCCGACAAGGATCGCCGCCAACGCCAGGCTGGCGGCCGCGATCATCCAGTCGCCCACGCTGCAATGCAGGGCGGCGAAGGCGATTTCGGCACGCGTGCCGGTCTCCCAGAGCGTGTAGAAGGGCATATGGGCGAACTCCCAGGCGACGCTCGCCGGCACCATGAGCAGCAGGTAGCGGCCGACGATGCGGCGTCCACCATGATCGAGAAAGCTCATTCGCTGCCTCCGCGGGCTCGCTGCCGTTCCACGCGCCCGGTCAGCGCGGGTTTCGCGCGGGACGGGACGCCATGATCCGATCACGCACCCGCGGCGTTCCGGCGACGATTTCGGCGCGCGCTTGCTGCTCATCGAGGAGTTCGACGATCCGCGCGCTGGCGACGCTACGCAGCTTCCATCGCGATGAGGGGGTGTGGACCGGTCCCGGCCGACGGACCTTGCGGACGACATCCACGGGGTCGCCAGCATTGAGGCGTCCGGCACGCTCGATGAACAGGATGATCGTGCCGTTCTCGACTGCCACCACGCGTCCGGCCTGCGAGGTATCGGCGCGCGTCGGGCTGGAATGGACCGCGAACAGGAGTGTCATGGTCACGGCCAAGGCAGACAGGACTCGACGAGCCGTCCTGGCGGAATGGTCGGCATGGTGCGTCGTCGACAGGTAGAGGGAACATGATGGGGTTTTCATGGGCGTGCTCCGATGGTTCGGGATGGGTTGCCGGATTGCGCGCGACGCGGACGGCGGATGAAGCCATGCGCGCTGCACGCTGGCGCTCATGCGGCCTCCGGCGGTTTGGACAGGCGCGGCCAGAAGGCGGGAGTCCGGGCCATGTAGACACGATATTCCTCGCCGAATCTGGCCAGGACCTCGCGTTCCTCGCGACGGGCAAGGCGAGCGTAGGCGAACAGCAGCACCGGGAACATCGCCAAGGTCACCAGTGTCGGCCACTGGATCAGAAAGCCGAACATGATCAGGATGAAGCCCATGTACTGCGGATGGCGCAGGTGGGCGTAGGGTCCGGTGGTCGCCAAGGTGCCCTCCTGCTGCGCTTGATAAAGTACCGGCCAGGCGCGACTCAGCAGCCAGAAGCCGCCGAGAATGAAGGCGAAACTGCCGAGATGGAACGGCCCGAAATGGGGATTGGCGTCCCAGCCGAACAGCATCTCCAGAAGGTGGCCGGCGTCGTGCGACAGCCAGTCGATCGCTGGAAAGCTACTGCTCAGCCATCCGGCAAGCAGGTAGATGGTCAGCGGGAACCCGTACATCTCGGCGAACAGGGCGACGACGAAGGCCGAGTACATCCCGAAGCTGCGCCAGTCTCGCCCGCTGCGGGGACGGAAGAAGCTCCAGGCGAAGAACATGAACAGGGCTGCGTTCACGGCCACCAGCCACCACAGCCCGTAGGCGCTTGCCGTCCCGTTCATCGCGAATCCTCCCGGTGTTGCGCGTGGGGATGCGCGGACGAGGGGCTGTCGCCGCCGCCATGTCCGCCATGTCCACCATGGCCGAATATGTGTATGAGCGGGCAGAGCAGCAGGATCGCGAAGGGCAGGAAGGGGTACAGGTGTACGCGGTGCTCCAACACCAGCAGCACCAGGGCGAGCGCAGCGAAGCCCAGGAACACCAGGCGAGGACCGCGGATGCTGGCGAGCCAGTTGCGTGACGACGCATTGCGAGTCATGACTTGATTCCTTCTTCCGGTGCGGTGAGGTTCCCGGCGCCGCTTGAACCGTCGCGGGGCGCGGGCACCGGAGAAAGTCGGAGCTGGCGTTGCTTGATCAGCCCGTACAGCGCAGGAATGACGGCCAGCGTCAGCACGGTGGACGAGATCATCCCGCCCACCATCGGCGCGGCGATGCGGCGCATCACTTCCGAGCCGGTTCCGGTCGCCCACATGATCGGCAACAGCCCGGCGGTGATGGCCGTAACCGTCATCATCTTCGGGCGTACCCGCTCGACCGCACCTTCGACGATGGCGCCGTACAGGTCGGCCATGGAGAGCTTCCGGCTGGCCGCCTTGGCGGCCTGAATCCGCGCCTCCAGGGCATGATCGAGGTAGATCAGCATTACCACGCCGGTTTGCGCCGCGACGCCCGCCAGCGCAATGAAGCCGACCGCGACGGCAACGCTCATGTCGTAGTCGAGTGCCCACATCAGGAGCACGCCGCCGACCAGGGCGAAGGGCACCGAGAGCATCACGATCAGCGACTCGGTGACCCGTCGGAAGTTGAGATAAAGCAGCAGAAAGATGACGACCAGGGTGGCCGGCACGACGATGCGCATCTTCGCCGCCGCACGTTCCATGTATTCGAACTGTCCGCTCCAGGTCGCGTAGTAGCCGGGCGGGAACTGCACCTTGTCGCGCACGGCTTGCTGCGCCTCGCGCACGTAGCCGCCGATGTCGCGGCCGCGGATGTCGACGAACACGTAGGCCGACAGCAGGGCGTTCTCGGTGCGGATGACCGGCGCTCCGCGGCTGACGCCGATGCGCGCCAGTTCACCCAGGGGGATATGTGCGCCGTCCATGGTGCTGACCAGCACCTGCCGACCGATGCGCTCCGGACTGTCGCGCAACTCGCGCGGGTAGCGGACGATCACCGCGAAGCGCTCGCGGCCCTCGATGGTCGTGGTGACGGTTTCGCCGCCGAGGGCGCCCGCCACGACGTCCTGGACATCGCCGACGGCAAGTCCGTAACGGGCCAACTGCCCAAGGTCTGGTTCGATGTCGAGGTAGTAGCCGCCAGTCAGGCGCTCTGCGTAGGCGCTGGTGGTGCCTGGCACGCTCCACAAGGCGGTCTCGATGTCGCGGGCGATGCGTTCCATCTCGGCGAGGTCGTTACCGAACACCTTGACGCCGATCGGCGTGCGGATGCCGGTGGCGAGCATGTCGAGGCGTGCCTTGATCGGCATGGTCCAGGAGTTGGCGATGCCGGGGAACTGCAGGGCCGCGTCCATCTCCGCGATCAGCTTGTCCACGGTCATGCCCGGCCGCCATTCGCGTTCGGGCTTGAGGTTGATGATCGTCTCGAACATCTCGATGGGCGCCGGGTCGGTGGCGGTCTGTGCGCGGCCGGCCTTGCCGAATACCGTCGTCACCTCGGGAAAGCTCTTGATGATGCGGTTCTGCTGCTGCAGGATCTCGGCGGCCTTGGTCGGCGACATGCCGGGCAGGGAGGCCGGCATGTAGAACAGCGTCCCTTCGTTCAGCGTCGGCATGAACTCGCTGCCGATCCTCGACGCCGGCCACGCGCTGGCCAGCAGGATTGCAAGGGCGGCCAGCACCGTGGCGAGACGGTGGCGGAGCACGAAGTCGATGATCGGCCGGTAGCTCCAAAGCAGGAAGCGATTCAGCGGGTTGCGCTTTTCCGGGACGATGCGCCCGCGCACGAACAGCAGCATCAGCACTGGCACCAGGGTGATCGAAAGAACGGCCGCAGCGGCCATGGCGAAGGTCTTGGTGTAGGCGAGCGGCGTGAACAGTCGCCCCTCCTGCGCCTCCAGCGTGAATACCGGCAGGAACGACACGGTGATGATGAGCAGGCTGA
>DAOMOD010000033.1:5161-13445 GCA_035444205.1 Lysobacteraceae bacterium
GACCTCCTTGCAACCCGTGACGATCGCCTGCACGCGCGGCAATCGCTCGCCGCCTCGTTCGATGTGCTTGTGGGTGTTCTCGATCATCACGATCGCCGCATCGATCATCGCGCCGATGGCGATGGCGATCCCGCCAAGGCTCATGATGTTGGAAGGCAGGCCGAGCCAGCGCATGGCAATGAAGGCCGCCAGCACGCCGATCGGCAGCATCAGGATCGCCACCAGGGCGCTGCGCACATGGACCAGAAACAGGATGCAGACCAGGGCCACGATCAGGCTTTCCTCGATCAGGGTGGTACGCAGGGTCGCGATCGCCCGGTGGATCAGTTCGGAGCGGTCGTAGACGCTGCGGATCGACACGCCTTCCGGGAGCCCGGCCGAGATCTCCTCGACCTTGGCCTTCACGTTGTGGATCACATCCAGCGCGTTTTCGCCGTAGCGCGCCATCACGATGCCGCCCACCACCTCACCGGTGCCGTCGAGTTCGGCGATACCGCGGCGCTCGTCCGGCACCAGTTCGACACGCGCGACGTCGCGCACCAGCACCGGCGTGCCGTGCTCGCTGCGCAGGGCAAGTTGTCCGATGTCGTCGATACCGCGCAGATAGCCGCGGCCGCGAATCATGTACTCGGTCTCTGTCATCTCGATGATGCGGCCGCCGACGTCTTCGTTGCTGCGCCGCACCAGCTCGCCGACCTGCTTCAGGGAGATGCCGTACTGGCGCAGCTTGGCCGGGTCCACGGTGACCGCGTACTGGCGCACGAAACCACCGATGCTCGCCACCTCGGCGACACCCTGGGCCTGGGTGAGCTGGTAGCGCACGTACCAGTCCTGGATGGCGCGCAGTTCGTCGAGCGAATGGTTCTCGCCCTCCAGCACGTACTGGTATACCCAGCCAACGCCGGTCGCATCCGGGCCGAGGCGCGGCGTGACTCCGCGCGGCAGCCCCGCGGCGGCGGCGTTGAGGTACTCCAGCACCCGGGAGCGGGCCCAGTACAGATCGGTGCCGTCTTCGAAGATCACGTAAACGAAGGAGGCGCCGAAAAAGGAAAAGCCGCGCACCACGCTGGCCTTGGGCACAGCGAGCATGGAGGTAACCAGCGGGTAGGTCACCTGGTCCTCGACCACCTGGGGCGCCTGGCCCGGGTACTCGGTGAACACGATGACCTGCACGTCGGACAGGTCCGGCAGGGCGTCGATCGGCGTGCGCGCGAGCGCGTACACGCCAGCGACGACCACCACCGCCGTTCCAAGCAACACCAGGAAGACGTTGCGGACTGACCATTCGATGATGCGCGCCAGCATCTCAGCCTCCGTGTGTCCGATGACCGTGGTGGTCGTGATCCGCTTCGAGCGGTGGCGCAGGCGTGTCTTCCCTGGCGCCGTGGTCGTGCGGTGGGTCGGTGGGGTCGCTTGCCGGATCGGTCGTCGGCTGGTCGGTCGCGTCCGGTGGATGGTCGTGCGTGGCCGGATCGTCGCTCTGGCGCGGTGGCTCGTCGTCGTGGCCTTGATGCGCGTCGAAGCCGCTCAAGGCAGCGCGCAGGTTGCTCTCCGCGTCGATCAGGAAGTTGGCCGAGACCACCACCGACTCGTGTTCGGCGAGTCCGGCAAGGATCTCGACATGGGTGTCGTCGCTGCGCCCGGTCTCGACTTCGCGCGGCATGAAGCGACCGCCGCCGAGCGCGACCAGTGCCACGCGGCGCGTGCCGCTGTCCAGCACCGCCGTTTGCGGCACCGCCAGCACCGATTCGGTCTCGGCCACAATCCAGACGTCGCCGAACAGGGCCGGGCGCAGTTCTCCGTCGCGGTTATCGAGAGGAATGCGTACGCGAATGGTGCGGGTGGTGGCATCGATGGTCGGATAGATGAACTCGACGGTCCCCTCGAAACGCTGTCCCGGCAACGCGGGGCTCGTGAATGCCGCGCGCTGGTCGGGTGCGATCCAGCCGGCGTCCTGGGCGGGCACCTCGGCCAGCAGCCACACCTGCGACAAATCGGCCAGCTCCAGAATCGTCTCGCCGGCCATGAAGCGCTGCCCTTCCACCACACGCTTGCCGACGATCACCGCATCGGCCGGCGAGCGCAGGATCAGCAATCGGCTGCCTCCGGGCTCGTCGAGCTGGCGTAGCTGGGCCTCGTCGATCTGCCAAGAGCGCAGCCGCGCGAGTGCGGCATCGGCAAGGGACTGCATGCCGCCGGCTGATTCCGAGTCGCTGGCGGCAAGCGCGCGCTGGGCGTCGCGCGCGATGCGGTACTCGCTCTGCGTCGACAGCAGTTCCGGGCTGTACACCGCGAGCAAGGCCTCACCTCGACGAACGAACGCGCCGGTCCGATTGGCATACAGGCGCTCGACCCAGCCTTCGAAGCGCGGTGCAACGGCGAACTGGCGGCTCTCGTCCATCGTCAGACTGCCGCTGGCGCGAACGCGACGTTGGAGCCTGCGCCGATCGACGGGTGCCTCGCGGACGCCGAGCATCTGGATGCGTTCCGGGCTCAGCGCCACGGTCCCCGGTGCCTGCGGCGATTCGTCGACAAAGACCGGAATGTAGTCCATGCCCATGCTGTCCTTTTTCGGCACCGGCGAGGTGTCCGGCAGACCCATGGGGTTTCGGTAGTAGAGGACCTGGCGTGCCGCAGGGGCGGCGACCGATGCCGGTTCCAGCGCTGCCGGCTGGCCACGCCACACGGCCCAGCCGCCGAGCAGTGCGCCAACGGCGAAACCCAGCGCCAGTCCGAGCAGTAAGAAGCGTTTCACGGTCTGTCTCCGGTGAGGGCTCGCAACCGGGCTGCGGCGAGCAGTTCGTCGCGCAGGCTGTCGAGCTGCGCGAGGCCGGCGTCGCGCCACTGGCGCAGCGCCTCCAGGACCGTCGTGAAGTCGACGGCGCCGGTCTGGTAGCCGGCCAAGGCGGAACGAAAGCTCGCTTCGGCCTGGGCGAGCAGGGTGCCTTCGATCAGCGCCCGTTGGTCGCGGGCACCGCGCCAATGGGCCAATGCTTCGCCGGCCTCACCGAGAAGCGTGCTGGCGACGGACTCGCGGCGCCGCAGCGCCGCCTCCCGCAACAGACGCGCTTCGCTTTCCTGGTGGCGGCGCGTCCGCCGCTGCAGTGGAATGTCCACTTCGACCATGATCTCCCAGCCGTGCAGGCGCGTACCCCTCTGCACCGGGGCCAATCCGATCGTCAGGTCGGGGTAACGATTGCGCCGGACCCGTTCCTCGCGCGACGTGGCTGCCGCGATCGTGGACGCTTCGGCGGCGATCGCGGGATGGCGTTCCACCGCAGCGGCAAGTGCGACCTCGGTTGTAGCGGCAACGTGCAGCTCCGGTCGCTCAAGCGGTGTCGCCAGCGGCGCATCCGGGGCACGGCCCAACAGTGCGTTGAGGCGGGACGCGGTCTGGCGGCGCACGGTCAGCCGCTCGATGCGTTCGCGACGCATCGCGGTACGCTCGACCTGAGCCTTGATGGCATCCTGCTGCGGCGCCAGCCCCGCGGCATAGCGCGCCTGCGCCAGCGCGTCGAGGTCGTTCAGGACGGCGATGATCCGATCGACCTCGGCAACGGCCTGGTCGACGTGCCAGTAGCGCACGTAGGCGGACTCGGCCTCGCCGAGCAGATCCAGCGTCCGTCCGGCGCGGTGTTGCCGCGCCGTTTCGGCCATGGCGGAGGCGGTGTCGCGTTCGAGCTGGCGCTTGCCCCACAACGGGAAGCGCTGGCGTACCTGGTAGTAGGTGGCGCCGACCTGGCCCGGCAGCAGGCGCGGCCGATCCGCATCGATATCGCGCAGCTCCACCATGCCCATCGGGTCGGGCAGCGCTCCGGCGGGATAGATGCGCTCGAACGCGGCGTCGACCTCCAGCGCCATGGCGTCGAGTTCGGGGTTGCGCTCCAGCAGCCAGGCGCGGATCGAGTCGAACGTCTCGCCGGGCACCGATTCGACGGCGTGCGCTGGCACCGTATTCGCGACAACGGCCAAGACAAGGGCAGCAAGCAATGCCAGTCGTCGGCGACCGTGGCGTGGGCTGGATGACATCATGGTTGGCTTCCTGACGGGCGGCGCGGGCCGTCGCCCGAACCTGTGACCGTTGCCGAACCGGCCGGCCGGGCACGCAGGTGCCGGAGAGCCGGGATCGGACCTGGCGGCGAACGCGGCATGTTGATTGCGCCACGTGCCGCTTGACAGGGTGCCGGGCTAGATCAGGAGAACGCAGTAATGCTGAAGGCGCCAACGCACAGCGCACACGGCCTGCACGGGCGAAAGGGACGGCAACTCGGGGGCGATCGCCTCGGGGAAAGCCACGAACGGAGCTGTGATGCCGTGGAGCGACGGCGGTGCCTGCGCATCGGCGTGCTGCTTGGCGGCAACCTGGGAGGCGCAGTGAAAGCTGCACAACGTATCGTCGACATGACCGGTCGGCGCGACCGTCTGACAATCGTGTTCCGCCATCGCAGTCGACGGAGCGTCATGTACCTCGTCCGGAAGGCAGAGGTGCGTGGCGGAAAGAGCCGGGCCACCGACCAGCGCCAGGACCGCCAGGATCGCGAAGCGCCGCTGGCGTCGGATGCGTCGAGATGGCGGGGCGGCACGGCTCATGGCAGGAGCATAGGCACATCCAGCGACTGCCGACTTGACGAAGGTCAAGGACGTCGACGGGATCGCAGCACCCCACTGGCGTCGGAGCGGAAAGGCTTGACAGAGGTGCGATCGCGGCATCCTGAATGCGAACCATTCGACCGCAGCCGCCGACACTTTGCGCTGTCAGCCGTGCGGCGAGGTCGTCGTGGTCAATGCGGCGGTGATCAGCAATATGATCGACATCAAGAGGGCCTCCGCCACGATGCTGCGGCGCAGGGCGGGGCCGGCGCGCGGGTCGCCGCGCGCCATGGCGGGCACCAGCCGCCATTTGTTGAGCGCGGCGAGCAACAGCAGCGTACCTACCAACGTCACCTTGCCAAGCAGGACCTGCCCGTAGGCGGTCCGCACAAGTGTCGTCCAGTCGCCCACCAGCAGCCAGGCCACGATGACGCCGGCCAGCAGCAACACGGGCACGAACGCGGCACCGATCCGACCGAAGCGTGCCAGGATCCGCGCGACATGCGCAGGGGCATCGGCACGTCCCGCGAGCCTGAACAGCGGCGCGAGCGCCGCCAGCCAGAAGGCCACTGCAAGCAGGTGCAGCATGAGCAGGCCGGCCAGCAGCACGCGCGGTTCGCCGCGGGTATGGCCGGTCTGCACGAAGGCGAGCAGCACCAATGCGGTACCGGTCAGGGCCACCGCGACGGCGACGCGGGCAGTGCGTTTCCAGAACGCATGGGCTGCCGCGAGCAGAAGCAGGCCGGCAACGACCAGGCTCAGACGGGTACCTTGCGGTCCCTCGACGACCATGGTCAGCAAGGCGACGTCGAATGCCGCGTCCAGCGAGCCACCTCCCAGATCGCCCGCCAGCAGCGGCCATTGCGCCAGCGCCATGGCGATCGCCAGCACAGCGCCGACGCCACCCAGACCCGCGACCAGGCGTCGCTCGATGTCGGGCAGACGTGGAAACGCCAGGCGAAACAGCGCACCGCCCGCTGCCAGCAACGCGCCGGCATACAGCAGTGCGGCGGCAGCGATGCGCGCAAGCGTCCAGGCGTCGAGCCCGGACAGCAGATCCGTCAGCGGCATCGCCGCTCAGCGCACAGAGAAGGAAAACGCTCCGGACATGACATGGCCGTCGGCCGCCAGCGCCCGCCAGCTCACGCGGTAGTCGCCGGCCGGCAACGCCCCATCCGGCGCGGTTTCGAAGCGGTCGTTGGGCTGGCCGTCCGGCCTAGCCGCAAGCGGCACTTCGCCGTCGGCGCCTTCAAGCACGAAGCGCGTGATGCGTACCGGTGCGTCGAACCGGACCGCGATGGATGCCGGGGCCTCATCGAGTGCCGCGCCATCTGCAGGAACGGTGGCGGTCACGCCGCTGTGGGCGAGCAGGAGCGCCGGCGCGGCCAACAGGGCGAGCAGCAGCGCGTAAGCGGGCAGGGATCGAAGGATGGACATGGCGACAGAATCGGTTCTTTGACGTCGGACAGGGTAGATGGTAACCCGGCGGGCCTGGGACTGGGTCCGTGGGCATCGACGTACGGGCTGTCGCGTCACCTGCGGCGGATACGTTGTTTCTGTCTGTGAGGAGATTCGTCGGCGTTGGTTCCCGACGACCGTCAGCCCGCCCGCAAGGCGCCGATCACCTGCGAAGGCGCGACGCCGAAGTGGCGGCGCATGGTGCGCGTGAAGTGGGCGGCGTCGGAAAAACCGGCGGCGTGCGCCGACTCGGTCAGCATGGCGCCACGGGCCGTCGCCGCCAGGGCGCGGTGCAGGCGCAGCCAGCGCAGGTAGGGCCGAATCGGCATGCCGGTGTGCGCCTTGAAGAGGTGAGCGAAACGGCTCGGCGAAAGCGCGGCCTCGGCGGCCAGTGCGCGCTGGTCGAGGTCGAGCGAAGTGCGACCGGGCAGCGATTCTATGATGCGCGCCACCCGCTCCGCAGCACTCCGGACGGCCGCCGGTTGCGCCCCGCCCGCCGGGCAACGCAATCGTATCAACAGGGGCCGCAGTGCGACTTCGGCGTGGCTGGCTTCGCTGCGTGGCCAGTCGCTCAGCAGCGCGTCGCGCTGGTCGGCGTCGAGCAGCCGATAGCCCGGTCCGCAGGCGCAGGCGAGGCGTCTCCCGGCGCCCGATTCGCGATCCACGAACAGGATTCGCATTGGCGCGCTGTTCGCCGCCACGGCGTGCACGACGTCGGCGTCGATCAGCATGCCCGGCGTGCGCAGCGTCGCGCGGCCCGGCAGGCTCACGACAACCTTCCCCTCGGTCGCCAGCACGAGTTGCAGGGCGTGGTGGGCATGCGGTCGGGTGTTGCCGGCATAGCCATCGAATGCCGCCCAGCCGTGGCCGAGCACGACCCGCCCCTGCCAGGCGGCAAGCGCGCCAGCGGCCGGCGATGCTGCGGGCGAGTTCATGCGCATGGCTCCGTGGCTGGACGTTTCATGATAGTGCGCGGCACATGAGATGTGGACCGGCCGCCCTCCATCGACCGCCATTCCGCGACTGATTCGATCAGTACGTTCAAGCCAGGCGGACATGCGCGCGCGATCCTACTCTCTGTTCCACCACGCAACATCCAAGGAGGTTCGTCATGTCCAATGTTCTCCGCGCACTGATCCGATCCGCCGCCACGATGGTGGGCCGTCACCGCCTAGTGGCACGAGCGCTGTTGGCCGCTGGCGCGCTTGTGGTCATTGTCGACGGCCTTCTGCTCGAGCGCAGCACCGCGCATCTGCTGGTGCTGCACCCGCTCCTGCTGCTCGCGCTGGCGGGCGGTTACGTGTTGGTCGAGGATAGATCATCTGATCATGCCTGAGCCGACCAAACCTACGTTCATTCCGGCGCTGCGCTTTCGCATCCTGACGCCCCTGTACGACCGCGTGGTGGCCTGGGCCACCCGCGACGCGCTGCTCAAGCGGCGCGTCGCGGGGGGGCTCGGTCCGCAGACCGGCGAGCGCATCCTCGATGTCGGCTGCGGGACAGGTACCCTGGCGATTGCACTGGCGCAATCGCAGGCCGGAATCGCGATGGTCGGTGTGGATGCCGACGCCACGATCCTCGCGATCGCCCGGCGCAAGGCGGAGGATGCTGGCACGTCTGTTCGCTTCGAGCAGGGCCTGGCGCAGGCGCTGCCGTTCCCCGACGCGAGCTTCGATGCCGCCGTGTCCAGCCTGATGTTTCATCACCTCGACGCTGCCGCGAAGGATGACGCATTGGCGGAGCTGCGGCGTGTGCTGCGGCCGGGCGGGCGCCTGCTGATTGCCGATTTCGGTCGCGCCGCCGCCTGGCCGCGGCGCCTGGCTTTCAACCTGGTGCGCTTGCTGGACGGGTTCTCGGTGACCCGCGACCACGCCCTGGGACGGCTTGCGCCGCGGATGGTGGACGCCGGCTTCGCAGAAGTCAGGATCGTCGAAACGCTGCCGGTGGCGGTGGGAAGTATCGACCTGGTCAGCGCCATCATGCAGGGCGCGCGGTGGCGTCCGCACGGTGATACTTGACCTGCGTCAAGAATTGCGACGACAAGTCGTGTAACCTTCGCGCCAAAAGAACACGCCGGGCCTCGCGCCCCTCGCAGCCGCACCGCGTTCGGGCTAGTCCCGGCGGATGTCCGACACCGATGCCCCCGGCAGCGTTGACGGATCGGTTTTCACTGGCAGAAGGGGACATACATGGCAGGCCGCATCCGTCGCACCTGGCACTGGCTGCGCGACGAGCA
>DAOMOD010000033.1:13455-23358 GCA_035444205.1 Lysobacteraceae bacterium
AAACCGCATGCGCGTTACGGCGCGGGCACCTTGCTACTCGCGGGCATCGTCGCCGGACTGCTGGGCTGGGGTGGATTCTCCGCTGGCGTGGCCTACTCCAACACCATGGACTTCTGCACCTCGTGCCACGAAATGCGCGAGTTCGTGTACGCCGAGTACCGGGAAACCCCGCATTACAGCAATCCTTCCGGCGTGCGCGTGGAATGCAGCGACTGCCACGTGCCGCGCGCTTTCCTTCCGAAGATGGCCCGCAAGATCCAGGCCACCTTTGTCGAGGTGCCGAGCGCGTTGATGGGCACCATCAAGACGCGCGAACGGTTCGAGGAGCATCGCCTGCGCCTCGCCGAGAACGTGTGGCGGACGATGAAGGCCAACGATTCCCGCGAATGCCGCGAGTGCCACAGTGAGGCGGCGATGCTGCTCGACGCGCAGAAGCCGCGCGCCCGTGGCCAGCACCAGGACGCCTTGACCACCGGCGAAACCTGCATCGACTGCCACAAGGGCATCGCCCACAAGCTCCCGGTCATGCCCGTGTCGGAAGACGCGGAGGCCGAGGAAGAGGACTATGACTTTTAGTCGGAGATTTGCCATGAGCCGTATTGCTGGTCCATCCATCCGCACCTCCGCCACCCTTTGCATGGGCGTGATGGCTGCGCTCTTCATGCCGTTTGCCGCGGCCGCGCCGGTCGACTGGAGCGCCGTGCCGGAGAAGGCCGTCGTCCTGTTCTACCCGGGCCAGGCCTCCTGGGAGTGGGCGCTGACCGAGCGTGACCACAGCGGCGGCCCGCGTTTCCGCGAAGGCCGCAACTGCGCCGCCTGCCACGAGGGTGAAGAGGCCGACATCGGCGCCAAGATCGCCTCCGGCGAGATTCTTGAGCCCAACCCCGTAGCCGGCAAGCCGGGCAGCGTGGAGGTGATCGTGCAGACCGCGCGCGATGCCGACAACCTGCATTTCCGCTTCCGCTGGAAGGCGCCGGCGCCAACCGGCCACAAGGACGACCCCGAGTTCCAGGCGCGCATCACCGTCCTGCTGGGCGACGAGAAGGTGCGCGAGGCGGCCCGCGCCGGCTGCTGGGGCGCCTGCCACGACGATGTCATGGGCATGGCCAGTGCGCCGGCCGATACGCGCATCACCAAGTACCTGGGTACCTCGCGGGCGCGCATGACGCGCCAGGGCGGCGGCGAGAACTTCAAGCCCGATGCCGACCTTGCCACGCTGCTGAACGATGGCGTGTTCCTCGAATACTGGCAGGCCAAGCTCAATCCCGATGCCCCGGCGACGCCATCCAGCGGCTACGTCCTCGACAAGCGGCACAAGCATACCGAAGTAAAGGCCAGCGCCGAGGCCGCATTCGAGAACGGCACCTGGACGGTCACGCTGAGCCGGCCGCTGGCGGGCAATGGCGATGGTCGCAAGACGCTGGTACCGGGCACAACTTACGCGATCGGCTTCGCGCTGCACGAGGACTTCAGCGACCACCGTCACCACTATGTCTCGCTGGAGCAGAGCTTTGCACTCGAGGGCGAAGCCGATTTCGTTGCGCGTTCGCCTTGATGGCGGGCCGAGATCCCATTCCGATTCGCATGAAGGAGACGCCATGATTCCCGTTCGAGCCGTTCCTGGCATGGTCGTGCCGGTGCTGCTGGTCGCCTTTGCGGCGCTGCTTCAACCACTCGCCGTCCAGGCCAATGCCTGGGAAACGGACGACAAGCTGCGCACCTGTACCCGCTGCCATGACGAGGGCGAGTCGCACCCGGTGCTGTCGATCCTGAAGACTCCGCACGCGGTGGTGGCCGATCCCGGCACACCCTTCGCCCAGGAAGGTTGCGCGAGCTGCCACGGTGCCAGCGAACAGCACATGCGTGCGCCCGGCGACGCCGGCAGGGCGCCACCCGACATTTCCTTCAAGGAAGGAGGAGCAACTCCGGTGGCGCGGCAGAACGCGGTGTGCCTGGACTGCCACGAGGGCAGCACCCGCATGCACTGGCGCGGCAGCACGCACGAAATGCAGGACGTCGGCTGCGTCGGCTGTCACGACCTGCACACCGGTCATGACGCGGTACTGGCCAAGGACACCCAGACGATCGCCTGCTTCGGCTGCCATGCCGAGAAGCGCGCCGAGATCATGCGCCCGTCCAGCCACCCGATCCTGGAAGGCAAGGTCGCCTGCAGCGACTGCCACAATCCGCACGGCTCCGTGGGCCCGTCCAACCTCACCGAGCGCACCGTCAACGAGACCTGCTACACCTGCCATGCCGAGAAGCGCGGCCCGTTCCTGTGGGAGCACCCGCCGGCCCGCGAGGATTGCACGATCTGCCACAAGCCGCACGGCTCGGTGCATCCCGCGCTGCTGACCCACCGCGGTCCCTGGCTGTGCCAGCAGTGTCACATCGCCCAACAGCACCCGAGCACTGCCTACAGTGGAACCGGTTTGCCAGGAGAAAGCATCCCCTCCGGCGCCCAGCAGGTGCTGGGCAAGAACTGCATGAACTGCCACTCGCAGGTGCACGGCAGCAACCATCCGTCCGGGCCGCGTCTGACGCGCTGACGGTCATCGAATCCGCTAGTCCATGAGGTGTGCCATGAAAGTCAGACCCGAAGGACCCAACGCCCGGTCGCAACCCGTGCTGCGTCCGCTGTGCGTGGCCCTGATGCTTGCGCTGGCGGCTCCAGCGCTGGTGCTGGCGCAGGAGGACGACGACTTCTTCGAACTGGATGAGCCCACGCTGGCGCCTTCCGATCCGGCGTTGATCGCCGAACTGACCGAAATCCGCAACTACGTGGAAATCGGCGCCATGTACGTCAGCGACGATTCCTTCCGCTTTGGCCGCTATACCGGCCTGAAGGAGGAGGGCGGCTATGGCGTGCTCAATATTGACTGGTTCCAGCGCGGCGCCTACGACGCGCCGGATGCCGGCTGGTGGCGGATCGTCGGCCGCGACCTCGGGCTGCGCTCGCGCAGTGTCGCCCTTGAGGGGGGGCGCCAGGGCAGCTATCGCCTGCGCCTTCACTACGACCAGATTCCATCGTTCCGCAGCGACAGCGCGGCCACCATCTTCCGCGGCGCCGGCAGCGACCGTCTCACCCTTCCCTCGGGCTGGGTGGCTGGCGCCAATACCGCCGGCATGCCGCTGTTGCTGCCCAGCCTGGAGCCGGTGGACTTCTACCAGGAACGCCAGCGCGTCGGCGTCGGCTTCGACCGCCGCCTTTCGCAGCGCTGGGACTTCACCAGCAGCGCACGCCACGAACGCAAGGACGGACTGAAGTCGTTCGGCGCGGTGATCGGCAACTCCGGCGGCAACCCGCGTGCCGTCGTCATTCCCGAGCCGGTCGACTACGAGACCCGCGAGTTCGAGTTCGCCGCCCGTTACACCGACCGCAAGGCGCAGTTCCAGGCGCGCTACTACGTGTCGCTGTTCGACAACGCCAATGCCGGACTCACCTGGCAGAATCCCTATGCCGCCATCGGCGGATGGGGGCCGGGGGTAGGGCATCCCACCGGGTTCGGCCGCATCGCGCTGCCGCCCGACAACCGATTCCACCAGGCCAGCGTGGCCGGCGCCTACAACCTGTCCGAGCGCACCCGGATCAGCGCCGACTTGGCCATGGGGCGCATGAGCCAGAACGACGCCTTCCTGCCCTTCACGGTAAACCCGGAGCTGGCGGCGTCCATCACCCAGCCCCTGCCGCGCAGCTCGCTCGATGGCCGCATCGATACCACCTCGGTGAACCTGCGGGCGACCTCGCGCACCAGCGACCGTTTCAACTGGAGCGCCAACTACCGTTACGACGACCGCGACAACCGCACGCCGCGTAACGAGTATGTCTACATCGGCGGCGACTCGCAGAACCAGGACACTGGCGAAACCAGCAACCGGCGCCGCTTCAACGAGCCGGCCAGTTACCGCGAACACCGCCTGCGCTTCGATGCCGGTTATCGCCTCGCCGATCGCACCCGCCTGACCGGCAACCTGGAAAGGCGCGAGATCGACCGCACCCATTCCGAACGCGAGCGGGCGCGCGAAACCAGCGTAGGTGCCGCCTTGACCCACCAGTTCAGCGATGGATTCAACGCCGCCGTTCGACTGCTGCATGCCGAGCGCAGCGGTTCCACCTACCACGGCGAGGAACCCTTCGTGTCCGGCTATGCGCCAGGCTACGTGGCGACCGTGCCGGGCGGATGGGAAAACGCGCCCGGACTGCGCAAGCCGCACCTGGCCGACCGCGATCGCGATCGCGTCAGTCTGATGGCCAACTTCAGCCCCAGCGAGCGCTGGAGCATCGGCCTCGATGCCAGCTACAGCCATGATGACTACAAGCGTTCGGAACTCGGCCTGCAGTCGGCGCGCATCCGCGCCTACACGGTGGACGTGAGCTGGGCGCCGCTGGCACAGACCACCGTATACGGCTTCTACAGCTACGAGAACATGGACTTCGACCAGGTCGGCGCCTCGATCCGTGCTGGCGCCAACCGCCTGCTCGACATTGACGATCCGGCCCGGCGCTGGGCCGTGCTGCACAGCGACGATATCGACACCGGCGGCATTGGCGCCAACTGGACCAGCCAGGACCGGAAATGGAAGCTCGGCACCGACTACGTGGTGGCGCTGTCGCGGGGCGACGTCGATGTCTCGACCGGCGCGGCGCTGAATTCGGCGCCCCTGCCCACGCTCAAGACGCGCATGCATTCGGCGAGCGTGCACGGCGACTACCGGTTCAGCGAGCAGATGACCCTGCGCGCGCGCTTCAGTGCCGAGAAGTACCGCAGTTCCGACTGGGCGCTCGATGTCCCCGCCAACCAGCTTGCCAACGTGATCGGGCTGGGCGAGGACAGCCCGAACTACCGGCTCAACGTGATCACGCTGTCGCTGGTCTACCAGTTCTGACGCACGCTCAGTTCGCGTGTCCAGCACCCGTCCCCGGTGCTGGACACGCCTTGGGTCTTCGTGCTTCGGGGCAGGAGCGGCCAGAGCCGCGATTGGCGCTTGGAAGGAACGTATGATCGCGGCTGTCGCCGCTCCTGCAGGGCATTGCTGTCGTAGGAGCCCACCCTGTGGGCGACACGGGCGCGACAACGAAGCGACGATACGGTCGCGCACAAGGTGCGCTCCTACAGCGCGCCGCTGTCGTAGGAGCCCACCTTGTGGGCGACACGGGCATGGCTTCGAAGCGACGATACGGTCGCGCACATGGTGCGCTCCTACAGCGCGCCGCTGTCGTAGGAGCCCACCCTGTGGGCGACACGGGCATGGCTTCGAAGCGACGATACGGTCGCGCACATGGTGCGCTCCTACAGCGCGCCGCTGTCGTAGGAGCCCACCCTGTGGGCGACACGGACATGGCTTCGAAGCGACGATACGGTCGCCCACAAGGTGCGCTCCTGCTGCGCGCCGCTTTTGTGTCGCGCCCGCCATGGCGAACTGCGACAATTCTGCAGGTCATACGCGCACGGCCGACACCGCCCTGGAATCATGACACGCTCATCGCTCACCTGGCTGCTGGTCTATCTGGCGCTGGTATTCGTCCCGCTGCTGGTGCTGATGACCGGCGATCTACCTCGTGGCGGCGGCTTCTGGTGGGATTTTTCCATGCTGCTGGGCTACGCCGGTCTGTCGATGATGGGCGTGCAGTTCGCCCTGACCGCGCGCTTTCGCCGTGCCACCGCACCCTTCGGCATCGACCTCATCTACTACTTCCATCGCTATCTGGCGGTGATCGGCTTCCTGCTGATCCTGCTCCACGTGGCGATCGTCGCCGTGGTGTTTCCACAGGTAGGCGGAGGCCTCGATCCGCGCAGCGCGCCCTGGTACATGACAGCGGGACGTGTGGCCGTGGTGCTGTTCGGCGTGGTCATCGTATCCTCGCTGTGGCGCAAGCCGCTTCGTATCGAGTACGACGCCTGGCGACTCTGGCACGGGCTGCTGTCGAGCGTGGCGCTGCTGTTGTCGGTGGCGCATGTGGTGGGCTCCGCGCACTACCTGAACGAGCCACTGAAGCGCTGGGTGTGGATGGCGCTGGCCCTGTTCTGGCTGCTGCTCATCGCCCATGTGCGCCTGGTGCGTCCCTGGCTCTCCCTGCGCCGGCCGTGGAGGGTCGTCGAGGTACGCAAGGAGGCCGGGCGCACCTGGAGCATCGCGGTGGAACCCACAGGGCACGACGGCATGGATTTTCATCCGGGTCAGTTTGCCTGGCTCAGCCTGGGCCGTTCGCCCTATGCGCTCAAGGAGCATCCTTTCTCCATCGCCTCCGCCCCGGGCGCGCGGCGCCTGGAATTCGCCATCAAGGAACTGGGCGATTTCACCAATCGCATCGGTCAGACGCCGCTGGATCAGGTGGCCTACGTCGATGGGCCCTACGGCAACTTCAGCATCGACCGGCATCCGCGCGCGGCTGGCTACGTGTTCATTGCCGGCGGCGTCGGCGCGGCGCCGGTGATGAGCATGCTGCGCACCCTCGCCGCACGCAGCGACACACGCCGGCACTGGCTGTTCTACGGCAACCGGGTGCTGGAGATCGCCGCATTCCGCGAGGAAATCCAGGCCATCGCCGGCCGTATCCGACTCGAGGTGGTGCACGTTCTGACCGAACCGCCACCCGACTGGCAGGGCGAGCGCGGCTTCGTCGACCGCGAGGTGCTGATGCGCCACCTGCCGGCCGATCGCTCCGAACTCGACTACTTCGTCTGTGGTCCCACGCCCATGATCCGTCTGGCCGAACGCAGCCTGCGTGCACTTGGGGTGCCGCTGTCGAGGGTGCACTCGGAGATCTTCGATCTGGCCTGACGCGCCGAAAGGGCTGAGTCGGAACGTTGCGGTGCCGCCGCCCCTGTATATCCACTACCTGGGACACCAAGCATGCGCGAACCATGGGCAAGACGACTGGCCATTCTCACCGGTGTGCTGGTGCTGGGCCTGTCGGCGCTGATCGCCACCCGTTTCGAGGCCAGCGCAGACGCACCTGCTGCCGCCGCAACAAGGCCGGTGCCTGCAGCGGATCTGGAACAGGTTGCCCGCGGCGCCGAGGTCTTTGCAAGGGAAGGTTGCGCCGGATGCCACTCGATCGCCGGCGACGGCAATCCGCGCAATCCACTGGACGGCGTGGGTGCCCGCCTGGGTGCCGACGAGTTGTTGCACTGGACCGTCGGCGCCCCCGAAGTGGCCGACCGGATGTCGCGGCGTACGGCGATGATGAAGCAGGGCTACGCCGATCTCGGCGAGACCGACCTCGATGCACTGGTGGCCTTTCTCGCCACGCTGCGTTGAGGCCTTGCTCGAAACGACAGCCGCTGCCCGAACCCGGGATCCGTACGCGCCCGGCGGACCTTACATTGGCCACACCCACAGGATCATCGGCAGGCTGACCGCGATCACCAACAGTTCGAGCGGCAGCCCCAGACGCCAGTAGTCACCGAAACGGAATCCGCCCGGACCCAGGATCAGCGTGTTGTTCTGGTGGCCGATCGGGGTCAGGAATGCACAGGAAGCACCGACTGCCACCGCCATCAGGAACGGGTCGGCGCTGGCGTCGAGCTGGGTGGCGGTTCCGATCGCGATCGGGCACATGACGGCCGCGGTGGCAGCGTTGTTCATCAGGTCCGACAGGGTCATGGTCACCACCAGGATCAACCCCAGACCGAGAATCGCGTGGCCCTGTGCGACGTTGTCGATCAGGAAACGCGCAATCGTCGCCGCGGTACCGGTGGCCTCCAGGACGGCGGCAACGGGAATCAGCGCTGCCAGCAGCACTACCACCGGCCAGTCGATGGCCTGGTACACGGCGCGCGGCGGCACCGTATGGACCGCCATCGTGGCGAGCACGCCGGCGGCGAACGATATCGCCGCCGGAACAAGACCCAGCACAGCGCCGGCAATGGCAAAGCCCATGATCACTACCGAAGCCCACATCTTGCGCCGATCGGGAATGCGCAGGTCGCGCGTGGCCAGCGGCACGCAGTTGAAATGGTTGGCGAACTCGGCCAGTACATCTGGCGGACCCTGCATCAGCAAGACGTCGCCGGCGCGGAAGGGCAGGGTGCGCAGGCGTGCGGTCGAGCGTCTGCCTTCGCGGGACACGGCCAGCACATTGATCCCGTAGCGGGTCCGCAGCAGGATGTCGCTGGCGGAGCGGTTCACCAGCGCCGATCCAGGCAGGATCGCCCATTCGGCCAGCACGATCTCGTCGCTGGTGGTAGACGTATCATCCTTCGCCAGTTCCACGCTGACCCCGTCGTCGTTTGCCGCCGAGCCTTTCTCAGGGTCGCCCTTGGTGTCTGCCCGATCCTCTTCGAACCTGGCGCCAAGCACGTTCAACGCATCGCCCAGCGCATCCGCCTCGGCTTCGACCACCAGAATGTCGCCCTCAAGCACCTTGCGACTCTGATGAGGCGCGTTGAATTTCACATCGTTGCGTACCAAACCCACGATCTGCGCACCGGATTCCTCCAGCCGTGACTCGACCTCGTGCAGGCGCATGCCGATGGCCTTGCTGTCGCCGGGAATGCGCACTTCGGTGAGGTACGCGCTGGTCTCGAAGGACTCCGCGCCGGCACGCTTGCGTGCCGGCACCAGGCGCCAGCCCAACAGGGCGACGAAAAGCACGCCGATGCCGGCCACGGCCAGTCCCACCGGCGCATAGTCGAACATGGCGAAGCTGCCGGTTCCGGTCTCTGCGCGGAAACCCGAAACGATCAGGTTGGGCGGGGTGCCGATCAGCGTGGTCATGCCACCCAGGATGGAACCGAAGGCGAGCGGCATCAGCACCCTTCCCGGGGGAAGTTTGAGCTTGTTGGCCATCTGCAACGCCACCGGCATCAACAGGGCCAGCGCACCCACGTTGTTCATGAAGGCCGACAGCAGCGCGGCCAGGGCCGTGATCGAAGCGATGCTGACCGTCGGCCCGGCCCTGGCCGGCAGCACCTTGCGCGACAGCAGGTCCACGGCGCCGGTGTTCTGCAGCGCCTGGCTCAGCACCAGCACGCAGGCCACGGTGATGACCGCAGGGTGGCCGAATCCGGCAAACGCCTCGGAAAAAGGCACCAGGCCCGCAGCCACGCATGCCAGCAGGGCGGCGGCCGCGACCATGTCATGCCGCCAGCGCCCCCACAGGAACATGGCCACGGTGCCGGCCAGAATGATCAGGATCAGTGCTTGGTCTTGGAACATGTCTGGGTGTACTTCCTGCGTCCGCTGCGCGGTGCCACTTTGAGCGTTTCGCGGGTGTCATCGCAAGGGCTCTCGCAAGCCTGGCAAAGGGATCGAAACATGAAAGAGCCCCGTTTGGCTCGGCAGGAGCACGCAGCAAAGCCTGACCGCGCTTGTGCCCGTGGCCGCGCTCGCGCAAGATTCGACGTGAATGATGAAGGAGTCGTACTGGGGAGGGTGGCGTTGCACAAGATCAAACTGTTCAGCTTCGTTCCCTTCGACCGGGGATGTCGCGTGCGCTGGCTGGCGCACGAACTCGGAATCGAGATCGAGGAGCACGCGCTGGATTACGCCGGTGGCGAACACCGTCTCTGGCTGCATCGACAGCGCCACCCGTTCGGTCTGGCGCCGGCGATCGAGTGGGGCATGGAATCGATGTGGGAGTCGGTCGCGATCTGCCAGTACATGATCGAGCAGCATGGCGACAACGACTTGACCGAGCCCGTCGATTCGCCGTCACGTCCGCGCTACCTGTCATGGCTGATGTTCGCCGCAACCACCTTCGATGCCGCCGCGTTCAGCATCTTTCAGTACAGTTCGCTCAAGCCCGATGCGCAACGTCGCGAGGAAGCCCTTGCATCGGCCCAGCCGATGCTCGAACGACTGGACAAGCATTTCAGCGAGAACGACTACCTGGTCGGCAATCGTTTCATGCTTCCCGACATCGTGCTGGGTCACGGCATCCAGCTTCTGTACTTCGTG
>DAOMOD010000033.1:23373-26498 GCA_035444205.1 Lysobacteraceae bacterium
CCCTGGACGACTTCACCCACCTGATCGCCTCCCGCGGGCGCCTCGCATCCCGCCCCGCCGCCAAGGCTGCAAAGCTCTTCCTGCGGCGGCCGGGGTAGGGTAGTGGTCAAGGTCGTCCTGGCATCGGCCCTGGCGCGCTGGCTGTCCGGCGAGGAACGGGGCGAGCGCGGAGAGATCGTCCTGGAGGTGGAAGCGGGTTCGCTCGACCAGGCGCTTGCGCGCGTGTTTGCGCTTCATCCCGGCATGCGCGGCTATGTACTCGACGATGCCGGGGTCGTGCGTCACCATGTTGCGGTCTTCGTCGACGGCCATGCCATCGGCGACAAGCGCAGCCTCGCCGTGCCGCTCGCGCCCGGTGCCGAGGTGTACCTGATGCAGGCGCTGTCGGGAGGCTGAGATGGCGGATCGCTTGCTGGTATCCACGCGCAAGGGTTTGTTTGTGTTGAAGCCGGGGCAGGGCGGCTGGACGGTGGCGGCGGTGCACTTCCTGGGCGACAACGTCACCCTGGCGCACGTCGATCCGCGCGACGGTGCCTGGTACGCCGCACTGGATCTCGGCCATTTCGGCGTCAAGCTGCATCGCACCGACGATGAGGGCGCGACATGGCAGGAGCTTGCCGCGCCCGAGTACGGACCCGAGGACACCGTCGCCACCGGCGACAGCAAGCCGCCGCAGGCGGCGACCCTGAAACTGATCTGGTCGCTGGCCAGCGGCAGCGCGGATCAACCCGGCCGGATCTGGGCAGGCACGGCGCCGGGTGGACTGTTTCGCTCGGACGACCGTGGACAGAGCTGGTCGCTGGTTCGCACGCTGTGGAATCGCCCGGAACGCGCGGAATGGTTCGGAGGTGGTTACGACTCGCCTGGAATCCACTCGATCTGCATCGACCCTCGCAATGCGGGCGCCATCCGACTGGCCATATCCTGCGCCGGGGTGTGGCAAAGCGCCGACGATGGCGCCACCTGGGAGCAAAGCGCGCACGGCATGCGCGCCGAGTACATGCCGCCGGAGCGGGCAGGGGACCCCAACATCCAGGACCCTCACCGCATGGTGCAATGCCCGGCGTCGCCCGACCGCTTCTGGGTACAGCATCACAACGGCATCTTCGTCAGCGACGACGGTGCGCGCAACTGGCGCGAGATTCACGAGGTGCCGCCTTCGGTATTCGGCTTCGCCGTCGCGGTGCATCCGCACCAACCCGACACCGCATGGTTTGTGCCAGCCATCAAGGACGAGCGGCGCGTGCCCGTGGATGCGCAGGTGGTCGTCACGCGCACCCGCGACGGCGGCCGCAGCTTCGAGGTGCTGCGCGAGGGTCTGCCCCAGACCCACGCCTACGACCTGATCTTGCGCCACGCACTGGCCGTGGACTCGAGCGGTGACCGCCTCGCATTTGGATCCACTACCGGCGGCCTGTGGACCACCGCGGACCAGGGCGAACACTGGACGGCCGCAGACTGCCGGCTGCCGCCGATTCACGCCGTCACCTTTGTCTGATGAATCGATGTCCATGGTTCACCCCGGCCATGAAGGGAATTCCGTGTGATTTCAAGGCGCCAATGAGCCATACTGAAAGCCCGTCCATTCATGGGAATTGCCCGTGCCCAACATTGCCACTGTTTTGAAAGAAGAAATCGGCAGGATTGCCCGCAAGGAATTGCGAGGCCATATCGAACCGTTGCGCAAGGCGGTATCCCAGCATCGTCGCGACATTGCCTCCCTCAAACGGGAACGGGAGGCGCTACAGCGGGAACTTCGCGCGCTGAAGAAGCGCGCGGGCGCCGAGCGCGCGCCGGCGGCGGTACCCGACGACGGTTCCGCCCGGCAGATTCGTTTCTCTCCGGTATGGCTGCGCAAGCACCGCGAGAAACTGGGACTTTCCCAGCAGCAGTACGGGACGCTGGTCGGTGTGTCGGGCAACACCATCTGGAACTGGGAAACCGGCAACGCCGCTCCGCGTGCAGCCCAGCGTGAAAGGCTCGCTGCTGTTCGCGGCATCGGCAAGCGAGCCGCACTGGAGGCCCTGGAGGAGTAGGACAGGCGCCCTGGCGCGGACTTCCTTGGGTCCGCCATCGAGCTACTCGCCCGATTGGCAAACCTCGAGGCAGCGTTGCGGCACCGGAGTGAGCCGCACGATGTCGATGCTGCCCTGCGGTCCATCGGCAAAACTGAACTCCATGACGCCGCTGCCGCAGTCCGCGAACTCGAAGACGGCCGTGCCGACCTGCTCGATTTCAGTTTCGGTCGGATCGTTGAATCGACCGCCAGAGGAGCGCAGGATCGGCGCCTCTGCCCGGTTTCCTTCGAAGCCCCCCTGGATGGTCAGCCAATCGTGCACGCCGGCTTCTTCCTGCCAGGTGAACCAGGCCACGAAGAACAGACCGATGTCGGGGGAGACATCGATGAGAAAGCCCTGACCGGACGACTGGGGATTGAACCAGGCACCGCTGGTTTCGAAGCAGATCTGGTGAGTGGGTTCGGGTTCCGGCGGAGGTGAGGGCTCCTGTGCGGCAACCACGATACGTCCGGACATGCCGATGCCGCCCGGGTTGCCGTGGAGGCTGCAGAAGTAGCGAAAATCGCCGGCGTCGTTGAACGTGTGGGAAAAGGTCCAGTTGCCGCCCACCGGATCTCCCGAACTGAACAGGCCGGTGTCGGAAACCACATTGTGGATGCCTTGCACGTTGCGCCAGATCACGCGATCGCCGACCTCGATATGGAGGACGGCGGGCTGGTAGAAGAAGTCGACCAGAGTGACTTCGTGATCGGCGGCGAAAGTCGCCGATGTCCCGGCCAGCAGCATCGACAGGAGCGTTGCACCAACAGGTCTTGACAGGTTCATGCGTGAATTCCTCTACCGCTTCGAACAGGCGCAGGCGCTCGAACGAGGACGAATGGCGACAAGGTTGCGTCGCAAGCTGGCCTGGCCACAAAGCGAAGCGCAGGAGTGCCTCAGGAACCGGCCCAGGAGTGGTCGTGCCATTCGTGCACTAATATGCGCATAATGTATATTATGTCATTTATCTGTGCTTTCAGATGATACCAGGGTCGGGGCTGAAGCCCCTCCTACAACGCCGCGCTCCTGTAGGAGCGGCTTCAGCCGCGACCGTCCCTTCGCTTCGTA
>DAOMOD010000034.1:0-1254 GCA_035444205.1 Lysobacteraceae bacterium
AAGAGCGCCCTCGCGCCAGCGCGGGGGCCGGGGGTTGTTTGGCGAAGCGAAGCTGAGCTTGGCAACGGGGTTGGGGAGAGGGTACGACCGGAGCGAGGCGCCGCAGCACGATCGAACCCTCACCCCCTCTCCCCTAGTGCGCCGCGTCCCAGTGCGGCCCGACGCCGGCGTCGACCACCAGCGGCACCTTGAGGTCGGCGGCCGCGGCCATGGTCCGCACCACCGTCTCGCGCACGCGCTCGATGTCCCCCTCGGCCACCTCGAACACCAGTTCGTCGTGCACCTGCATGATCATGGTGGCGTTCTCGCCGAGCACGCCGGGTGCGCTGATGGCGATCATGGCGCGCTTGATGATGTCCGCGGCGCTGCCCTGCATCGGTGCGTTGATGGCGGCACGTTCGGCGGCCTGGCGCAGGTTCGGGTTGCGCGCCTTCAGGTCGGGCAGGTACAGGCGCCGCCCGAACAGGGTTTCGACGTAGCCGTCGCGGTGGGCGCGCTTGCGGGTGTCTTCCATATAGGCCTGCACGCCGGGATAGCGCTCGAAGTAGCGGTCCATGTAGTCCTGCGCCTCGCGCCTGTCCAGCCCGAGCTGGCGTGCCAGTCCGAAGGCGCTCATGCCGTAGATGAGGCCGAAGTTGATGGCCTTGGCTGCGCGGCGCTGCTCGGCGCCGACCTCGTCCGGCTTCATCCCGAACACTTCGGCGGCGGTGGCGCGGTGGATGTCCTGACCTTCGCGGAAGGCCTTCAACAGGCCCTCGTCGCCGGAGATGTGCGCCATGATGCGCAGCTCGATCTGCGAATAGTCGGCGGCCAGGATCAGGTGGCCTGGCGGCGCGATGAAGGCGCGACGGATGCGCCGGCCCTCCTCGGTACGGATCGGGATGTTCTGCAGATTGGGGTCGGAACTGGACAGTCGGCCGGTGCCGGCCACCGCCTGGTGGTAGCTGGTGTGGACGCGGCCTGTATCCGGGTGGATCTGCTCGGCCAGCTTTTCGGTATAGGTGCTGCGCAACTTGGCCAGCGATCGATAGTCCAGCACCAGGCGCGGCAGCGTGTGCTGATCGGCCAGCGCCTCCAGCGCCTCCTCGTTGGTGGAGGGCTGCCCCGAAGGCGTCTTCACCGACACCGGCAGGCCAAGCTCATCGAACAGGATGGCGCCCAACTGCTTCGGCGAATCCAGGTTGAAGCGCCGGCCGATCAGGGCGAAGGCCTCTTCGCTGATCTGGTGCAGGCGCTTGCCAAGTTCGTCGCTCT
>DAOMOD010000034.1:1275-25124 GCA_035444205.1 Lysobacteraceae bacterium
ATCAGCACGCCGTGATACTCCATGGCGGCCAGGATCGGCACCAGCGGCATCTCGATGTCGCGGTAGATGGTCGCCAGCCCGGCTTGTGCTTCCAGTCGCGGCCACAGCGACCGGTGCAGGCGCAGGGTGATGTCGGCGTCTTCGGCGGCGTAGTCGCAAGCGGTCTCGATGCCTACGGCAGCGAAGGGAATCTGCCTGGCGCCCTTTCCTGCCACTTCCTCGTAGCGGATGGTGCGGTAGCCAAGATGCACCTCGGCCAGGGTGTCCATGTCGTGGCGGTTGGCGGTGGGGTTCAGCACGTAGGATTCGAGCATGGTGTCGTGCTCGATGCCACGCAGCGCGATGCCGTGGCGCGCGAACACGTTCATGTCGTACTTGATGTGCTGGCCGAGCTTGGCACGCTTGGCGTCCTCAAGGACCGGGCGCAGGCGTTCGAGGACGGCGTCGCGATCGAGCTGCAAAGGTGCGCCCGGGTATTCGTGCGCCACCGGCAGGTAGCATGCCTTGCCGGGCTCGGTGGCAAAGGACAGGCCGACGATCTTTGCGCGCATCGGATCGATACTGGTGGTTTCAAGATCCACACAGATCAGCTCGGCTCCTTGCAGCGCGGCGACAAGCCGGTCAAGCGCCGCCGTGTCCATCACCAGGCTGTACTCGCCCTTGCCGGCCGCGACCGCGGGTTCCGGTGCATCGCTGCTGGCTTCGTCGGTGGTTTCCAGCTCGCGCAGCGCGCTCTTGAACTCGTAGCGCCGGTACAGCTCACGCAACGCCGCGACGTCGGGCGTGCCCGGCTTCAGATCGGTCGGCCCGCGGTCCAGTTCGCAGTCGGTGCGGATGGTGACCAGATCGCGCGACAGCGGCAGGTGATCGAGCGCGCGACGCAGGTTCTCGCCGACCTTGCCGCCGACCTCGCCGGCGCGTTCCATCAGCGCATCCAGCGAACCGTATTCGCTCAGCCATTTCACCGCGGTCTTCGGCCCGCATTTCTCCACGCCCGGCACATTGTCGACGCTGTCGCCGACCAGGGTGAGGTAGTCGACGATGCGCTCCGGTGGCACGCCGAACTTCGCCTCCACACCGGCCACGTCCATGGTCGTATTGCTCATGGTGTTGACCAGGGTGACGTGCGGGCCGACCAGTTGCGCCAGATCCTTGTCGCCGGTGGAGATCACTACCTCCATGCCGGCATCGACCGCCTGCCGCGCCAGCGTGCCGATGACGTCGTCGGCCTCGACGCCGGAAACGCGCAGCAGCGGCAGGCCCTGCTTCTCGACGATCTCGACCAGCGGCTCGATCTGCGCGCGCAGATCGTCCGGCATCGGCGGACGGGTGGCCTTGTATTCCGGGTACATCTCGTTGCGGAAGGTCGGCCCCGGGGCATCCATCACGAAGGCGACGTAGTCGGGCCTCTCGCGCAGGGCGGCGCGCACCATGTTGAACACGCCGAACATGGCGCCGGTCGGCTCGCCGTCCTTGTTGGACAGTGGCGGCAGGGCATGGAAGGCGCGGAACAGGTAAGCGGAACCGTCGATCAGGTACAGCCTGGGACGCGACATGGGCAGTCGGGCGCGATGGGAGGCACCCGATTGTACGGCGATGCGGCGATGGGGTTGTTGATGTCGTCCGTTGACGAAGGTTCCGTTCCAGGCGACCGGGTCCTGGTGACATGCTCGCGCTCTTGGGTAGGAGCGGCGACAGCCGCGAAATGCGGCGGGGTCATCGCGGCTGTCGCCGCTCCTGTCCATGGAGCGTGGCAAGTTGCCGCGCTTCTGTAGGAGCGCACCCTGTGCGCGACCCTGCGACAAGGGTCGCGCACAGGGTGCTCTCCTACGAAAAGCGGAAGCGTCCAGGCAGGATGCCGCATGCTGGCGCAGCGAGCCGGTCCAACACTCCATTCAGTTCGAATATGCGATCCTTGGCGGCATGGGCGCGGCAGCCCGTGATCGACGCCGCGCCGGGAGGAAGGACCATGCGAATCGCCCTGACCATCGTGTTGCTCACCGCCTTCGGGCTCGCCGTGGCGCAGACGCCGACGCAGACCCGGCCAGCACCGCCAACGCCGGTGGAAGAGGAACTGCCGGAGAAGGTGCCGCCGCCGGACGAGGAGGCGCCGCAGGTGACCATCCGCCGCGTCGATGGAGACGTGGTCGAGGAGTACCGCCAGGACGGCCGCCTGTACATGGTGCGGGTGACGCCGCGTCGCGGCGTGCCCTACACGCTGATGGACACCAACGGCGACGGTCGTCTCGACAGTCGCGACGGCGACGGGCCGGTGCGCCCGGTCTACTACACCATCTACGAATGGGATTGAGCGTCCGGGAGGCCGCCGACGAGGCGGCCGCAGGCGCGCTGTGGTCCGTCATGCGGGAGCTGCGCCCGCACCTGGATGAACACGCCTTTGTCGCTGCCGTCAGCGCGCAGCGCGCCGAGGGCTACCGCCTGATCGGCGCCTGGCGCAACGATGTGCCGCTTGCCGCCGCGGGTTTCCGCATCCAGCACATGCTGGCGCACGGCCGGCTGCTGTACGTGGACGATCTGGTCACCGCCGAGACCAGCCGCGGGCAGGGCGTGGGTCGTGCCGTGTTCGACTGGCTGACGGCCGAAGCGCGGCGCCTCCATTGCGCCGGCATCCAGCTCGATTCCGGCACCTGGCGGCACGCCGCGCATGCCTTCTACTTCGCGCGCGGCATGCACGTGTCCTCCTTCCACTTCGTGCTCGGCCTCGATGCTTGAGCGCATCGCCGGGGGGCTCGACGCACTGAGCGTCGTGGTGGGTCGCGTGCTGACCTGGGTGGTGCCGCTGATCGTGCTGCTGGTGTTCGCCGTGGTGGTGCTGCGTTACGCGTTCGACACCGGCGCCACGGCGATGCAGGAGCTGGCCCTGCACCTGCATGCCGCAGTGTTCCTGCTGGGTGCCGCGTGGGCGCTGGGGCGCGACCGGCACGTTCGCGTCGACGTGCTGCGCACGCGCATGAGCCCTCGCGTCCAGGCGATGCTTGAACTCGGTGGCTGCGTGCTGTTGCTGCTGCCGTTCTGCGCCTTCGTGCTGTGGATCAGTCTCGATTACGTGTGGGCCTCGTGGCAGGTGCGCGAGGCGTCGCGCGAGGCCGACGGCCTGAAGGCCCTGTACCTGGTCAAGGCGCTGATCCCGCTGGCGGCAGCGCTACTGTTCCTGCAGGGAGTCGCGCAGGCGCTGCGCGCCTGGATGCTTGTCCGCAGGGCGACACCCGACGCTGCAGGGCGCGCATGAACGGCCTCATGGCCCTGCTGATGTTCCTGGTCCTGTGCGGCGCGCTGATGGCGGGCTTTCCGGTGGCGTTCACCCTGGCCGGCGTGGCCCTGCTGTTCGCCCTGCTGGGCTGGGGCCTCGGCATCTTCGACCCGGTGTACCTGGAGGCCTTCCCCAACCGCCTGTTCGGCATCATGGGCAACGAAACCCTGCTGGCGGTGCCGCTGTTCGTGTTCATGGGTGTGATGCTGGAGCGCTCGAAGATCGCCGAGCAGCTTCTCGACAGCATGGCCGCCCTGTTCGGGCGCCTGCGCGGCGGCCTCGCCATCTCGGTGTTGCTGGTCGGCGTGCTGCTGGCCGCTTCGACCGGCATCGTTGGCGCCACCGTGGTCACCATGGGCCTGATCTCGCTGCCGCTGATGCTGAAGCGCGGCTACGATCCAAGGCTTGCAGCCGGCACCGTATGCGCCTCCGGCACGTTGGGACAGATCGTGCCGCCGTCCATCGTGCTGGTGCTGCTTGGCGACCAGCTCGGCAACGCCTACCAGCAGGCGCAACTGAAGCAGGGCATCTTCGCGCCGAAGGCGGTGTCGATCGGCGACCTGTTCGCCGGTGCCCTGATGCCGGGCTTGGTGCTGGTCGGCCTCTACCTCGTCTACTTGATCTGGGTGGCCTGGCGGTCGCCGCAGCGTGCGCCCTGCGCCGCCATCGATGCCGACGAACGCGTCTGGCTGCGCGCACTAGGCGCGGCCTTGCCGTCGCTGTTGCTGGTGGTGGCCGTGCTCGGCTCGATCCTGGGGGGGTATGCGACCCCCACCGAGGCCGCCGCCGTGGGCGCGGTCGGCGCCACCCTGTTCGCAGCACTGCGCCGAGGGCTGACCTTGGCCACCCTGCGTGACGTCGGCGAGACCACCGTGTTGATCACCACCATGGTGTTCATGATCCTGGTCGGCGCCACCCTGTTCAGCCTGGTGTTCCGCGGCTATGGCGGCGACGATGCCGTGCACGCCGTGCTCGACAGCCTGCCCGGCGGCGTCTACGGCGCGCTGCTGGTGGTCATGCTGGTGATGTTCCTGCTCGGTTTCGTGCTCGACTTCATCGAGATCGTGTTCGTGGTGGTGCCCATCGTCGCCCCGGTGCTGCTGATGATGGGCGTCGACCCGGTGTGGCTGGGCGTGATGATGGCGATCAACCTGCAAACCTCCTTTCTCACCCCGCCGTTCGGCTTCGCCCTGTTCTACCTGCGCGGCGTGGCGCCGCCGGGTCTCACCACCGCGGACGTCTATCGCGGCGTGGTGCCCTTCATTGCGCTGCAGCTGCTGATGCTGGGCCTGTTGCTGGCCTGGCCGGCGCTGGCGACGTGGCTGCCGGGGGTGTTGTACTAGGGCCACTGGCGGCTTCCCGTTGCGAGTCGGTATCTGGCGCGATGGGCAGCGCATGCCAGGAGCAATACACTCCACGCGTTGCGACCCCTTGGGCTTGGTTCTTCCTGCGGCGGGGTCGGATTCCGGGTGTCGCCGATCCCCTTCCTGACGCCGCCACTTGTCGCTGAGCGTGCCCGGTCTCACGACAGGAATTGCGAATGCGTGTAGCCTTGGCGCTGGCCCATTCGCGGAGCGAACCATGCCTGGATTGCGATTCCGTTATCTGGCCGTTGCCGCGGTGATTGCGATGCCTGGCAGCCTGCAATCCGCACCGATTGTGTACACCACTGTCCTTCGAGGCGCGCATGAATCCCCGCCGGTGATCAGCGACGGTGTCGGACTGGGTATCGTCACCCTGGATGCCGGAAACTTCACGATGCGGGTGCAGACTGCGTTCTTTGGCCTCACCGGCAACGTCACTGTGGCCCATGTCCACTGCTGCACGGCTGAACCTGGCACGGGCAATGTTGGTGCTGCGACGACGGTGCCCACCTTCCCGGACTTTCCATCTGGCGACACATCCGGCTTCTACGACCGGACCTTCGACATGCTGCAAGCCGCCAGCTGGAACGATGCTTTTGTGACGAACAACGGGGGCGACCTCCTGAACGCCTTCGCTTCCTTGAAGACCGGGTTGGAGGGCGGCTCGGCCTACCTGAACATCCACAGCATGTTCGCGCCCGGCGGAGAGATCCGGGGGTTCTTGCGAAGAACCTATCCCGATGCGATCTTCACGGACGGATTTGAGTTCGAGTGAATCAGACAGGCGAGACACCATTGCCAGCCAGCGTGGCGGCCACCGCCTTGGACCATGCCGATATCGCAATCCACAGGGTTGGCGCGGGCAATGCCCATCTCCTCGATCGCGTCGATGGCGACGTCTTCGACCACCCGGTGCAGCCCGATCTGCTCCAGGCGTTTCTTGCGAACCCCGCGAATCTGCTGGTGGTGGCAGTTCATCAGGGCGAGGTCATCGGCATGGCCTCGGGCATCGCCTATGTCCATCCCGACAAGCCGCTGCAGCTCTTCGTCAACGAAGTGGGAGTCTCCGCACGGTTTCATCGCAATCGGGTTGGAACGCGCCTCGTCGAAGCCCTGCTGGAACAGGGCCGTGAACTCGGGTGCGCCGACGCCTGGGTCGCGACGGAAGTCGGCAACGCCCCAGCTCGCGGCCTGTACGCCGCGGTGGGAGGCAAGGAAGACGACGACCAGGCCGTCGTCTACCTGTTCGCGCTCGGCGATCGCGGGGCGCAGGCCCGAGACGGCGATGGTTAGGGTGACGGGGCGGCCGCAGTTGTCGCCGTTCCTACAGGGCGCATGTCTTGCGTAGGTCCGGGGGAAGCCCGGCGCAGACGCGAAGCGGCCGAACCCACCTCGTGGGCGACCGGCGTTCGGCATCGACGCAAAGGGACGGACGCGTCTGTCGCCGCTCCTATTGGGGGCGTGATCCTGGGGTAGGAGCGGCAACAGCCGCGATCCGCCGGTACTGCATGGCGACGGGCCTTCGCCCGTGAGCAGGTTCCACTGCGGACTTGCCCTCTCGCCTCACTCCAGCGTCCGCAGATACACCCACAACGCCCTGATCTCGATGTCGGTCATCTGCGCGAGCGCGCGCCACGGCATGATCGGATGGAACTCGCGGCCGTCGGGCGCGCGGCCTTCGCGCAGGGCGCGGGCGAAGTCCGCTTCGGTCCACGCACCAAGCGCATCGGAGGTGGCGTGCAGGCTGGGGGATGTCGGGTGGCGTGCCGGGCACGCGCTGACCGGCGAGGTCGGCGCCGTGGCATCCGATGCAGGTGCCGGTCAGGTAGCGTCCATACTCGACGCTGACCGCCACCGTTGGCGCCTCGCGCCGACGTGGGCTGTGATCGATGCGATCCGCGGGCGTCAGCGGGAACTGGCCGAACAGGGTCAGCACTCGTGCCAGCGGGCGGATCTCGTAGCGGCCGGGGTCGTGGCGCGAGCCCGGCAGCGACTGGACATGGGCCACCAGTGCCGCGGTGTCCGCGTCCGAGAGGTGCTGCCAGTCCCAGGAAGGCATGAAGAACAGCGGGCGGCCATCGGGCTTCACGCCGTGACGGATGGCCGCGGCGATGGCGTCGGCGTCGTAGCGGGATCGCAGCACGGCCGACGTGATGTTGGGAGCGACCAGACGCATCACGCCCGGGGCATCCAGCACTTCCATCCCGCCGCCGTCCGCGCCGTGGCAGTCGGCGCAGCCGCGCGTCACATAGAGGTGGGCACCGTGCGCCAGCGTTTCCCGATCGCGGTTGATCGCAAGCGGCGGGTCGTCGACTGCATACACCCGCGCAAGCTGGCGCTCGGATACCACCCAGGCTACGACAAAGAGGCCGGCGGCCAACAGAAAGATGCCTGCGGTGATTCGCAGCAGCCAGCGAAGGACGACGCTCATGGTCCACTCCGGGAATGTGAAGGGCTGTCAATCTAGGCCGCGTGCTGGCGCCCGGCAACCGCCGGAAGTACCGATCGAACGCGCGCGTCCGGGTCAGCCGCGCGCCGCGTACATCGCCTCCTCGGAGACCGCGTGCCACTGGCGCACCTGCGCCTCGAAATCGCGCACCGAGTCGCGGATGCGGCGGGCCAGTGGATCGCGATTGGCGGACGCCTCGAGCACGTCCTCCGAAGCACGCCTGAGGGCGTCGAGAACCTCCTCGGGAAGGCGGCGCAACTGCACGCCGTGGTCCTCGACCAGGGTCTTCAGCGCGCGCTGGTTCTGTGCGGTGTAGTCGGCCAGCATCAGGTCGTTGACCGCCGCGCAACTGGTCTCGACCACAGCCTGCAGGTCTTCGGGCAGGGCGTCGAAGGCGCGCTGGTTGACCATGCACTCGAGCGTGGGGCCGGGCTCCTGCCAGCCGGGGTAGTAGTAATACTTCGCCGCGCGATGCAGGCCAAAGGCAAGGTCGTTGTAAGGCCCGACCCACTCGCATGCATCGATGGCCCCGGATTGCAGGGCGGTGAAGATCTCCGCCCCCGGCAAGGCAACCGTGGTGACGCCGAGCCGGGCAATGGCGTCGCCGCCGAGGCCGGGGATGCGCATCTTGAGGCCACGCAGATCGGCCAGTGAGTTGATCTCGCGCTTGAACCAGCCGGCCATCTGCACGCCGGTGTTGCCGGCCGGAAAGGGGCGCAGGCCAAACGGTGCATAGGCCTCGCGCCAGAGGTCGAGGCCACCGCCCTGGTAAAGCCAGGCATTCATCTCCTGCGCATTGAACCCGAACGGAACCGCACAGAAGAACGGTGCGGCCTCGGACTTGCCTTTCCAGTAGTAGGCGGCGCTGTGGCCCATTTCGGCGGTGCCGCGCGACACCGCGTCGAACACCTCGAAGGCCGGGACCAGCTCGCCGGCGGCATACAGGCGCACATTCAGGCGGCCGCCGCTGACCGCGGTGATCATCCGTGCGAGCTGCGCCGCGCCGGTGCCGAGGCCCGGAAAGTTGGCCGGCCAGGAGGTGACCATCTTCCACTGGAAGCGCTCGCGCGATCGCGTCTCCTCGCCTCCCGGCTCCTTTCGCGCACAGGCAGCGGCCAATACCGCCGCCCCACCCCCGACCAACAATCTTCTGCGCCGCATGCCCATCCCCCGGGTGTCATGGCCTCGTCGAATGCGACAGGGTAACCGAGAGCGGCCCCGGGATTCTCCGGAGCGGTTCCGTCGATCCCCATACATGGGTTTGATGGGTCCTTCACATGCCCTTCGCGAAAAGCTGAATGGGGGCGAAACCCGCGTACGCCGGGCGCTTCCGACCCGGTGCTACACTGCGTAACACTCGTCATCCGATTGCGAACGAGGCGCGCAGCCATGAGAGAGAAATTCGGCCATTACCAGGTCGTTGCCGAACTGGGTCGCGGCGGCATGGGCGCCGTGTACAAGGCCTTCGAGCCCGATCTGCACCGCCATGTTGCGATCAAGGTGATGGCCGAGTCGCTGTCGCATGATCCCACCGTGGTCGAGCGCTTCCTGCGCGAGGCGCGCTCCATGGCCTCGCTCAACGACCCGCACATCATTCAGGTCTACACCATCGGCAAGGAGGGAGGGCAACCCTTCTTCGCCATGGAGTTCGTCGAGGGCGAGTCGCTGTCGGCCATGCTGAAGCGCGAGGGCCGTTTGGCCCCGGACCAGGCGCTCAGCATCGTCCACCAGACCGCCATGGGGCTTGCCACCGCGCACGATCGCGGCGTGATCCATCGCGACATCAAGCCCGGTAACCTGATGATCTCCAACCGCGGATCGGTGAAGATCGCCGACTTCGGTATCGCACTGTCGGCGCAGGACATCTCCAAGAAGCTGACCAGCACCGGCGAGTTCGTCGGCACACCGGGCTATCTCTCTCCCGAGGTCTGCCTGGGCAAGCCGGTGGACCAGCGCTCCGACATATTCAGTCTGGGCATCGTGCTGTTCGAGATGCTCACCGGACGCACGCCGTTTACCGACGAGAGCCCGCTGGGGCTGATGCTGGAGGTGGTGCGCGCCGAGATTCCCGACGTGCGTGAACTGTGCGATGCGGTCGACGACCAGATCGCGGCGATCCTGGGCAGGATGATCGCCAAGGAGCCGGAAGACCGTTATCAGGACTGCCACCAGCTGGCCTCCGACCTGGCCGCGCATCCGCTGCTGGCCGCCAAGACCGGCAACTACACCGTGCGCACCCAGCGCCAGTCCGCACCTGCCGCGGCCACCGTGGTCGGTCAGCCGACGCCGCCCTCGCTGCGTGCAGCGCAGCCGGAAGCGGCTTCCGTGGCCAGGCCGGCGCCGATCCCGGCGCCGAGCGAGGATACGCCCACCGGAATCTCCGCCGCGCGCGCGCGGCCGGTCGAACGCAAACGGTCCTCGCCGGTGGTGCCCATGGCCATTGCCGCGGTGATTCTCGTGGTACTCGCGGGCGGCGCTTTCGCGTTTCGCGACTATCTGCCGATCCAACTGCCCGGCACACTGACGGCGGCCGTGGAACCTTCGTCCGGCCTGAAAAAGGTGGAGCCCGCCGCCATGGCGGTCGATGCCGACACCGCGGACGATCGGCAACCGGAGGAATCGGGGAGGACGCTTCAGGTCGCGGACGATGACCGTGCCGTGGCGTCCAACGGCGGCGCGCTTGCGCTGTTCGGCGGTATCGACGACCAGACAGCGAACGCAGGTGCGACGGACGACGAAGCGCAGTACGGATACGACGAGCCCGCGCCGCTCGACGAGCCTCAGGACCAGGATCTGGCCAAGGCCGTGGAATCGGCGCCGCAGGTGGCACGCGTGGAACCGCCGGTGGCCGCGCCGGTGCGCGTCGAGCCGGCGCCGCCGCCGCGACCGGCCATTCCGCGCGTCATCGTGCTCGGCGTCGGCGATCCCATCCTCACCCAGCCGGCCGAACAGCGCGTCGCCGAACTGCTGGCCGACCAGGGCTTCGATCTGGTCGAGGTCGACCTGATTCCCGGCCTGTCCGGCATTCGCGGCGACGCCAACGTCGATCTCGCCGCGCTGATGCGGCGCATCCACCGCGACGCCGAACTGCTGGTGCTGGTACGCGCCGAGCCGCTGGGTTCGCAAGTGCTGACCTACTACGGCCAGGCGTCCACGCTGTACAGCGCCAACCTGCAGTTGCGCGCCTACTCGGTGGTGGAGAACCGCGCGCTGGGTGCCGGCTGGCGGCAGAAGGTGGACTTCACTACCTTGAATGCCGAACAGCAGGCCGTCGACGCCATCCGTCCCAACCTGTCCAACCTGGTGAACACGCTCGCGCCATACCGGCCGGCGCGGCGCGGCTGACATCGTTTCGCAGGCATGCCGGGTGCGCTTTGCGCACCCCGGCAGCGACGGCGCTCATTGCGTCGAGTTGTTCCTTGCCGATCCGCCTTCAATGAAGCCTACGATCTCCGCGATGACCGCGGCATCGCGCAGCACGCGGTTGTGCCCAAGGCCCTGTGTGGTGAGCTGACGCGCACCGCGCCAGGCGGCCGCGATGCGCTGCGACTCGGCATGGGGCACCTCGCAGTCGTCGCGATCGTGCACGATCAGACCTTCGGCGCGCAGCGCATGGCCCATCGAAGCGATGTCCAGCGAATCGGCCGGCCGTCCAACCACCTGCTCGTAGCCCTGGATGAAGCGACGCGCCGCCGCCTCGGGCAGGGCCAGGGTGCGGGCGTAGCGCTGCAGGACGCCACGCATGCTGGAGGCTGCCGCGATGGCGACCGCGCGCTCCACGGCGAGGCCTTCGACCAGGGCGAACAGCATCGACGCGCCACCCATCGAGTGGCCGACGGCGGCGCGGACGTCGCGCAGTTCCGATGCAGCCTCCAGCAGGGCCTCGGCGAAACTCAAGGGATGGGCGATGCCCCCCTTCGACCGGCCATGCGCCGGACCGTCCAGCGCGATGGCCTGGAAGCCACGTGCAGCCAGCGTTTCGGCCAGCAGGTGGAACTGGGCGCCGCGTCCACCCCAGCCGTGCATCATCAGCACCACCGGGCCCGACTCGCCCCAGCGCAGGGCGGGAAGGCCGAAACGGAAGGTGATCGGCTCGGCCTGGGCGAGCGCTTCGGCCTCCCACTTGAGCGGCACCTGGGTGAAGTGCGGCTTGAGCAGCAGGCCGCGGGCGACATGGGCGGCGAATGCGGGGGCGATCCCGCCGATCAGGCGGTTGGTGGTTCTCAGCGTGGACAGTGCGTTCATGGGGGAACTCCGGGGCAGGAGGCGGGGTGGGCCTCGATTCGGGTGTGTCAGCGCACGGCCTGACGGGCCGCGGCCAGCAGTTCGTCGGACAGGGGCAGGGGACCCAGCGCGCGCGCCAGGCTGTAGGCGCCGATCATCAGCGCAAGATCGGCCAGCGCCGTCCGGCGCGCACTCTCGGCATCCTCGTCGGCGCCGATCATCGGCACGATGAAGGCTTCCAGGTGCTCCGCCAGCAGCCCGCGCAGGCTGGGGTCGGCCCGGATCAACTGGCTCATCACTGCCGGCAGCGGGCAGCAGGCCTGCTGCGCGTCGCGGTGCCCGCGCGACAGGTACTTGCGCGCGGCCAGCTGGCGCCACTGCGGACCGGGCGACGCCTCGACGGCCTCCAGCATCACCTCGCGCTGCGCCGCCAGAACCTCGGCCAGCGCCTCCTGCATCAGTGCCTGCTTGGAGTCGAAATGGGCATAGAAGCCACCCACGGTCAGACCGGCCTCCGCCATCACCTCACTCACCGAGGGTGCTTCGATGCCGCGCAGGCGCAGGGCGCCCTCGGCGGCGGCGAGGATGCGCTGGCGGGTCTCGGACTTCTGCTGCTGGCGGGAGCTGGCGTTCATATGATGCATATCATATTATGATCATAATGCATGTCAAGCCCCCGCCGTGAGCAGTCGTGGGAATCGGGGCCGGGATTGCCGCAGCGACGGCCGGCCGTTAGCCTGCGGACATGACGGAAACGCGTGGGGATGCGGATTTCGAGTACCTGCCTGGGCGCGACCGGTCGCTGCTGCTGCTGTGCGATCACGCCTCGGCGGCCGTGCCCGGGGTGCTGGGCGATCTTGGCCTGCAAGCGCAGGACCGGCTGCGCCATATCGCCTGGGATCCCGGCGCCGCCGCGGTGACCCGCCTGCTTGCGGCGCAGCTCGACTGCCCGGCCTTTCTGCACGGCTGGTCGCGCCTGGTATGCGACCCCAACCGCGATGTCGATGACCCCGACCTGATCCTTGCCGAATCCGATGGCACGCACGTGCCCGGCAACGAAGGCGTGGACCCCACTGAACGCCGGCATCGCTGGCAGCGCTACCACCAGCCCTACCATCGCGCCATCACTGCCCATCTCGACACGGTCGCTGCGGCGGGAGTCGCGCCGCTGCTGTTCGCCGTGCACACCTTCACGCCGGTCTATGGCGGGCAGCTTCGACCGTGGCGCGCCGGTGTGCTGTGGCGCGTCTGCGAGGCGCCATCGCGGCGCTTCCTGACTTTGCTGCGCGCGCGTGGCATCGAGGTGGAGGAGAACCTGCCGTACTCCGGCGAGGACCGCCTCGGCTACACCCTGGAACACCACGGCACGGCGCGAGGCCTGGAGCATCTGCTCATCGAGATCCGTCACGATCTGGTCGAGGCGCCGGACCAGCAGCAGCGCTGGGCTGCCGTGCTCGCCGACGCCCTGACCGCTTTCCGCGCCGAAACGGCGCCCGCATGAGGACCGCAGCATGGCGCAGACACCGCCCTTCACCGTCGGTATCGAAGAGGAATACCTGCTGGTCGATCGCGTCACCCGCAACCTGGTGGCCGATCCGCCGCCGGAGTTCATGGCGGCGCTCAAGGACAGGCTCGACGACCAGGTCAGTCCGGAGCTGCTGCGTTGCCAGGTCGAGGTCGGCACCCGTCCGGCGAGCTGCCTGAAGGAGGCCGCACGCGAGCTGAAGGCGCTGCGCCGCGCCGTGGTGGAGGCCGCGGGCGACATCGACGCCGCGCCCATCGCCGCCTCGACGCACCCCTTTGCCGACTGGACGCCGCAGCGCGCCACCGACAAGGAACGCTACACGCGCCTGTTCAGCGACATCGGCGCGCCGGCGCAGCGCATGCTGATCTGCGGCCAGCACGTCCATGTCGGCCTCGACGACGACGCCCTGCGCATCGACCTGCTGAACCAGGTGCGCTACTTCCTGCCGCACCTGTTGTGCCTGTCCACCTCCTCGCCGTTCTGGCGTGGTCGCGACACCGGCCTCAAGAGCTATCGCCTCGCCGCCTTCGACGAGATGCCGCGCACCGGCCTGCCGGAGCCTTTCTACAGTTACGGCGAGTACCGTCGCCACGTCGACCTGCTGGTGGACAACGGCATCATCGAGGATGCCAGCAAGCTGTGGTGGGACGTGCGCCCATCGGCGCGCTTTCCCACCCTTGAACTGCGCATCTGCGACGTGTCGACCCACATCGACGACGCCATCACCGTGGCGGCACTGTTTGTGTCGGTGCTGCGCTACCTGTGGCGCCTGAAGACCCGCAACGTCACCTGGCGGCGTTACTCCACCATGCTGATCGCCGAGAACCGCTGGCGGGCACAGCGTTATGGCAGCGAGGGCACCCTGCTCGATTTCGGCCGTGGCGCGTTGGTGCCGTACCCGGAGCTGCTCGCCGAACTGATCGACATGGTGCGCGAGGACGCCGAGGCACTGGGCTGTCTGGACGAAGTCTGCCGCGCGCCGGAGATTCTCGATCGCGGCACCAGCGCGCACCGCCAGCTCGCCATCTACAGCGTAGCGCGCGAGCGCGGCGCGGACGAGCCCAAGGCGCTATGCAAGGTCGTCGACTGGCTGATCGAGGAGACCGCCGCGGGGTTGTGACCCCAGGCTTCGCCGCAATCCACCACTGACGGGATCGTCCGCAAAGGACGTGGCGCAGCCCGTAGGGCGGCATCACCATGCCGCCGTCGTCGGCCCGTGGGGCACGATGTCGGCACAGTGGTGCCGACCTGCGACAACGCTTGCAGGAGCCCACCTTGTGGGCGACCCGGGTGCGCGTCGCCGGGCGCTCTGACAATGGATGTCCATTGCGGACAGAAGGCTTCTCGGCAAATTGGTGCTCTTGCACTCGACTGATCGCTCAGCGTTTTTTTGGCCAGAAGCCTGTGTCGGCATGGTGATGCCGACCTGCAACGGCGGCGTCCATTTTTCGCTTTACCCGGGTCCCGAGCCCCGAGTCCCGGCTACTCCCCGATATCCTCGTTCCAAAGTGCAGGCTGTGCGGCGATGAATTTCCGCATCAGCTCGATGCAGCGCGAATCCTGCACCACATGCAACTCGACGCCGCGGCTCTTGAGCAGCGCCTCCTCGCCGAGAAAGGTGCGGTTCTCGCCGATCACCACGCGCGCGATGCCGTACAGCAGGATGGCGCCGGAGCACATGGCGCAGGGCGACAGCGTGGTGTACAGCGTGCACGCGCGATAGGTGCTGGCGGGCAGCCGGCCGGCATTCTCCAGCGCGTCCATCTCGCCATGCAGCACGGTGCTGCCCCGCTGTACGCGACGGTTGTGGCCGCGGCCGAGAATGCGCCCCTCGTGCACCAGCACCGAGCCGATGGGAATGCCGCCCTCGGCCAGGCCGGCTTCGGCTTCGGCGATGGCGGCGTCGAGGAAAGGATCGTGGGTCATGCTGTCAAATCTTGCCTGCAGGAGCGGCGAAAGCCGCGATCGCGCGCCGCCGACAGAGCGCCCCTACGGCCTTCATTGCCCCTGTACCGAGGGCATTCAATGGATATTCCGGTAGGCGTCGAAATCGAAGGCATCCACCTGGATCACTTCCAGGCGGCAGTCGCGCGCCTCGTTGAGGCGATCGTATTCCTCCTGGGTGATCAAGCCGGCGGCAAGCGCCATGTCGTCCAGCATGTGGCCGGGAGCGCGATCGAGTTCGCCGGCGCGTACCAGGTCGCGCAGCTTGGTCTCGATGGGCAGGGCGTCCATGGCCTTCTCCAGTGCGGCCTCGAGCCGGCCGAGGCCGGGTTCATCGGACGGCGGCACGAAGATGCCGGTGGTCAGCGCCCGGCGCGCCTCGCGGTCTTCCAGTATTTCGCGCGCGACGCGTCCGCCCAGGCGGTCGCCAGGCGGACGAAAGCGCGCACCGAAGGGAAACACGGCCAGCTTCAGCAGGGTGCCGATCCAGCGCACCGGGAAGTTCTCCATGACGCCGAGCAGCGCTTCCTGGACGCGGTACAACGCGGTGTAGACGCTCCATTGGGCGAACACGTAGGTCGACTGCGTCTTGGGTTCGTCGTGGTAGCGGCGCACGGCGGCGGAGGCCAGGTACATCCAGCCGAGCGCATCGGCAAGGCGACCGGAAATCTTCTCGCGCCGTTTCAGGGAGCCGCCGAGCACACCCATGGCCACGTCCGACACCACGGCGAAGGCCGCCGAAAAGCGTGACAGGTGCTGCAGCGCGCGGGTCATCGGCGCATCGGCCAGGTCCGGTACGCCGGCGAGGCGCGAGCCGGTGAAGGCCAGCAGCTTGGCGCGGGTGGTGCAGGTGACGACGTGATTGATGTGGCCCCAGATCGCCTTGTCGAACGCCTTGAGATCGCCTTCGGCAATGGCGCGGATTTCGCGCTGCACGAAGGGATGGCAGCGGATCGCACCCTGCCCGTAGATGATCATCGAGCGGGTAAGGATGTTGGCGCCCTCGACGGTGATGCCGATCGGGGCGGCTTCCCAGGCACGCGCCAGGATATTGCGCGGGCCGCGCTGGATGGCGGCGCCGGCGCGGATGTCCATGGCGTCCTTGACCACGTCGCGCATGCCCTCGGTGAGATAGCACTTGACGATGGCCGAGATCACCGAGGGCTTCTCGCCGAGGTCGAGCGCCGCACAGGTGAGATTTTGCGCCGCGGTCATCAGATAGGTCATGCCGGCAATGCGCGCCAGCGGTTCCTCGATGCCCTCGAAGCGGCCGATCGGCGTGTCGAACTGCTCGCGCACGGTGGCATAGGCGCCGACCACGCGGGTGGCCATCTGCGCGGCGCCCACCGACAGCGCCGGCAACGACACTGAACGTCCGGCGGCCAGCGACTCCATCAGCATGCGCCAGCCCTGGCCGGCGCCAGCGAGTCCGCCGATGATGGTATCGAGTGGCACGAACACGTCGCGGCCGACGATCGGGCCGTTGTGGAAGGGTACCCCCATGGGATCGTGGCGCTGGCCGATCTCGATGCCCGGCGTGTCGCGCGGGATCAACGCGCAGGTGATGCCAAGATCGCCGTCGCGCCTGTACGCGGCGCTGTCGCGCAGGGCCGGATCGATGCGGTGACCGAGCAGGTTGTCGGGATCCTTGAGGCGGAAGGCGAGGCCGACCAGGGTCGCCACCGGCGCCAGCGTGATGTAGCGCTTCTTCCAGTTGAGGCGCATGCCGAGGATTTCCTCGTCGCCGACGCGGCGCTTCTCCACCACGCCCTCGCACTGTGTGGCGGCGGCGTCGGAGCCGGCTTCGGGGCCGGTCAGGGCGAAGCAGGGAATGTCCTTGCCGGTGGCAAGGCGCGGCAGGTAGTGGCGCTTCTGCGCCTCGGTGCCGTAATGCAGCAGCAGTTCGGCAGGTCCCAGCGAGTTGGGCACCATCACCGTTACCGCTGCGGTCACCGAGCGCGAGGCGATCCTCGTCACCACCCGCGCGTGACCGAGCTGGGAGAAGCCCAGGCCGCCGTATTCCTCGGGGATGATCATGCCGAACAGGCGGTGCTCGCGCATCAACGCCCACACGGTCTCCGGCAGGTCGCGCAACTGGTGCACCTCCCAGTCGTCGATGGCCGCGCACAGCGCGTTGACCGGACCATCGAGAAAGGCCTGCTCGCGTTCCGGCAGCGGCTTCATCTCGTAGTCGAGCAGCTTCTGCCAGTCGGGCCGGCCGCCGAAAAGGTCGGCGTCCCACCACACCGTGCCAGCGTCGAGCGCGATGCGCTCGGTGTCGCCAAGGCGCGGCAACACCTTGGCCATGCGCTTCATCAGGATGCGCGAAATCAGCAGGCGTCTGAGCGGCGGCAGCCCGAACAACGCAGCCAGCACGATCAGCACGACGATCACGCCGATGAACAGGTTGGGGGACTCCACCCCGGCAAGGCGCCAGCCCACCAGCAGGACGCCGGAAGGCAGCAGCCAGGCCAGGAAACCCAAGCCCCGGTACAGCAGGGCGATCAACAGTACGATGGCGACGAGCAGCGCGAGCAGCATGGCGGGCTCTCCTTGCGGATCGCCCGATTATGCGCGAGCGCCATGCGAAATGCAGGCTACTCGAAACCGTCCCGGAAAATCAGCACCGGAAGTTCCGCCAGTTCCACGGCGCCGATATCGCAACCGCTGCGCTGCGGGCGCGCGACAGCGCGCTGATCGGTGGTGATGCCGGGGTCGCAGTCCTGGGTCGGGATGGCGTCGACCAGCGGGCTGGTCGGATCGGGCAGACGGGTAGCGGTGGGGCCGCCGTTGTCGGCCAGCGGCAGCAGAAGCGGGTCGCCGCCGGATACGGTGTCGGTGGGGTCGGCGAGGTCGCAGGAATTGCCGGTGTCGTAGTTGTAGCCGAGCGAGATGGCGTCGACCGAACAGTTGTTGCCGCCCACCGGGTCGGCGAACAGCGTGGCGAAGGCGCGCATGTCGCCGTCGCTGTAGACCTGCGCACCGAGTGCGGCGGCATTGCCGGTGAGCGTGACATGCCGCAGGTTCAGCGTTCCGCCGCTGCTGCTCCGGATGGCGCCGCCCTGCGCCGAGGCACCGGTGGCGGCATTACCGTGCAGGGTCGAATTGACGAGGCTGATGTCGCGCCCTCCGGAGATCGCGCCGCCTGAATACACGGCGCTGTTGCCGGCAAAGGTGGAGTCGCGCACGCTGATGCCTTCATGGGAGAACAGGGCACCGCCTTTATCGTCCGCGTAGTTGGACTCGAAGGTACTGGCTTCCACGATGATGACATCGTTGGCGGTATAGACCGCACCACCGGCCCCATCCACCGCGCTGTTTCCGGTCGACCGCGCGCCGCGCAGGCGCACCGACCCGAACTCGGAGTACAACGCACCGCCCTCGAATGCGCTGTTCCCGCTGAGGGTGCTGTCGATGACTTCGATATCGCCGGTGTCGGTGTACACCGCGCCGCCGAGATCGGCGTTGCCATTCTGCAGGACCAGGTTGATGACCTCGACCGATGAGGCGGACTCGGCGAGCAGGATGCGGTGGGCTCCGCCGCCATCAAGGACGGGACTGCCCACCGGCGCACCGGACTTCATGCGCGATTTCATCCCTGCCGCTGCGTCGTCCGAACCGCCGTGCAGAACGAGCGGCTCGACACCCTGGTAGACCACATCGCCGGAACTGAGCTGAATGGTCAGGCCGGCGGCGATGTCGACGACCACCGGGCCGGTCGCGTCTTCGGCGTCGATGACGGCCTGCCGATAGGTGTCCGGTCCGGCATCGGCGGCGGCGACTACCAGGATGATCGTCGCCGGGGCCACGGTGATCCGTGCGCTGTCGCCAAGGGCACCGGCCACCGCCGCGACTTCCACGACGTTGCCGGCATCGGGGCGGGAGGTCCTGTACTTGACGTATGCATCGCCGTTGGCATCGGTGGTGGCCGAGGTGGCGTCCAGGGTTCCGGCACCGGAAGTGATCGAGAAAGTCACCGGCACGCCCGCCAGCGGCGCCCCGGAGGCGTCGCGCAGGCTGGCGTGGAGGCGGCTGATGGCCGGGTATCCGCCTGGCAAGGTGTCGGGCTCGGCCAGCAGAATGAGCGCGGATACGGCCGCCAGCTCCACCGCGCCGATGGTGCAGGCGCCGCCCTGCGGCCGCGCCATGCCGCGCTGATCGATGGTGATGGTGGCGTGGCAGGCGGCAAGCGGGATGGCATCGATCAACGGGCTGCCCTGCGCCGGCCGCATGGTCAGGGTCGGTCCTCCGTAGTCGGCGGCTGCCAGCAATTGCGGGTCGGGACCATTGCTGACGTCGCCCGGCCCGCCACCGAGGCCGCAGGAGCCGTCGGTATCGTAGTTGTAGCCGAGCGAGCTGGACGATCCGGAATACAGGGTGCAGCCGGCTGCGCCGAGTGCGTTCACCAGCACGTTGCCGAACAGACTCGGCGTGGCTTCGAGCCAGAGATGGGCGCCGTCGCCGGCGCTGTTGCCCGCGAACGTTGCATGGCTGATGCTGAAACTGTATCCCGCCGAGTTGTTGTAGATGGCGCCGCCTTCGGACGCCTCGTTGCCGAAGAAGGTCGAGTTGGTCACGCTGAGCGCTTCGCGCGGAAACAGCGCACCGCCGCGGTTTGTCGTCGTGTTGGCGAGAAAGCTCGACCGGTGCACCCGCAGCTCGTTGCCGTCGACGGCGCCCGCCCCCCCTGCGCCGCCGTGATTGCCGCTGAACGTGCACTGCCGCAGCTCGACCTGGTCGCCGTTGCTGGCGATGCCACCGCCTGCCATGGCGCGGTTGTTGCTGAAGCTGGAACGGGTGCAGATCACCGAGCCGCCTGAGAAGATCGCCCCGCCGCCCCCGATGGCACGGTTGTTGTCGAAAATCGAGTCGACAACCTCCACGTCGGACGTGAACCAGTAGAGGTAGACGGCGCCGCCCTGTCCATCCGCGCTGTTGTCACGCAAGATCGCGCGATCCAACAGCACAGACCCACCGCCAGCGTATACGGCGCCGCCGCCGGTGAAGGAAGCACTGCTGTGATTGCGTGCCAGGGTCGACTGAATGATCGTGATGTCGCCGCCATCGGTTCCGACATAGATCGCGCCGCCGTATTCCGCCGTACTGTCGGTGAACACCGAGCCTTGCACGATGACGTGGCCGTAGGTCGTGATCACGCCACCGTGGGTGCCGGATCCCCGGCGTGCCCGCAGGTTGTTGATCGTCACTTGCGGGGCATCCCATGCCAGCAGAATCCTGCCGGTACCACCGCCATCGATCAGAGCATTGCCGGCGTTCACCGTGATCGGTTGAGTGCCGGTGTACTGCGCGTCACCGGACGTGAGCTGAACCTTGATACCTGGCAGGAACCCGATCACCACCGGGTCGACGTCGCCGCTGGCATTGAGCAGGGCCTGGCGCCACGAACCCGGCCCGGCGTCGTTGCCGTTGGTCACGTTGTGCACCGCGGCCCACGCCATGCTGCCGGCCATGACCCAGAGCAGCGGCATGGAAGCCAGCAGAACGAGGGTTCGGAAACGGATGCAGGTCGCCATGGCGGTATCCTCGGGGACGCATGGCGAAGTTCAGCGCGTTGGCGGCGCGCCGGCAATGACGTGAATACGCTACGCGGTCGGCGGGAGGGGCTGTCGAGGCGGCAACGAAGGCCAGACCCATGCGTGGACAACACGCGTCGGATTTGCGTAGGAGCGGCGACAGCCGCGATCAGGCGCTGCTGCGAAGCGAGCGCACGGTCGCCCACGAGTGGGCTCCAACAACGCCCCGCTTTCGTAGGAGCCCACCTTGTGGGCGACCCGAAGGCGACATCGAAGCGATGGGATGATCGCGGCTTTCGCCGCTCCTACCGGGGAGCCTCAGACGCGAGCGCGCTAGACCAGATCCTCGCGCAGCGCCTTGGCCACGGCGCCGGAACGCGAGCGCACGTGCAGTTTGGCGTAGATGTTGCGCACGTGGTTGGAGATGGTGTGGTAGGAGAGGCCCAAACGGCCGGCGATCTGGCGCAGGTTGAGGCCGTCGACCAGGAACAGCAGGATTTCGCGCTCGCGGCCGCTCAGGCCGTAGCCGTCGTGCGCCTCCTCACGCGGCAGGGCGCGCGAGAAGCGCGCCAGCACCTTGCGCGCGATGAAATGGTTGATCGGCGCGGCGCCGGTCATCACCTCGCGCAAGGCGGCGACGATGTCTTCCGGGGTGGAGGGCTTGAGCAGGTAGCCGATGGCGCCGGCGCAGATGGCGTCGAACACCTTGTCGTCCTCCTCGTGGATGGTCAGCACCACCACCCGGGTAGCCGGCGACTGGCGGTGGGCGCGGGCGATGCAGTCGATGCCGGATACGCCGGGCAGGCCGAGATCCATCAGCACCACATCGGGCGGATCGTCCTGGTCCAGCGCCTGCAGGAAGTCCTCGCCGCGGCCCACGGCGTGGCCAACGTGCATGTCCGCCTGCGCGCCGATCACCTCGACCAGTACCGCGCGCAGGCTGGCATTGTCCTCGACGATCCAGACTTCGATTTCGGGAGGGGCTGCCATGGCGTTCAATCTAGCCGGCGCAGGCGCTTGCCGCCACGACGCGAACGTGTCATCGGCAGCGCCAGGCCGAGGCGCGTGCCGTGCCCCGATTCCGAGTCGATGTCGAGACGCGCGCCGATCGCTGCGGCGCGCCGGCGCATGCTGGCGATGCCGGTGCCCTCGCCAGCGGAGGCGGGGTCGAAGCCATTGCCGTCGTCCTCGATGTCCATGCAGAAGTGCTCGCCCTCCATGCGGATCTCGATCCGCGCGCGGGTGGCGCCGGCGTGGCGGGCCAGGTTGCTCAGGGCTTCGCGGAAAATCAGGTAGACCTGACGGCGGGTCTCCATCGGCAGCGGCAGATCGCTGCCATCGGTCGGCGCGCGGAAGTCGACTTCGATGTCACCGAGCGCGACGCGGGCGTGGCTGTGCATGCGCTCGATGAGTGCGTGCAGGCGATCCTTGTCCGGGTTCACGTACCAGACGATGTCGCGCAGCGCCTGGGTCACCGCTTCGGCCGAACGGCGGATGGCGACCATATGGCTGCGTTCCCTGCCGCCGATGCCATCGCTGTGTTCGACCAGCGCGGCGGTCACGCTGATCGCCGCCAGTTCGCTGCCCAGTTCGTCGTGCAGGTCACCTGCAATGCCGAGACGCATGCGTTCCAGCGCCAGCAGCCGCGCCACGCGCAATCGATAGGCCAGTGCCAGCACGGCGACCAGCAGCAGAGCGGCCAGTGCACGCACGGCCGGATGGGCGTGCCATGGCGGCGCCACCACCAGGTCGACGGTCGCGGCTTGTGCACTGACGACGCCCTCGGCGCTGATCGCTTGGACCTCGAAGCGGTACTGGCCCGGATCCAGGTTGGTGTAACGGACGACACGCTTGCGCCCTGCGTCCAGCCAGTCGCCGTCGAACCCCTGCATTCGATAGCGGTAACGCAGGCGATCGCCGCGGGTGAAGAACGGCGCGGAGAACTCGAGACTGAGCGCCAGGTCGTCAGGACCCAGTTCCAGACGCACCGGTTGCAACAGGCCGACTGCCAGTTCGCCGTTGGCCCCGAGGATCTGCGCGCGGTGCAGGTGCACCGGTGGCGTCCGCCTGTCGTCGACGATGCGTTCCGGCTGTAGCACGGTCACGCCGTTCATGCCGCCCAGGAACAGCGTCCCGACATGGTTGCGGAAGCGTGCGCGGCGGTTGAACTCCCAGTTGCCGATGCCGTCGTCGGGGTCATACAGGCGGAACGAGCCGCCGCCGTCCGTGTGCGGATCGAAACGCAGCAATCCGCGGTTGCTGCCCAACCACAGGCGTCCGCGACCGTCGCGGCTGATGCTGTAGAAGACGCGGCCGGCGTCTTCGTCCTCGGGCAGGTGCGTCTGCACCGCGCCGCTGGCGTGGTCGAGATGCAGCAGACCACTGCCGGTGGCGATCCACAGCCCGCCTGAGTCCGCCAGCAGGTCCCAGACGTTCTCCTCCACACCCAGGCGGACCTGCTGCAAGGGAGCGCCGTTCGGATCGAAACGGGTGAGCTGGTCCACCGCATGCAGCGCCTCGTCGCCGCGTTGCACCAGCCACAGCGCGCCGCCTGGATCGGCGAACACCGCTTCGAAGGCTCCCTCGAGAGCGCGCTCGAAACCGCCTTGAATGCGGCGGTACAGCCCGTCGCCGGCGGTGAGCCACAGGTTTCCCATGGCGTCGCGGACGCTCGACCGCACCACCCCTTCGGGCGGCCGCGCGATGCGCGTGACGCGCCCGTCGGCCTCGACCCGGCAGTGGCCGTCGACGAGGACGGCATCTTCCTCGCCGGTGACGCTGAACATGTAGTCGGAACAAAGGCTTTCGGGATCGCCGGGGTCGTGACGGAACATGTCGAGGTCGCCGCTGTCGGGTCGCCAGCGCAACAGGCCATGGCCGAAGGTGCCGATCCACAGCTCCGGCTGGTCCGGGTGCGACCAGAGGGACGACACCGCGACGGTCGCCAGAAGATCCTCGAACGGCGTGCCCTTGCCGAGAAGTCGGAATCCCGGCGCCCAGGGGTCGAAATGGAACACGCCGTCGTAGGTGCCAAGCCACAGGCCGCCGTCGCGATCGCTGGCGATCGCCAGGGTCTCGCTGCTCAGCGTCTGGCGGCCGTCGCTGCGCAGACCGCGCCACAACCACGGACTGTCGCCCGGAGGATCGGTCAGGCGCTGCCGGCGCACGCCGGCCTCCTTGGCCACCAGCAGCCAGTCGCCATGCCGATGCATGGCCCAGACATCCTCGCCTGGCGCCTCCGGGGCCGTGTCATGGCGCGGATCCCATGCGCGGTCCACGTCCACCCACAGGCGCCCGTCGTCTCCGGCGAGCAGGGCGATGGTGCATGGCGCCGGCTGCGCCGCCACCGTCACCGACAGATCGCCATCGAGACCAAGGACCTGGCAGGTGTCGATTTCGCTCAACACCCACAGACGCTGCCCCGACCATGCCAGCGCCATGATGCGATGACCGGCCAGCGCAGACACGGGATCGATGTGTGGCGCAACGTCGCCGCGCACACGGAACAGCCCTGTCGCGGTACCTACCCACAGTGTCT